>JABRVU010000525.1:0-3849 GCA_039961895.1 Phycisphaerae bacterium | reverse complement strand
GTCAAGCGCCGCCGGGCCGACGGCTCCGACTCCACCACCATCCTGGCGGGTTATCACTGGTTCGGCGACTGGGGCCGGGACACGTTCATCGCCCTGCCCGGCCTGCTGCTGGAAACACGGCGCTTCGCCGAGGCCCGGCAGGTGCTCGAAACGTTCGCCTCGGCCCAGCAAGACGGGCTGATCCCCAACCGGTTCAGCGATTACGGCGACGGCTGCGACTACAACAGCGTCGATGCCAGCCTGTGGTACCTGCACGCCGCGGTCCAGTACTGCCGGCGGAGCGGCGACCGAACCGCCTGGCGCGACTTTCTCGGCCAGACCTGCGCCCGCATCATCGACGGCTTCGTGAAGGGCGCGCCATTCAACATCCGGGTCGATTCCGACGGGCTGGTGAGCTGCGGCGACGCGAGCACGCAGCTCACCTGGATGGACGCGAAGTACGGCGACGTCGTGTTCACGCCGCGGCACGGCAAACCGGTGGAGATCAACGCGCTGTGGTACGACGGGCTGCTGGCCCTGGCCGAGCTGATCGAGGCGGACGAGCCGCTTCCGGCCGAGCGGTACCGCCGACAGGCCCGGAAGACCGGCCGGGCCTTCGTCGAGCAGTTCTGGGACCCCGCCCGGAGGTGCCTGTTCGACGTGGTGCGCGGCTCGGAGCGCGATGCGTCCATCCGGCCCAACCAGATTTTCGCGGTCAGCCTGCCGCATTCGCCGCTGGAGGCATCGCAATGCCGGGCGGTGCTGGAGACCGTCGAGGAACATCTGCTGACGCCCTACGGCCTGCGATCGCTCTCGCCGGCCGACCCGCGCTATCGCGGGCGCTACGCCGGCAACCCCTTCGAGCGCGACAGCGCGTATCACCAGGGCACGGTGTGGAGCTGGCTGATCGGACCGTACGTCGAGGCGTATCTGCGCGTTCACGGCACGGGGGCGGCGGCCAGGTCGGCGGCAAGAGAGAAGCTCGCCGCCCTGATCGCCCATCTCGACGAAGCCGGCCTCGGCTCGGTCAGCGAGGTCTTCGACGGCGACCCGCCGCACGCGCCCGGCGGATGCATCGCCCAGGCCTGGAGCGTCGCCGAACTGCTGCGGGCCTGGAGACTGACCGCCTGACCGCCGGTTGAGCGCGCTAGCCCTCATCCCCCGTCCGGCTGGCGACCTCCTGGGCGACGCCGTCATAGAGCGCGCTGCCCACGCGGATCAGCGTGGCTCCCTCCAGGATGCCGGCCTCGAAGTCGTTGCTCATGCCCATGGACAGTTCGCGGCAGTCCGCCCCCACCAGCCGCTCGCTGCGCAGCTCCTCGAGCAGCTCGCGCAGCCGGGCAAAGAACGGCCGGGCCGCGTCCGGGTTCTCGCTCAGCGGAGCCATGGTCATCAGCCCGCGGATGTGAAGGCCGGACAGGTCGCGGATGTGCTCGATGACGTGCGCGACCGCTCCGACGGCGATGCCGAACTTGCTCTTCTCACCGGAGACGTTGACCTCCAGCAGGACGGGAATGATCCGGCCGATACGCTGCGATTCATCGTGGATTTCGTCCGCCAGGCGCAGGCTGTCCACCGAGTGGATCATCTCCACCCAGGGCAAGATCATGCGCACCTTGTTGCGCTGCAAATGCCCGATCATGTGCCAGCGCGGATCAGGCGGAGCGTGGCCCGGTTCGAGCGTGCGGCGGCGGGAGAGATGCTCGCGGATCATGCCGGCCCGCTTGACCAGCTCCTGGGGCCGGCTTTCGCCCAGGTCGGTGAGCCCCAGTTCGATGCTCGAGCGGATCACGTCGATCTCGACGGACTTGGTGACGGCCACCAGCCGCACGTCCTCCACCCGCCGTCCGGCCCGCGCACAGGCCGATTGAATCCGGTCCCGGATGCGCTTCAGGTTGTCGGCCAGCTTGCGACGCATGGAACCGCCCATTCACCATGGAGACCCTCAGACACGAAGAAGAATCCGAAATCGTTCTCTCCGCGTCGCCATGTCCGGGCTTTTTCCCTCACCACGGCAAGCCAGGGAGTCGCGGCCGATATTATACCTCCGTTGAACGCCCGGCATCAGCCCGCGAAGATACCCGATATGCCGACGATGGAGGATATTCTGCTTGCTCCGCCTGAACCGGGCGTGATTCTCGACCTCGACGCGATCTTCGGTCCCGGGCGTTGCATCGAGCTCGAGATCGGCACGGGCAAGGGCGCGTTCCTGCTCAGCCGCGCCAGGGCCCATCCCGACCGCGGGTTTCTAGGGGTCGAGTGGGCCAACAAGTATTGCCGCTACGCCGCCGACCGCATGGCCCGCTGGGGCGTGACGAACGTTCGTCTGATGCGGACGGATGCCGCCAACCTGGTGTGTCATCATCTCCCGCCGGGGCGGCTGGCGATGATTCACATCTACCACCCCGATCCGTGGCCCAAGAAGCGTCATCACCGCCGGCGGTTGATCCAAGCGCCGTTCGTCGCGGCGGCCGTCAGGGCCCTGGTTCCCGGCGGGCGGATCGCCATCCAGACCGATCACGCCGAATACTTTGAGCACATCCGGGCGGTGGTCCAGGCTGAGCCGGCCTTGGCCGAGGTGCCCTTCGACGTTCCCGAAGCCGGCGTGATCGACGGGCGTGTCCAGACCAACTTCGAGATCAAATACCTCCGCGAAGGGCGCACCCTCTACCAGCTTGCAGTCGCCAGAACTCCGCGGAGCGGGTGACCTAAGCCGGGTACCCGGATTCCATAGCAGCCGGACTCCACAGCGGCCAGGCACCAAGCCGTTTCAGGGCAAAAACTCTGCTTGTGTCGCTCGGCAAGTGGTCGTAAAATGAGGCCCAGGCCGGAGTTCGCCTTGATGACACGCTGACCGGAGGCTGGACCGGACATGATCAGCCGGCGGGCATCATGCTGCCTCGTGTGGGGGATGGGCATCGTTGTGTCGATGTCGGCTGGGGCGCGCGCCGAGGGTACCTCAGACAGGATCGACTTCAACCGGGACATCCGGCCGGTGCTGGCCGATAAGTGTTTCGTCTGTCACGGCCCCGACGCCGGCACGCGCAAAGCCAAACTTCGTCTAGACTTGCGCGAAGAGGCGGTCAGGGACCGCGACGGCAGCCGCCCGATCGTGCCGGGCAAACCCGACGAGAGCGAGGCCATCAGCCGCATCTTCTCCGACAGCGACTTCCGCCGGATGCCGCCGGCCAATTCCAACCTGACGCTGACCGACGCCCAGAAGAATCTGCTTCGCCGCTGGGTGGAGCAGGGGGCCGAGTACAAGGCCCACTGGTCGCTGATCCCCCTTCCGGAAAAGATCGAGCCGCCCGCGGTCAAGAACGCCAACTGGCCGCGAAGCGACCTGGACCGCTTCGTCCTGGCCCGGCTGGAGGCCGAAAAACTATCCCCCGCCCGCGAGGCCGGCAAGGAGCGCTGGCTTCGCCGGGTGACGTTCGATCTGACCGGCCTGCCGCCCACGCAGGAGGAGATCGACGCCTTTCTGCTGGACAATTCCGTCAAGAGCTACGAAAACGTCGTCGATCGGCTGCTGGCCTCGCCGCGCTACGGGGAGAAAATGGCCGTCCATTGGCTCGACGTGGCCCGCTACGCCGATTCCTTCGGCTATCAGTCCGATCTGGACACTCAGGGCTGGCCCTACCGCGACTGGGTGATCCGGGCGTTCAACGTCAACCTGCCGTTCGATCAGTTCATCACCGAGCAGCTCGCCGGCGACCTGCTGCCCGCCCCGACGCGCGACCAGCGCCTGGCCACCGCGTTCCTGCGCCTGCACCGCAAGACCCAGGAGGGCGGCAGCGTCGAGGAGGAGTTCCGGCAGGACGGCATCAGCGACCGGGTCAGCACGTTCGGCACGGCCTTCCTGGGGCTGAC
>JABRVU010000524.1:0-2064 GCA_039961895.1 Phycisphaerae bacterium | reverse complement strand
GCCGGGTGGAGGCCGGCTGCGTGCCGGCCGGTTGGGTGCCCGGCCCCACGACCTTCGCGCCGGGCAGCTCGCTGACCCGGTCGATCCACAAAGCCAGCGTAACTTCGGGCTTGTCCAGACCGAAATCGGCCTTCCTGCCCACGCCGGCCACGCGCTTCGACAACAGGTTGGCCACGTCGTTGACCACGTTGCGGACGGCGTCGGCGTCGGCCGGAGCCTCGATCGGCGCCTTCATCGACCACTTGCCCTCCTTGCGCTCCAGCGACACCGCGGGGGCGTTGGCCCGCGTGATCTCGATCCTGTTCAACCGCTCGCGGGGCACGGTCATCACCAGCCGGTCACGATAGGACACCGGCGGCAGCAGCAGCGGGGCCACCAGCTCCTCGTTGACGGCCGCGATGGGCTCCTCGGCCTCGTTGCGGACGTAGACCATCCGGCCGCTGGGAGTGGCGCCCCCGACCAGCAGCGAAACCGGTTCGACCTGTCCCTCGACGGTCAACGAGACCTTGGCCCGCGGCCGGGACCAGTCCTCGGCCGGAAGCGGCATCTTCGGGTCGGCGAAGCTGTTGGCCCTCAGGTCGGCCACCGCCTTGATGAGGTCCCCCACCGCGGCCGGATCGGCCCTGGTCCCATCGGCGAAGGTCCACTCGCCCTTGTCGGTTTTCGACAGCACGGCGCTTTCTCCGCCGGCCTGGAGGGCCACCTTCTTGACCTTGGCCTGCTCGACCTTGGCCAGCACCTTGTCCTGCAAGTCGGCCAGCGGAACGCTCATCTCCTTGACGCTGTGTTCGCTCAGCGAGAAAACCCAGGGGGCCGAGCCGGTCTTGGCGAAGTAGTTGTTGCTGGCCGTGCCGGTCATCCCGCCCACGAGGAGGGTGTAAGTCCTGGTCTCGGTGGACGGCTGGGTATCGGCCGGGCGGGTCGCCGCCGGGTCTTTCGCCGCGTATTTGGCGGGGACCGTCCGCTCAGTCTCGACCGTGACCTTCAGCCGCGGCTGTTCGAGCTGGTAGAGAGCATACGAGGTCGGGTTGTCGCTCTGCCATTCCTGGATGTACAGGCTGGTCATCGGCCGGACGAGCCCCTCGGCCTTGTCCTTGTCCGCGCGGGCCCGCACCGGCGACTCGATCACCCAGTTGTCGCCGGTCTTCACCAGCGTGTAGTTCTGCTGCCCCTCGACCGTGACCCGCCTCACGTCCTTCATGTCGAACTGCATGACCTGTCGGTTGCGGTACGAATCCAGCCGCTTGTTGAAGATCGAGGTCAGATCGTTTTCGGACTGGCGGACGTCGTCGCTGCCGGACAGGCGGAAAAAGTTGCCGGTACCGGTGGGGGCCCGCGAACCGACGGTCACCTCCGCCTCGGTCTTGCCGGCCTTGAACAGTCTGACCACGGCAAGAGGTTTGTCGAGCCCGGTGGTCGTCTCCTTGGGCCGGTCCTTGTCGTTCTTGCCGAAGCTGCGCGTGTACTTGAGGTCGCCGATGGTGTTGACGATCTGGTCCACCTCGTACTTGTTGGCGGGCGCCTGGAGCGGCTCGGTCATGGCCCAGTCGTCGCCCTCCTTGGCGAAGGCCCTCTTGCCGCCGTCGCGGAGCACGACCTCGACGCGGTCGATGCCTTCGGGCTTCTTCTCAAAGAGGGGCTTGGCCGCCGGCTCGGGTTCCTTGGCCGTCTCCGGGGCCTTCCACGGCTGGACGGTGAGGAACAACACGCCGGCCGCCACTACGGCCGCCAACAACAGAAACAGCGTCGTCTTGGTGTTCATGGCTCGTTACTGCCCGCAGCTATTTCCTTCTCACGAACATCACCGCGGCGCCGGCGAACAGCACCGCCACCGCCCAGCCCATGGTGATCAGCCACAGGCCGCGCTCGGATTTCTCGTCAATGGGCCCGACAAAGGGCACGTCCGCCGGGCCGGCCGCGATCAGGTCCGGCTTGCCGGCCAGCCAGTAGAGCGAATTGGCCATCAGCTCCAGGTTCTCCACCGGCGGCGGATCGGTCGAGAACATGACTTCGCCCTCTTTGTCGATCCGCGGAACCGGCATTTCGAGATACGAGGACATGAAC
>JABRVU010000523.1:0-9700 GCA_039961895.1 Phycisphaerae bacterium | reverse complement strand
TCCCGATATCCGGTTCAGGAGAGCGCGCTCCCGAAATCACCGTCAGGAAACCCATCGGCTGGACTGCCCCAGAATCTTGAGCCACAATAGCGCTGTCATATGAAGATACCGCTGCCGCCCGGAATGGCCTGACCCGCCGCGTTCACCGTCGGGAAGTAGAGGGCGCGATACGCCGTGGTGTTGCAGGTGGGGTTGCCGATGTCAAAACCCACCGACCGGCGATTCGTGGCCACCGAAACCGCCATCGCGTAGGAGGACAGCGTCGCGGCGTTATCCGTGCAGCCGAGGCCGACATAGTCGGTGAGCCCGATACCATCGATCCGCAGGTTATTGGCCCGGTTGATGAAGTTGCCGTTGTTGCTGTTGCGGCGCTTGCCGACCATGTACCAGGATTCGCTGTCGCCCGGTGCCAGGCGGGACGTGTTGTACAGGCCCAGCGGCGAAGGAATCTGCGAGTTGCCCGCGCCTCCGGTCTGCCAGCCCGTCCCGTTACCCGGATCGCTCCGCTTGGCCTTGTAGTATTGCCAGCAGACGGTGGAGAACGCCGGGGAGGTGCCGTTGGTGGGCGTGAAGTATAGCCCGATGTCGCCGCTGATGCCGATCCCCTCGCCGATACTCTCGTGGAGGGGGCGCAGGACGATGCCGCGGGCCTCGCCGTCCGTGTCCGTGCCCGCGCCGTTTCGTTCGGGGTTGGGCAGCTGCACCAGGCCGGTATCGGGCGCCCAGAAGACCGGCTGGCGGATGATTCGCGTTCCGTCGATACTCGGCGCCTTGCTGTATCCCACGGCGCAGCTTCCGTCCGCGGCCAGGGCCTTGACGGCGCTTTCCGGATTGTTCGCGTCCAGCACGCCGATGGACGTGAGACTGGCCGTGCCGGCGTAAACCGCGCTCGCCGTGATCGCGGCCACTCCCGCCATTCCAACTGCCTTGAACCATCTCGTTCTCATGGATTCACTCCTCCGCCAAGCTGATTCCGGGGTTGATCCGAATCGACGCCTTCCTGGGGCCTGGGCAGCCATCGACGACCGATGGCCCAGAACCTCGATGAGAGGCTTACAGCCGGCCGTGCGATGCACCTTCTCGATACGTCGCACCAGCCGTCTTTCTGTTGACAGAAAACCGCCCTGCACCGGCTTATGAACACCGCTGGAAGTGGGTTCTTCTTCCTCCTCTTGAACGTGCTGAACGGCCCTACGGTTTCCCGACTCCGCCTGGGATAGAAGCTGTATCTGGGCCCTGACTTGCTGACTTCCCATTCTACCTCTTCTGACGCATCAAGGTCAAGCATTCTTTTGTATTTCGTCGACCGATAGTCATGGATTCTGTTGACCAATGCTACCTCGCAGTGGCTCTCAGCAATCCCCTTGCGTGCAGCTCACCGGGCTCCGGGCCGTTGATCTGAGGCGGATGGCATGTTGGGGGATTCACTCTTTTCAATATAACACGAGTTATGCCAACACATCATGTGATATCGGCTGGTGAAGAACCCGACTCAGGAAGAAGAAGCGCTCATGCGGACCGGACGGATTTCCGGCTTTCGTGATATAACGACATTAATTGGAAAAACTTATATGCATTGATGCTCAGACGAATCCTTCAGACGAAACACAGTTGGGTTGAGTGTTGACTCGCCCAACACCGACCGGTTTGGGCTCTCGACGGGCTATGGGCTTGCCGATGAAAAAAAGGTTCGAGGTCGCCCGTTGACAAAATGCGCCAACATCTGTTAACATAATGAGTGCACAGAAACATGTGCGGGCCTGACATGAGTTCCAGGAAGTCGCTCGTCGGTCCTCAACCGCCAGGAGGTGTATATGCGCCTGCTCACGCCGCGCGAAAGGATTCAACGACGGGGGTTCACACTGATCGAAGTCCTCGTCGTGGTGGCCATCATCGCCCTGCTGATATCGATCCTGCTGCCCTCTCTGAAGAGGGCCAAGGAGGTCAGCCGACGCACGGTCTGCCTGTCGAACCTGCACCAGATGGGCGTGGGCATGGTGCCGTACGCGCAGGACCACAAGGGCCTGCTGCCCCAGAAGGGCTCGTTCTCGTACTACATCGCCGAATACACCCGCTGGCATCAGACCCTCAACACCATCGCCGACAAGGATCTGGACAGCAAAGTCCCGATCAATTACGGGATGCTGTACGGCAAGTACACCGGCAAGGACCTCAACCTGTTCTACTGCCCGAACGTGTATGAGGGCCACGCCAACCATCCCCAGTACGGGGCCCATACCTTCCTCGACCGAACGGTGAAGCTGACGTTCGGGGGCTACAGTTACGCCGCGCCGGTCACCCAGGCCGTTCAGCCCGGCAAGACGGCCATCCCCAGTCCGCGCTACGATGCCAAGGGGCCCTACCCGGAAGACATCTGGGACGAGGTCTACAGGAGCTGGGTGAGCGACAAGCGTCTCGGGTTGCGCGACACTCCTCAGAATATGAACTGGCGGCCCCGGCGGCACCAGGCGCTGATGTCCGACATTCTGGTCGGCGAGGGCAAGACGCGCCACATGGGCGGGGTCTCATCGCTGTTCAGCGATTTCCATGCCAAGTTCGTCAAGGACGCCCACGAATCATGGGACCAGGTCACGAAGGGCCAGGTTCCCTACATCGCGGGGCGGGGCATCACCAGCGGCGCCGGCGGTCTGCCGGCTTATTACGACGTGTGGAACTACCTGTCCGTGCGGTATTAACGCCGGCGGCCCGAAAGGCGGGCCGCGAGTTCAAGCCGGCGGATCGGAACGGCGGATGGTGAAATAAAACGTGACGCCGCGGTCGGGGTTGGATTCGACCCACATGCGCCCCCCGTGCTGCTGCACGATCTTCTTCGAGATGGCCAGCCCGATGCCGATGCCCTGGTACCTGGATTCGTCGGGGTGCAGCCGCCGGAAGGGCTCGAAGATCTGCTGCTGATAAGGCTCGGCGATCCCGATGCCGTTGTCGCGCACCGAAAAAACCCACTCGCCTTCGTTGGCCCGGGCCGACACGTGCAGCCGCGGGGGCTCCTCGCCGCGGTATTTCAAGGCGTTTTCGATCAGGTTCTGAAAAACCTGCCCCAGCCGGACTTCATCCGCCATGACCTCCGGCAGGGGGTCGAAGGTGACCGTGGCTCCGCCGGCCTCGATCGTCGCCTTGAGGTTGGCCAGGGTCTGACGGAGCAGCTCCTGCGTGTCGCAGGGCGCGAACTTCATCTCGGACCGCCCGACGCGCGAATATTCGAGCAGCGATTGGAGCAGCCGGTCCATGTGCCGCACGGCCTGTTGCACGTAGGCGATGGCCTCCTGGTCGCCGGCGCCGGCGTCTCCGCCGGTTTCCACCATCAGGTGAACGAACCCCCCGATGGTCATCAGCGGGGAGCGCAGGTCGTGGGAGATGACCGAGGCGAAGCGTTCCAGCTCGACGTTGGATCGCTCCAGCTCCTCGATGACCTTGCGAAGCTGCTCCTCCCGCCGCTTGCGCTCGGTGATCTCGTGGAGAATGCCGGTGAAGATGCGCCGCCCGTCCAGGCGGGTTTCGCTGACGGCCAGATCGAGAGGAAAGGTGGTCCCGTCTTTACGCTGACCCAGGACCTCGCGGCCGATGCCGATGATGCGCTTCTGGCCGGTGGCCAGGTAGTGGGTGATATAGGCGTCATGGTCCTCACGGTGGGGCGAGGGCATCAGCAGGCTGACGTTTCGCCCGAGGACCTCGTCGGCCCGATAGCCGAACATGCGTTCGGCCCCGTGGTTGAAGGTTTCGATGCGCCCGTGCTCGTCGATGGTGATGATGGCATCGACGGCCGTCTCGACGATGGCCCGCAACCGGCCGGCGGTCTCCGCCCACTTCCGTTCGGCCCGGCGCCGTTGCAGGCCGAGCACGACGATCAGCCAGAGGACGGTCAGGACCAGCGCGCGGTGCACCAGCCCGCTCCACACCCAGACGGGCTGGGGGCTGGGTTTGAAGAAATAGGCCGCGACGGTCAGGACCGAGCTGATCGACGCGAGGATGATCACGAACCTTGGCGGACAGGCGGTGACGGCCAGGACGACCACGGCGCAATAGCCGATGGCCGTCGTCGTCCCGCGAGGCAGGGAAAGGTCCATCCAACTGAGCGGAATGATCGACGCCAGGGCCAGCGCGCACAGGACGGGTTTGGGCCGGGCCCGCCGGTCCGACAAAAAAGCGGGCCACCGGCCCCGGGCGACGACAGGGGCTTCGTGAGAACCCGACGGTTGAGACTGAACCGGCTCCACGGTTTCAGTATACCGGTGTTTTCTCAACCGGGAATAGGGGGCCGCCATCGGCGGGTGCGCGTGCTGGAAGCGGCGCGGCCTTCTGACCCCTTCATCCGCGGCCGGTCGATCCTTTCACAAACCGCCCGCCAGCCATGCATCCTGCAACGGCTTGACAGGTTCATCCGCGGACCGTCTAATAGCCTTACGGATCCAACAGATCTCGCCCGCGCGACGGCAACGCCTCGGATTCACAACCAAAGATCGCCGACCGGTGAGGGCATCAGAGTCGGGATTCATTCGCACGGGCGAGAGACGCGGTTCCCGGATGCGCACCTCGGTGGGTGGGGAAGGACGGTGGGTACCCAGAGAGGGGAAAGAGTACCCACCCGCGGGCATCAAGGCGGGGACGGACGTGAGCTTCGGCACGGACCGAAGTTGGGCCTAAATCGCTGAAAAACAAAGAGTAGCGCCGCGCGAGCCGCACTCGCGGGGGCAGGCGTGCCCCGCTCGGTCGCGCATTGGCACATGGATTGCCCACGATCGTTCATCCTTCCTTCCGACGGTCACGTGTGTGGGCCGCGGACGTGCGAGGGATACCCCATAACCGAGGAGGCAAGTCATGCCAAATCCGTGCAATCTCAAGGTGGACGAGTATCCGGGATCTTCCGAGAAGGAAGGCCGCGAGAATACCTGTGACGTGTTCGAGATCGAACACCACATCCACCAGCCGGTGGACTACACCACCGGCCAGGCCACCGGCGTTCGGGTGCACAACCCGCTGCGGATCGTCAAGGTGATCGACAAGGCGTCGCCTGGCTTCCACAAGGCCATGTGCACGGGTCAGAACCTCAAGAAGGCGGTCATCGATTTCTACCGGATCGATCCGGCCACGCGCTCGGAGGAGAAGTACTACACCATCACGCTCACCAACTGCCGGGTGGTGGACATCCGGCCTTACATGCCCATGAGCTTCGTTCCCGCCAACGAGTCGTACAAGCACATGGAGCAGGTCAGCTTCGTGTACGAGCAGATCGAGTGGAACTGGATCCCCGACAACATCGTCGAGATGGACAAGTGGCGGGCGCCGGGCAAGTCGTGACGTCGGCCGGCCCCGGCGAGCGCGGGCGGCGGAAGGGCCGAAGCGGTCCGTCCGACGATCGCTCTCGCCGGTCGGGGGTCGCTCCCGCCGGTTCACCGGGTCACATGCGTTTGCGGCGGACACGGGCCTATCAGGGTCCGTGCCCGCGCAGCATGGGGTGCGCCGCCGGGCCCGCCGGGCAGGGTGAAGTCGCATGGCTCGTGAGCAGTCGTTTCTGGATCGGGTCGAGGGCGGTCTGGGCGGCGCGGGGCGGGGTCCGACCACCACGGAAGACGTGCACGAGATGGTCGAGTCCGTGCGGCGCAACCTGGTCCGCCTGCTCAATTCCCGCCATGGCATGAGCCTGGCTCAGCCGGACTACGGCCTGCCGGCGATCAGCGACCTGAGCTTCAGCGGGGGCAACACGGCGGCGACGGTCCGCGAGGCCGTCCGGGCCGCCATCGAGAAGTACGAGCCCCGGCTGCGGCGCGTGCGGGTCGTCTCCGAGAAGGACGAGGACGGCCGCGACCGGCAGACGCTGACGTTCCGGGTCGAGGCCGTCCTGGTGGGGCGCTCCGGCGAGCACCGCGTGTGGTACGAAACCTCCCTGACCGGTGCAGGGGAATTCGACGTGTCGGGTTGATCCCGTTGATTCACCGTTCAAGACACGGAGCGGCGGGTTATCAGCAGTTCGTTTTCAGCAGTTCGGTTCCGGGTTCTCGGTGGTGCGCCGGCCCGCTGGGCCGTTGAACGCTGAACGCCCGCGAATCCGTGCCTTCCCGTGAGGGCTTGCGTCCCGGCCGCGATGGATGCAGGGCGGGCCGCGGGTGAAGCCGTTTCCATGAGCAACACGTTCTACCAGGATGAGCTGAACTATCTGCGCGAGGTGGGTCCGGAGTTCGCGCGGACGCACCCGGACCTGGCCCGCACGCTGGGCGACCGCGGCGCCGACCCGGACGTGGAGCGCATCCTCGAGGGCGTGGCCTTCCTGTGCGGGCGGATTCGCCAGAAGCTCGACGACGAGCTGCCCGAGCTGACCGCGGCGGTCATGTCGCTGTTGTGGCCTCACTACCTGCGGCCGATCCCCTCGATGACCATCATGGAGTTCCAGCCGGACCTGGAGGCCATGCAGGCCGCCAACACCGTCCCCGCCGGGGCCGAGTTCGCCAGCGTCCCGGTGGACGGCACGCGCTGCCGGTATCGCTCGACCTGGCCGACGGTGCTGCGCCCGTGGGTGTTGAACGAGGTCAGGCTGGAGACGGCCTCGGCCCATCCGGTGCGCCTCTCGCTTTCGTTCCTGGTGTCGAGCAAGGCCAAGATCGCCAACCTGGACTTGAGAAGGGTCCGGCTGTTCCTGGCCGGCGACGTTCAGACCGCCTTCGTGCTGTACCTGCTGCTGTGCGGGCACGTCCAGGAAGTGCGGGTCAGCGACGGCTCGGGCCCGACGCGCAGTCGCGTGCTGGGGCCCGGCGCGATCGTGCCCGCCGGGCTGGACCGCGACGAGGCCGTGCTGCCCTACCCGGCCCACAGCTTCGCCGGCTACCGGCTGTTGCAGGAGTACCTCACCGCCAGGCAGCGGTTCCTGTTCGTGGACCTGGTCGGGCTGGACCGGGCCTGCACGGAGCTGGAGCTGAGCGAGCGCGTGCAGGTGGACGTGACCTTCAACCGCCGGCTGGATTCGTTCCCGCTGGTCTCGCGCGAGCACGTCCGGCTGCACTGCGTGCCGGCGGTGAACCTCTTCGAGCACCCGGCCGAACCGCTCCGCATCCGGCACGACCGGACCGAGTACCTGGTGCTGCCCGACAAATCGGGAGCGGCCGATCGGCGGCATTTCGAGATTCACTCGATCGCCCGGGTCTGCGGCCTGACCCGCACCGACGGCGGGGCGGCCCGCGAATACCCGCCCTTCTATTCCTTCGATCACGGCACCAGCCGGGGCCGCGGCGGCGAAGACCTGGGGCCCTACTACCATTGCCGGACCGTCCCCAACGTGGTCACGGGCGATCCGCGCCAGGGGACCGACGTCTACGTCTCGTTCGTCAGCGGCGGCGGGGTGTCGCGGCTGCCGGACGATGAAACCATCTCCATCGACCTGTACTGCACCAACCGGCACCTGCCCGCCGAACTGCGCGCCGGGGACATCACCGAGCCCACCGACAGCTCGCCGCCCAACACCCGCTTCGCCAACCTGACCAAGCCCACGCCGACCATCTGCCCGCCGATGGGCCGGCGGCTGCAATGGCGGCTGATCTCGCACATGTCCCTGAACTACGTCTCGCTGACGGACGCGGCCCGCTTCAAGGAGCTGCTGCGCATCTACGATTTCCATTCGGACTACGACTCGCAGGCCGCCGCCGCTCATCAGCGCATGCTCGAGGGCATCCTGTCGGTCAGGTCCCTGTTCAGCCAGCGGATGTTCCACGGGGCTCCGCTGCGCGGCGTGCGCGTGGAGGTGGACCTCAACGAAGACCATTTCGCCGGCGAGGGCGACGCCTACCTCTTCGCCCGCATCCTGGACCGCTTCTTCGGCTTGTACGCGACGTTGAACGGCTACAGCGAACTGACCGCGCGGTTCACGCGCTCCGGCAACGTTCATTCCTTCCCGCCGCGCTGGGGCGAGCAGATCACGCCCGCGGAGGCCCGGACATGACCGCGGACAGAGACGAGGTCCGGGCGATGACCGCCGAGCGGCGCGGAAAACCGGCGCTGGAGCCGCGGGAACCGACCTCTGGGTCCGGCGGCTCGGAACGCGGGCCCGGCGTGATCGGGCGGTTATGCGCCCGCGGGTGGGAGTTCAGCTTCTTCCAGGCGGTCTGGCTGCTGGAACGGTTCCGGTCGGACTGTGTTCCCGTCGGACAGCGCGGTCCGGTGGCCCGCGAGGCCATTCGCTTCCGCCCGGACGTGTCGATGGGCTTCCCGGCGACCGACGTTCGGCGGGTCAGCGAGGTCAAGCTGCCGGACGGGACGAGTTTCTATCGCGTCGAGCCGACCTTTCTGGGGCTCTACGGGGTGGAGACGCCCCTGCCGCTGCACTACGCGGTGCAGGTGCTCAAGTCGGTGGAGAGCACCCGCCGGCGGGAATCGGCGTCGGCTCCGCAGGCCTTGGGCGACGAGCCGCCGCTCGACCCCGACTCCTCGCCGATGCGCGACTTCCTGGACGTGTTGCACCACCGGCTGATCTCGCTGTTCTACCGGGCCTGGACCAAGTACCGCTATCACGTGACGTACGGCCTGCCCGGGCGGGACACGATCACCGACTATCTGTTGCTCCTGGTCGGCCTGATGCCGACCTGGACCCGCGAGCAGATCGGCCTGTCGCCGACCAAGCTGATCCGCTATGCCGGCCTGTTGACCCAACGCCCGCGCGCGGCGGCGGCGCTGGAGGGGATACTCACCGACTTCTTCCAGGGGCTCACCACCCGGATCACGCAGTGCGTGGGGCGGTGGGTCTCGCTGGGCGACGACGACCTGAATCGCGTGGGCCGGGCCAACAGCCGCCTGGGCGTGGACCTGACCGTCGGCGAACAGGTCTACGACCTCAACGGGGCGTTCCGCATGACCTTCGGGCCGGTGGACTGGGAGGGCTTCCAGTTGTTCCTGCCCGACGGTCCGGCCTTCGCCCGGGCCCGGTCGCTGGCCCGGTTGTTCTGCACGGATCCGCTGGCCTTCTCGATTGAGGTCCGTCTGCGGGCCGGCCAGGTGCCGGAGATGCAGTTGACGTCCGATTCCCGCGGCGCCCGGCTGGGCTATACCAGTTGGGTCCGCACCGACGATCTGCCGGAAACGTCGGTAGTCTTCGAGGCTTGCAAGTAACGGAGCATACGAACCCATGCCCAGCGCGCCAAAGACCGAGGAATTCAAGAAACTCATCGCCCGGCTGGACTCGAGCTGCATTCAGCACTTCCAGGGGGCGATGAACCTGTGCGTGTCGCGCGGGCACTTCGAGGTCGGCCCCGACCACCTGCTGATGCGCATGCTGGACGAAGCCACCGGCGACGTGACCGCGATCTTCAATACCTTCAAGATCGATCGCGTGCCGTTGCGGCGGGCCTTGCAGAAAGTGCTCGACGAGATGCCCTCCGGGCACCGAGGCAAGCCGGCGGTGGCGCCCAAGCTGGTCGAGCTGCTGGCCTCGGCGGCGGTGCTGGGCGACGAACTGGGCTTCGAGCAGATCCGCAGCGGGCTGATCCTGCTGGCTCTGGCCATCAACCCCACGCACACCCGCGTCGGCGAGCTGACCACCGAGCTGGACCGCATCGACGTCGATCAGCTCCGCGATCATTTCGGCGAGATCGTGCAGGCCGCTCCGGCCGCAGCGGCCGAGGAGGGGCGCGGACCGGGCGGCGCCCGCCCGGGCGGCGCCGCCGAGGGCGGGGCCCTCGAGCAGTTCACCGTGGACCTGACC
>JABRVU010000522.1:0-7836 GCA_039961895.1 Phycisphaerae bacterium | reverse complement strand
ATCCCGACTCGCTGAGCGACCGACACCTTCGGGTCGGATGGGAACCGGAGGGTCCGGCCGCCGCCGCGGCCTGGAACACCTCCCGGCGGGAGATCACCTTCAAGTCGGCCGGAACCGAATCGGAACCCCTCTACATCCGCTTCGACGGCAAGGACATCACCAACTTCTCAGGCTACAACGCCGAACTGGTCAACAGGTCCCCGATTCCGGTCGGAGACGTTCGACTGCGATTCACCTGGTTCCCGGATTCGGGCAACGGCGCGCTGGTGATGCGGCTTAACCGGGACGAGACCCATTTCACGGCCGAGGTCAGACCCGATGGGACGGCCTTCGTGGTGATGGAAGCTCCCGGTCTGGTCGGGGCCGCGCCCATCGGTTCCACCAGGCTGGATCCCTTCCCCCCGAGCAAGCCGGTCGAGATCGAGTTCCTCAACGTCGATTACGTGGTCCGGCTCTCGATCAACGGACGGACGGTCGTCGAATCCACCAACTCTCAATATGCGCCCGATCCGGTCAGGGCCTTGACGCGCAACAAGTCCCAGCAGCTCAAGACGCAGGTTCGCATCGGGGCCCGCGGCCTGGAATGCCGGCTTCGGCACGTGGTTCTCGAACGCGACGTGTATTACACGGACGCACAGCTTCAGACCGAGCCGATGAAAACCAACCCGTATGCCGAATGGCCGGGATGGGGGACCGCCGGTCGGCCCATCATGCTGCGTCGCACCCGATCGGTCGGCGGCGCGACCCTGCCCGCCGAATATTACATGCTGGGCGACAACAGCCCCTCCAGCAAGGATTCGCGGCTGTGGTGGGAGATCGGCCCGCACTTGAAGGGCCTGGGTTCGGAGTACCAGGTCGGCACCGTGACCGAGGACCAGTTGATCGGCAAAGCCTTTTTCGTCTATTGGCCGGCCGGCTACCGCCTGTCCTGGGTCGGGAACTTCGGCTTTATTCCCAATGTCGGACAGATGAGGTGGATCCGCTGACCGACTTCCGTCAGAGTTATCCACATTCGGCACGGTACTTGATTTAGGCGCGTCGTTTTCGTACCGTTTCAGTTCGATTTTACCGGCAGCGTGGTGAGCAACGAAGACCATCGAGCTGCTTTGTGATTTAACATGTTTCAAAATAACATGTTAGAGTTTGAAAACCCCTTGGAGGCCGACGCCGGGCCGGCTTGTGGATTGTCACGGCGGCTTGACATTGTTGGGCGGTTTTTCGTCACTGGAGATGGGGTTTTCAACAGTCTATCCACTGCGGGAGTCCCGTCACTGCCGCACAGGTTTCGAGAGAATCATGCCCCCGCCAGCCAAGCTGCTTGAAACCATTGATCTGGTCAAGCGATACGGCAACCGGACGGTCGTCGATCGGGTCAGCTACTGCGTCCACCAGGGCGAAATCGTGGGGCTGCTGGGCCGCAACGGCGCAGGCAAGACCACCAGCTTCCGCATCACCATCGGGATGATTACCCCCGATTCCGGGCAGGTCATCTTCAACGGGGAGGATATCGCCGACCTGCCCATGTACAAGCGGGCTCAGCGGGGGATCGGATATCTGTCCCAGGAGCCGAGCATTTTCCAGAGGCTGACCGTCCGCCAGAACCTGATGGCCATCCTCGAGAGCATGCCACTGCGCCGCCGGGAGCGCAAAATCCGGGCGGCCCGGCTGCTCGAGCAGTTCGGGCTGGCCCACCTCGGCAGGCAGTTGGCCCGCAATCTGTCCGGCGGTGAGCGACGGCGGCTCGAGATCGCCCGGGCCCTGGTCACCGAACCGCAGCTCATCCTGCTGGACGAGCCCTTCAGCGGCGTGGACCCCATCGCCGTCGAGGGGCTTCAGCGCGAGATCACCCGCCTGCGGGCCGAGCACGGCATCGCCATCCTGCTGACCGACCACAACGTGCGCGAGACGCTCTCGGTGACCGACCGCAGCTACATCATCCACGAAGGCAAGGTCATCGCCGAAGGACACCCCCGCGAGCTGATCAATGACCCCCAGGTCCGCAGCATCTATCTGGGCAATACCTTCCGCGGCGATGAGTTCGACGAAACCGCCCCGGTCCCGCAGGGATCGTTGTCATCCCAGTGATCCGCCGTCCGCGAGGCCAACGCGCCGCGAGCGGGGTTGGCTCCGGCCCGTCCGGTCCGCGCCCGTCAGGAACCGGTCCGCGCCGCATGCGGCAGGCGGGGCGGGAAAAGCCGAAACCATGTCCTCACGTTTTCCCCGCCGCGGTGCTGGTGGCCGGCGGTGCCCTCGCCGGGCAGGGCGGCGCGGTCAGTCGGACTGGACGGCGATGATTTCCACCGGGGGCTCGGCGGCGGGTTTGACCGGCGCCTCGCGCCAACGGGCCAGGCGGAACATCAGGATCGAGCCGATCCCGAAGAGGACCGCGGCGGCGACGAACGGCGGGCCCAGACGACCCGTCCAATGATAAAACGCCACCGCCGGCAACTGCCCGAAGACGGCCCGCACCGCCACCAGCGTGGCGTGGATGGCCAGGTAGTGGGGGGCCTGCGAGGGGTTCTTGGCCAGGCTCACCGGCCCCATCGTCCAACACATGTTCACGCTGGCCATACCCACGCCGTAAATCACCGTATAGGCCGCCAGCCACCCCGCATGGGTGGCGAACAACAAGCCGAGCGGATACGCGATCAGCATCAGGAACGTCCACCCGCACAGCCGGATCGGCCCGATCCGGTCCAGCAGCATCCCGGCCGGCAGCAGCATCACCAGCGTCGTGAATTGCAGCACCGACTGCGTGGACAGGGCGATATGCTGGTAACGCAGCCCCAGCTTGTCGGTCACCAGAAAGGCCAGCAGCGAATAGCAGATCATCCAGCCCAGGCCGTAGATGCCGAAGGCGGTTTCATACCGGCGGAAGCCGGGGTCGTTGCGCAGGGCGGCCAGCATGTTGCGGTAGGCGCCGCCCAGGCTGGTCAGGATGGGCTGCGTCGAGGTCTCCCGCGGCCGTTCCAGAAAAAGCGGCTCGCGGGTGATGCGATGCAGCAGCAGAAACCCCACCCCGACCACCGCCACCGTGATCGGGAAATAGTAGCGGTAGGCGTCATGGCGGGCGTCCAGCCAGGTGCCGACGGCGAAGCTGGTCACCATCATCACCGACTGTTCGATGGTCTTGAGCACGCTGAAGATCCGCCCGCGCGCCGCCGGCGGGTAGCAGTTCCGCAGGATGTCGGCGTAGAGCGACTGGATCCCCCCCGTGCCGAAGGCCGCGATCAGGACGCAGATCAGCACCGGCCAGGCCGACGCGAAGCACGCGATCAGGCCCAGCGGCAGCACCGCGACCGTCCACAACGCCAGCAGATACGCCCCGACGTGGAGCCGCCGGTAGACCTCGTTCCAGAAGATGGCCATCAGCGACATGATCGGCACGCTGGAGGTGGCCATGAGCGTCTGCCAGGTGCTGGCTCCGAAGCGATCGCGCAGCAGCGTGGCCACCATGATGCCGGTCACGCCGTACTCGACGGCCACGCACAGGTAGGCCAGCATGTGTATGACCAGGATGCGCTGGCTTTCGGGAAATGCGACGAGGCGGCGAAGGAACACGATGGGTCTGCTTCCGGTAACCCGTTTCCAGTTTCCAGTCCTTGGTCAGGCAGTGCGGTCGGCAAACCCGATGCCGAGAACCGGCGACTGGATACCGGCGACTCAGGCTCTCTGCGTCTCCCCCTGGATCAACTGTTCGCGCAGCCAGTCGGCGGTAACGCCCTTGGCGGCCAGGAGGGCGCTGACGCGCGTGGACGGGTCGCGGAGCATGGCCATGAGCAGGTGTTCGGCGGCCACCTCGCCGTGACCCAGCCGGTTGGCCGAGTCCACCGCCAGGATCAGCGTGTGCCAGAAGGCCGGCGAGCGAAAGGCCCTGGCCAGTTCCTGCTGGTGAATCCACTCGAACTCGCCGAAGGCCCGGGCGGAAACGTCGGCGGTCTGCGGCCCCGGGGTGCGCAGCAGGCTCGACACCTTTTCGCGCAGGTCCTCGAGCTGAAGGCCCTGGGCGGCGAGGATGCCGGCGGCCGGCGTGTCTTCCAGGTGCAGCAACCCCAGCAGCAGATGCTCGGTGCCGACGTACTTGTGGCCCAGCTTGCGGGCCTCGCCGATGGCGTGCTCGATGACCGCCTTGGTCTGGGGGTTGTAAGCCCGCCGGCCGATCTCCGGGCCGCCTTGGCCGGCCTGGATCCGACGGCTCAGCTCGGCCCGGACGTTCTCGAGGTCCACGCCGCTGCCGGCCAGGACGGCGCTGGCCACGCTCTCACCCTGGGCGATGATGCCCATCAGGATGTGTTCGGGGCCGATGTAGTCGTGACGCAGGCGAGTGGCCTCGCGGCTGGCCAGGGCCATCGCGTGCCGGGCCCGATCCGAGAACTGCTCATGCATGGAGGATGCTCCTTGCCGTCATCGGCTGAGCCGGCCGAATCGGACGGCGGGACCACGGTCTCATTTCCGCGACTCGCCAGAAACCAACCAAAACCGAAACCATGAACTTCAGGCAAGGCGGCGACTCTCCCCGGACATTTTCCAGATAAAGCACAACCACGGCCCGGAACCCCGAAAAACCGACTGGATTACCGAACCGCCAGCCGGGTCGTTCGTATGATCTTCAGGGGTGTGGCGAAACCGGCAAGCTCAGCCGTTTCGTCGTACACCCCACGAGTCCCTCTTCCCGCGTCAACGCCGGGGCAGAACCTCCCAAAGTTCCGCCCCGGCGCACTTTTTGGCCGCCCGCACGCATCCGCCGGGTCTGGCACGCGTGGGGTTTCCGCCTGCCAACGGGTGGAAGTCACCGATAAGGTCGCTGGGTGGACATCGGGTGTTACGCGCGGATCGCCTCCTGAATCCTGCCCAAGAGTTCGGGCACTACCCGGTGGGGGTCTTTCTCCTCGTATTCGAGCGTGACGTACCCGCGGTATCGGGCCTGGCGCAGAATCTGCACGACGCGGGCCAGGTCCACCGGTCCGCGCTTGCCGGGACCGGAACTGGCCAGGGCCTTCACCTGGCAGCTCACCGCCAGCGGGGCGATTTTGGCCATCTCGGCGTAGGCGTCGCCGTTGAAGTTGCCCGTGTCCAGGTTCACGCCCAGCCAGTCGTGCCTCACCGCCTCGACGATGCGGAGCACGTCGTCGGCCGTCTCGGTCATGAAGCCGTGGTTCTCGATGGCCAGGAAGATGCCGTGGGCCCCCGCGTAATCGCAGGCCTCGCGCAGCGCGGGGGCCATGGTCTTGAGGATTTCCGCCCGCGGCCGGTTGTCCTTGCGGCCCGCGAAAATGCGCATGCCCGGCGTCCCCAGCTTGGCTCCGATGTCCACCCACTTCCTGACCTCGGCCAACTGCTTCTGGAGTTCCGGACCGGGCGGGAAACAGAAGTTGGTGCCCAACGGCAGGCCGCTGATCTCCAGCCCGTTGAGATAGACCCGGCGCTTGAGGGTGTAGATGAACTCGTCATCCTCGCGCAGGAAGTAATACGAGGTCGGCTCGATGGCGTCGATCTTCCAGCGGGCGGCCATGTCGGCCAGGTCCAGCAGCGACATCTTTCCCGGCTTGCCGGGCTTGTCCAGGAACTCGCGGAAGGAATAACCGGCGATGCTGACCTTGAGGGTCACGGGGAGATCCGTGCTTTTGCCGGGAATGGACACGCCGTCGGCCTTCGGTGCGGCGGGGGAAGCCAAAGCGGCCTGACCGGCCGCGGGCCTTGCTGAATGCATCAGCCCCGCCGCCGCTCCAGCCGCACCCGCCGCCAGAATCGTTCGTCTGCTGTGTCGTTGCGCCTGCATGGTCTCGCTCCTGGTTCGCGCCGGCAAACCCCCGCCCGGATCGTCCGATCACATCGCGGCTCCATCCTATCCGCGCGCGCTGCCGGTCCGCAAACATCCGGCCGACTGCTGATAACCGCCGCGGGCAACACCGATAACACAGGACCAGCAAGAAAAACAACTTACGCGCCGCCCGACGGGGTTGACTCGCGCCGCGGCAGACATAGAATCCCGCGTCCGAGCCGACAAAGGTTCGACTTTCAGCGGGAGAGGACCACAGGGGGGGAAGTCCACTTCAACCGGATCCCTGAGCAATCCTCTCGTGACGTTTCGTGTTCGTGGTCAGCCCATGGCCCGGTCCGCGGCGGATGGAAGCCCCCGCGTCCCCGAAGGCCGAAGTAAGGAGAGGAGAGCAGGTCATGAAAAAGGGACTAATCGCTTCAGTTGTCGTGTTCGGCCTGGCCGCCCCGTTGATGGCGGACCTGGTCAACGTCGGGGACACGGTCCGCTTCACCAAGCAGGAGGGGGCCTTCCCCGGCGGAGAGTTCGGCGTGTCGCTGGTCGGGCCCAATCAGCCCGAGATGTTCCGCACTTTCTGCACCCAGGTCGATGAGCAGCTCGACTTCCACCCCGACGGCTTCAAGGTGGTGGGCATTACCGACCACGTCGAGCTCCAGCACGACCCCATCGACGAGCGGACCGCCTACCTGTACACCAAGTTCCGGCAGGGAACCCTGTCGAACTATGACTACACGCCCGGCAGCGCCGGCCATCATGCCTCGGCCACCGAGCTTCAGTTGGCCATCTGGGGCATCGAAGGCGAAAGGCCGATGCCGGTGAGCGGCCAGGCCGCCCTCTGGATCGCCGAGGCCGAGAACGCCATCCTGCTGGGCCACTGGTCGGGCCTGGGCGCCGTGCGGGTCCTGAACCTGGTCTACGCCACCACCCGCGGCCACCACCGGGCCGGCGACCCTGCCCAGGATGTGCTGACGCTGATCCCGGTTCCGGCGCCTGGAGCCGCCCTGCTGACCGGCCTGGGCATCGCCCTGATCGGCTGGTTGAAGCGCCGCCTCGCCTGACGACCGGTGGATTCATCCGACCTCAACGCCACCCGGCGAACGATCCGTTCGTCGGGTGTTTTTTTGTTCCGCCGTTCCAGGGTTTGACGCCGCGAAAGCGAGAACCAGGCAGCCCTGATCCCGGGCGGGGATTGCCGGGCTTCACCAGCCACGGGCGGCGTTCAGCGTGGTTGGGTGGAGGACATCGTCTCGCGTTCAACCAGCAGGCGGGCCAGGGCGAGCCACTGCGGCGGGCCCAGCCGTTCGGGCCGGTCGGCCAGGTCCCATCGCCCGTCGGACGCGATGAGTTGGTATGAAGAGGCATTCAGAAGCTCGCGCAGGTTGGCCCGCATCGTCTTTCGCCGGTGGTTGAAGCAGGCGTGCACCACCCGGGCCAGCGCGGCCTTGACCGCCGGGGGCAAAGGCTCGCGTTCGTCGGCGTCCCAGCGGAGCATGGCCGACTCCACCCGCGGGGCCGGCCAGAAGGCCTCGGGCGGCACGCGGGCGATCCGCTCGAGCCGCCCGGAGGCCTGGGCAAACACGCTGATCGGGCCGTAGTCCTTGCCGCCCGGCGGCGCGACCAGCCGATCGGCCACCTCGGCCTGGACCGTGAAACACAGCGGCGAGACCTTCATCGGACTCATCATCAGCTCGATCAGCAGCGGCGTGGCCGCCTGGTAGGGCAGGTTGGCCACCAGCATGGCCCGCCCGCCCAGGGCCGTGCGCCGTTCGGCCAGCGCCGCCAGCACCTGGGGCGCGATCCGCGATTTGCACGCCAGCACGTCGGCGTGCAGCAATGTGAACTTCGGCGACGATCCGAACCGCTCGCGGCAGACGCCGGCCAGGCCGTTGTCGATCTCCACGGCCAGCACGTGGCCGGCGACGGCCAGAAGCTCCTCGGTCAGCGTGCCGGTCCCCGGACCGACCTCCAGCACCACGTCATGGGCGGTCACGCCGGCGGCGGCCACCAGCTTGCGCAGCAGGTTCCCGTCGATCAGGAAGCACTGACCGAACCGCTTC
>JABRVU010000521.1:0-11142 GCA_039961895.1 Phycisphaerae bacterium | reverse complement strand
GGCCGGGCCAGGTGCTGGATCAGCTCCATGGTCAGCACCACGAACACGGGCATATCCGGCAGAGTGGTCCATTCCTTGTCGGCCGTCGTGGTCACCAGCACCACGCGCCCGTTGCCGAAGGTCTTCTCAAGGATGGCCGGGTGTTTCTCCGCGTCGTCGTAGCGCAGCAGCACCCGGGCCGGCGCCGCCTTCGCGGCCGCATCCGCTCCGCCGCCCGGTCGGCTCGCCGCGGGCGCGGGGGCCGTCGCCGACGGACCGCCCGGGACCTCCGCCGAGAAGAACCGCCAGGTCGTCACCCCGCGGAACAGGCCCGCGCCGGCCTCCGTAAAGCGCCGCATCAGCGGATGTAGCGCGTCGGCCTCGCCGAAGCCGTAACCGGGGCTCTCCGACGGCGCGGAGACCACTTCGCCCAGCAGCGCCGGCATCAACCCTTTGCCGTCGCGGTAGGCCAACCGGTTGTACACTTCGCCGTCCACCTGGTCCCCCAGAAAGACGGCCACGCCCCCGCCGCCGGCCGCGTACTTCTCCAGCCGGGACACCGATTCCTCGGTCAGCCGATAGACGTTGGCCAGCACCACCGCGTGGAAGCCGTTCAAATCCACCGTCTCAAGCTCGTTCTCATCGACGACGGTGAGGTCGTTCCCGCTGAACTGCGGGCCCTCCGGCTTGAGACTCACCGACATCAGGAACAACTCGTCCTGGTAGGGGTCGGCGGAGGCCTCGCCGTTGACCATCAGCACGCGCAGGGCCCTGGCCACCGGAACGGCCAGCGCCCGGCTGTTGTCCACCGGCAGCGCGTCCGGGGCCATTTCGAGCGCGAGAGCCTCGGCTCCGTCATTGGGGAAGGCGACCTCGACGGGCACTTCGACGGTTCCCCCGGCGGGGACCGCCGGCACGGTCACGGGAGGCTGGGCGGCGTCGCCCACGAAGACGCGCAAGGATCCCGGCGGAGCGTCGGCGGCCCCGAAGTTGGTCACCCTGGCGACGAAGCGGGCGCTGACCGCGGCCACGGCCTGGGCCTGTTGCGGCTCGATGGCGGTCAGGCACAGGTTGCCCGGCGAAGCGACCCCGGTGTCCACCAGAACAATGCGCAGCGAGTGGCCTCGCCCGGCCCAGTCGGCCAGGGCCGCCGCCGGGCTGCGCGGGGCCATGCCGCCCTCGACCTCTTTTTTAGGGTTTTCAGAAGTGTCCCCGCCGTCGCTTTCTCCGCCCGGCGTCCAGTCCACCTGCTGAAAGTCGCTGACGATGTAGACGGCGGCGTTGACCTGGCCCTTTCGGGCCTCCAGCAGTTGGCGGACGGCGATCATGGCCGCGGGCAGGCCCCCGGCCCGGGCCGAGGGGGACAGGGCCTGCAATTCCGCGGCGAAGGCCCCCACGTCCATCCGCCCGACCGTCGCCTCGCTGCGCAGCGGTCGCTCCGGACGGGAGGTCAGCAGAACGGTCAGGGCATCGTCGGGAGATTCCTCGGCCAGCCAGCGGACCAGCCGCTCGACGCCGGCCTTGGCCCGTCCGAATACCGTGGCCGCCTGCCCCGACGATGCGTTCTGCCCCGCGGGCGCGTCCGGGCGGGCCGCGGGCCGCGGCTCTTTCTGCGTTTCTGAACCCTCGTCCCTGACCCGCAACCCCATGCTGAACGAGTCGTCGAGCACCACGATGCGCTCGGTCCGGGCCTTGGACCCCAGCAGGGCCGCCAGCGTCGCCGGTTCGACGAACAACCGGGCCAGCATGGCCCCGGCCAGCAGCATGGCCAGGCAGCGCAAGGCCAGCAGGATCAGCTCCTCGATGCGCACGCGGCGGCGGTTCTGCCGGTTGGCCTCCTTGAGGAAGTCCATCGCCGCCCAGCGCACCCGCCGGAACCGCCGGCGGGTCAGCAGGTGGATCATGATGGGCACGGACACCGCCGCCGCGCCCGCCCACAGCAGCAGCGGCGACACCACGGCGGCCAGGATGTTGCATGGCGTGGGCATCAGTCGGCCGAAAGCCCCTGTGTCAATCCGCAATCCGAAACCGCGATCCGAAATCCGCCATCCCGCTCACTTCGCCAGCCGGTGCATCCGCCCGGCCAGGTACGTCGCCAGCGCCGCGTCCAGCGGCTCGCGGGTGGACAGCAGCGCGTAATCGATCCGGTGGTCCATGCACGCCGAGCGCACCCGGCGGACGAAGTTCTCCACGATCTGAAGATAGCTGGCCCGGAGGGCCTGGGGGTCCACCAGGAAACGCACGTTCGGCCGCTCCAGCCCCTCGAACAGCGTGTTGTCCTGGAACGGAAAGTTGATCTCGTCGTCGTCCAGCACGTGCAGCACGATCACGTCGTGCCGCGTGTAGCGCAGCCGCTGCAGGCCCGCGATCAGGTCGTCCATGCTGGTCAGCAGGTCGCTGATCAGCACGATCACGCTGCGCTGGCGGATGTGCTCGGCCAGTTGCGGCAGCAGCATCTTCACGTTGGTGGCGTGGTCGGGCGGGTGGCGCTCGATCATCTCGATCAGCGAGCGCAGGTGGGCGTGGCTGGAGGCCGGGGCGGCCTGCTCGCGGACCTTGTGATCGAACAGCACCAGCCCGCAGGCGTCCTGCTGGCGCATCAGCAGGTAGACCAGCGACGCCGCCACCGTGCAGGCGTATTGATACTTGGTCATCCGCCCAGCGCCGGACGGGGGCTGCCGGCGGTCCGCAAGCTCGACCCCGGTCCGTGAACCTTGAACCCGCTCGGCCGTCTCATCCGGATAGGCCATCGACCGGGAGCAGTCCAGCAGGATGTGCGTCCGCAGGTTGGTCTCTTCCTCGTACTGCTTGATGTAGAGCCGGTCGCCCCGGCCGAACAGCCGCCAGTCGATGTGGCGGATGTCGTCGCCGGGCACGTACTCGCGGTGGGCGGCGAACTCCACGCTGAACCCCTGGTAGGGGCTCTTGTGCATCCCCGAGATGAACCCCTCGACGACCATCCGGGCACGCAGCTCGAGCCGGGAGATCTTGGCGAGGACCTCAGGTCTCAAGTACTTTCTGTAGTCGGTCATCCTGGGTCAGGGCCGTTTCGTTGGGCGGCGTGTGGGCCAGCAGTTCGTCGATGATCTTGTCCGTCGTGTACCCCTCGGCCTCGGCCGAGAAGTTGGGCACGATCCGATGGCGGAGCACGGGGTGGGTAACGGCCCGCACGTCCTCGACCGACACGTGATGGCGCCCGTGCAGGATGGCCCGGGCCTTGGCGGCCTGGACGATGAACTGGACGGCCCGCGGGCCGGCCCCCCAGTTGACCATCCGCTTGATCAGCGGCGTGGCCTCGGGCTCATGGGGCCGGGTCCGCCGGACCAGGTCCACCGCGTGGGCCACCACCGCCCGCGCCGCCGGCACTCGCCGGACCGTCGCCTGCAGGGCCAGCACCTCGCCGGCCCCGAACACCTGCGGGATCGAGTCGCGGGCCGCCGCGATGTCCGCCGAGGTCACCTCCGCGATGCGCATCTCCTCCTCGTACGTCGGATAACCCACGAACACCTTGAACATGAACCGGTCCTGCTGGGCCTCGGGCAGCGGGTAGGTGCCCTCCTGCTCGATGGGGTTCTGGGTGGCCAGCACGAAGAAGGGCGGCTCGAGCACGTTGCGCTTGCCGCCCACCGTCACCTGCCGCTCCTGCATGGCCTCCAGCAGCGCCGCCTGGGTCTTGGGCGGCGTGCGGTTGATCTCGTCGGCCAGCACCACGTTGGCGAACACCGGGCCGGGCAGGAACCGGAAGACCCGCGTGCCGGTGGACTTGTCCTCCTGGATCACCTCCGTGCCGGTGATGTCCGAGGGCATCAGGTCGGGCGTGAACTGGATGCGCGAGAACGTGAGCGACAGCGACCTGGCCAGCGTCGAGATCATCAGCGTCTTGGCCAGGCCGGGCACGCCCTCCAGGATGCAGTGCCCCCCGGCGAACAGGGCGATGAGCAGCTCCTCGAGCACGCGGTCCTGACCGACGATGACTTTGCCGAGTTCGCCCAGGATGCGCTGATGGGCCTCGCGCAGCCGTTCGACCGCCGCCAGGTCTCCGTTTCCGCCCGCCGCCCCGGTCGTTTCGACGTTGGTCATCGATGCTCAGTCCTTCCTGAACCGCGGCCGCCGGCCCCCGAGCCGGTCGTGGACCGCCGGGCGGAAAACGGCCGACACCCACGGCCGGCCGCCGCGCGCTATCGTTGCATGATCGGCAGGTTGTTGTACGGCAATTGCAGGATGGTCGTCGCGATCGCCGTCCCGTACACCCGCCCCACCTGGTCCCCGTCCCAGGAGCCGTCGGCCGCCTGCATGGCCAGCAGCTTCTCGCGCATCGCGGGGAAATACCACTCCCAGTTCTCCTCGCCCGACAGCCACATGGCCTGGGCCATGTAGAGGTGGGCGTAGTAATAATGGCCCCAGTTGGCGCCGCGGTTGTCGCCGCGGCCGACCTGGCCCTTCACGAAGGTCAGGGCCTTCTTGCACAACGGGTTGTCGAAGTCGCCGGCGTTGTACCAGCACACGACGGCGGCGGCGGTGATCGGCGGGCGCGGCCCCCCGGCCCGGTCCGCCTTGTACGTGATCCCCCCCGAGGGCAGCGAGGACATCTCCAGGTATTTGAGGGCCTTGTCCACCACTTCCTTGGGCACGGCGATGCCCGCGTTGCGCGCCGAGCGCATGCCCTGCAACTGCGTCACCGTCACCGAGCCCTCGTCGTCGGTGGCGTCGGGGGTGTAGATCCAGCCGCCGCGGCGGCTCTGGCTCCGCGCGGTGAGCGTCACCCCCGCCTGGAGCACCCGCCTGATCCGGGCCTGCCGTTCGGCGTCGTCTTCCATGCCGTAGAGTTCGCCCAGAAACAGCAGGGCGAACCCGTGGCCGTGCATCGAGCGCCCCTCTTCCTCCTGGCGCGAGATCAGGCCCGTCGAACCGCACGAGCTGAGGATGAAGTTGGCCGCCCGGCTCACGTTGGGCGCGTACTTGCCCTGGGTCATGGTGCTGCCGTTGGCCAGAAAGGCCAGGCCGGCCAGCGAGGTCATCGCCACCGGGTAGGAGCCCATGTAGCCCTGCTCGCGCCAGGCGCCCTCGCGGCTCTGCGTGCGGGCCAGGTAATCCAGACCCCGGTCGATGGCGGACTGCGTCTCGGGCGTGATACCCTTGGGCAGCGGCGGGGGCACCTCGGCCCGCAGCGGGCCGCTCGCCCAGGCAGCGGCCCCCGTCAGCAGAAGCCCGGTGATGATCTTCGAACCGCCCGCCCTCATTTGTCATCCCCCGCCGGGGGGCGCGCCGCCGGCGTAAACGGGAACCTCAGCATGGCCAGCCCGGCGACCACGCGCAAGTCCTTGGCCGTCGTCCGCACGTTCAGGATCCGCATGGCCGCGGCCTCGGCCGGCAGCGGAACCTCCATCGGCTCGCCCAGCGGCTTGCCCCCGGCCTTGTCCAGCAGCGTCACCTCCAACACCGCGCCTTCCGACGAGTTGATCGTCCGAAGCTGCTGATTGCCCCCCGATCCCACGCGGGTGACGAGCGGGATGGCGTTGGCCGAGCACTCCAGCACCTCCTGGTTCAGCCACGTTCCCGGCCCCAGATCGTCCCGCTGCCAGAGGACCTTCCGGTCGGACACGCGAATCGCCGCCAGACCCAGCCGATCGGGGTTGTTGTCGTCGCTGCCGCGTTTCCTGTAGCCGCAGACGTAAAAGACCCCGTCGCTGACCGACCCGTCGCGGATGCCCTCGCCGCAGGCCTCGACGCGCACCGCGTTCATGGCCGGTTTGCCGGTGCGCGGGTCGATGAGTTGCACCCGCCCGGCCCGATCGGCGACGGCCAGCAGCTCTCCGGTCGGCTTGAAGGCCTGGAACAGCTCCGACTCGGTCGCGACCCGCCAGCGTTCGACGCCGGGCGTCTCCAGCTCGAAGGCCGCCACCTGATGGGCCGACACCGGCCCGCAGATCACGTCGTCAAAGAGCGAGAGATTGACGGCCGCCTGCCCGCCGGGCTGCTCGAACGTGGCCGTGCCCAGGAACCTCCCGTCGGCCAGCCGGAAGACGTCGGCCTGCTCGCGCCGCCCGTCCACGGCCACGATATATTGACCGCGGGCCCGCACCGCCGTCCAGCGCCGCCCGCTCTGCCGCCGCCGCCACAGAACGCGGTCGCCCGCGCTGGCCTGGGCCACCTCCAGCTCGCCGAAGCGGTTGATGCTCAGCACGTAACCGTCCTGCACCCACAGGCAGGTATCGGTCCCGCCGCGCTCGGGGGCCATGCTCACCGGAGGCTCGAACTTGCGCGACCAGAGCCGCCGCCCGGTCAGCAGCCCGACGGCGTGAATCCCGTAGGCGCTGTGCACGATGAGAATCTGCCCGTCCACCAAACCGCGGGCGGCGGTGGCCGGCGCCGGGCTTGAACCCCCGACCTGGTCCGGGGCTCTGGATTCGACGGCCATCTCATCCAGCAGGCGCAGGTCGGCCGGCCAGAGGACCGAGTCGTCCGCCAGGGTCCGGGCGTCCACCCGCGTGCCGTCCACCAGCGTCAGCAGCCGGTCCGCCAGCGGCTCGATGCCCGTCTCGCGCACCAGCAGCGGACGGGTGCCGCGGGCCCGCACGATGATCCGCGGCGGGTCGAGGCCGCGGACCGTGGCCGGGGCCAGCTCCGCCTGGTGCCGGGCCAGCATCGCCGGGTTCACCCGTTCCCGCAGCATAGACGCGATACGCGCCCCCGGCAACGTCCGGGTCTGGGCCGGGCGCGTCGCCGCGCTGACCACATAGTCCACGTCCAGCACGTCCGCGGGCAGCTCGACCGCGCCGAACTCGCGTTCCAGGCGGTCCACCAGCCCCGAGGCCCATACCGGCAGGTGCAGCTCGTCGGGCTGCACGTAGAGCGCCGCCAGCCGGGCCACCGCCTCCGCCGTCAGCGCCGCCGAACTCGAGCGCCGGATCGCACGGTTGAAACAGGCTTCGGCCTGCTCGAAGCGCAGGTCCTGCACCGCCCAGCGTCCCAGCATCACCTCGGCCTCGCAGGAGACGGCGCCCAGGGCCCCGCTCTCGGCCAGCCAGCCGGCGGCGGCCACGTCGCGCTTGGCCTCGGCCAGGACCAGGGCGTTCCGCAGCGTCTCCTCGAACCGTGCTTTCGGCTCCGGCTCCAGGGTCTTGACCACGTCGGCCAGACGCCGCACCGCCACGCCGCGGGCCCGCTGCTGAAAATCCTCGCCGTCCGAGATCATCGCGTCGCCCTCGCGCGAGAGGATCAGCGAAAGATACTGCGAACAGGCCTCCAGCGGCCGCTCCTCGCGCCGCAGATAATCGCCCAGGGCCAGGGCGCTGTCGATGGCGTCCTGCGGCGAAACCGAGATGGCCCGGGCCTGCTCCAGGAGCCGCCGGGCCTGCTCCGAACTCACTTCGTCGGAGGCCGACAGTTCGAGCATGGAGACGACCTTCATGTGCGCGGCCTGCTCGAACCGCCGGCGATGGGTCTGCTCCAGGTCCGCGGGCAGATCGGCCAGCGCGTCCAGGGCCCTGGCCGGGGCCCGCCGCAGCAGCTCGAGCCGCGCCAGCCGGATCGCGTTGGCCGGGTCGCGCCGGTCGGCCCGGTGCCGCGCGACCGCCTCCTCGTATCCCCGGACCAGGTCGGGGAACTCGCGCGTCGCGCTCAGGTCCGTGCTGTAGAGCGTCGTGTTGCAGGCCAGCAGGTTGCCCAGGATCAGCGGCCCGGCGGGGGGCTGGGGCAGCGCGATCGGCTCGCCGCCGGCGGCCTTGAAGGCCCGCAAGCCCCTCGTGGTCGGCAGGTAGACGCGGTCTCCGCAGATCGCCCCGCGCCCGCTCGGCTCGCCGGCCGGACGAGCCCACACCCGCTTGCCCGTCTCGACGTCGAGCTGCACCAGTTCCGGACCGCCCAGCCAGGCGTGACGATCGTTGGCCCCCAGCACGTACAGGCACTTGTCGCGCTCCGCCCGCCAGCGGATCTCGCCCGTGGCCCGGTCGATGCACAGCAGGTAGTCGGCATCCTGCGGGGCCACCAGCACCGAATCGGCGACTGCGATGGCCGGCGTGGGCAGCCAGCGGTCCTCGATCAGGTAGGACGGCGCGCCCTCGTAGCGCACCACCCAGCGGATCGAGCCGCTGGCCGACTCCAGGGCGATGACCACGCCGCGCCCCGTCGGAATGTACACGACCCCGTCGGCCACGCAGGGCTGAAGGGCATACAGCGAATCGAACGCCCCTCCGCCCGTCCCGCACAGGTACATGTGCCGGATCATCCGCCCGGTCGCCGGGTCGATCAGCACGCCGTACAGGTCGGTGTTGACCCGGCACGGCGCGAACAGCAGCCCGTTCACCGGCACCGGCACGGAAAGAAACTCGACCGCTCCCAGCCGGTTCTCGCCCGGCCGGGAGCTGGTCTCCCACACCGGCTTGCCGTCCTTGAGCGCATAGGCCACGATCCGGTTGGGGTAGGTCGTCTGCGGGCCGGGATAACCGCGTTGATACGGACGATCGTTCTGCGGCGGGTCTCCGGCCCACTCGACCGTCAGGACCAGACCATACGCCAAGGCCACGCCCGAGCCCACGCTGTCGCGCAGCAGCCGCCGGGCCGCGGGACTGTTGTCGATGCGCTCTGAAGGGTCGGCCTGAAACCCGAAGGGCGAGCTGGGTTCGTCCACGATCGCCGATTCGCCGGTCGTCGAACCCGGCCCGCGCCGCCAGACCACCTCGAAGGTATCCACGTCCAGGGCCTGCAGCACCGGCCCGGCCTTGACCACCAGCAGCCGGTCATCGACCACCATGGTCGCGCCGGGCAAGAGCCCCTTCTGCCGGGCGTCGTCCTCCAGCGCCGCCAGCTCATCGCGCGAGCAGACGTTGAGCGGCACGACCCAGGGCACATGGTCGGCGAAGGAGGGCTCGACCAGCGGCATCAGCCCGTCGCGCGTCGGTCGCCCATAGGCCAGGGCCCAGCTCGAGGGGTCGCCGACCTCTTTGTCCTTGATGGGGTTCTTCAGAAAGGCGGCCACGTCCGCCAGCCGCTGCTTCCACTGCTCCGGGTCGAGGCCGGCCGGAAGGGCGGGGACGTCCTTGAGCAGGGCCTCGGCCCGCTGCGAGCGACCCAGCCCCGCGTAGCACACCGCCAGCCGCGCCGAGATCACCCCCGCCGGCAGGTCCGAATCGGGATACAGGGCCTGGATCAACTGAATCACCGCCGCCGCCGCCGCGAACTGTCCCTCGTCCATCAGCCACTCGGCCAGGGTCATGGCCGCGTCGTCGCCGGACCGCGTGATCAGATAGCGGTCCACGATTCCGCGGAGCGCGTCCGCGTCGTGCCGTTCGACGGCCTGGGCCAGCAGCGCCGCCGCCTCGCCGTCGTACATCAGCCGATACGCCGCCAGCCCCTCGGGCGGAAGCTGCGCGATCCTGCGGTGGGCGTGCCGGCGGGCGGATTCATACACCTTCCCGTCGGCGGTCAGGACGTGCTCGCCGGGCAGCTCGATGATCCGCTGAAGCGAGTCGATGACCAGCTTCCAGTCCTCGCGCTCCAGCCCCTGGTTGGCCCGGCTCATCAGGGTGGTGGCTTCCTCGGAGGGGTGCAGAACGGCCGAGAAGGGGTTGGCGGTCCCGTCGGGGGTCCGCCCGCCGCGGAAGGCCTGCCCCCAGGCCGTCGGAACCAGCCCGGCGGCCAGCACCATGACCCCGAGTACGCGCGCCATCGAATACGCCCCTCCGGCCCATCGGCCCGGCCCGCCTGATCGCATTCCCGTCGCCCCTGGCATGGCTCGCGGTATGCTCCCCGGCACCGTATCGGGCACCCCGAACAAGACAGGCGAACATGATGCCCGGCCGCGGGCAGGTCCGCACTTCATGATAGCTTCCCCCCTCTCCCGTCGCCACCACGGAGTTCGTTCCGCACGCCCCCGCGGGGTGAGTGACATCAAGGACCGGGCGGCGATGAAAGCAGCGGTCGCGCCACAGGCCCTCTCACGCCCCGGCCTGCACTTCCGGTCCGCTCCGCTTGCGGAGATTCAGGATCAGCTCCACCTCGCCGGGCGTCCGGCCCAGCTCGCGGGCGATGTCCACCGGCGTGAAACCCGCGTCGGCCAGCTCGTAGACCACCGCATGACGCCCATCGACCTGACCATCCGCCTGCCCGTTGGCCGTTGACCCGACCGGCCTGTGCCCCTCGGTCAGCCGGGCCAGCCGATGCAGCACCGCGATCCGCCGATCCGCGTCGCGCATGGCCGCCTCCAGCTTGGCGAACCGCGTGTCGATCTCCGCGCTGATCCGCCGGGAGAGCTCCTGCAACTCGACCATCAGCTCGTCCAGGTCCCGGCGGGTTTCCTCGCCGGCATGACGCGGGGAGAGCGGCGGCTCCGGCCGGGGCCGGCGGGACTGCTGCTGCCGCCGCCGCAGCGAAAGGGTCATGAAAAACACCGCCACGATGGCCAGCGCCAGCGGCATCAACTGCTGCATCCGCTCGCTGAAGATCGCTTCCAGCAGCATTCCGCCCGTCGCCGCCATCATCGCCCCGTTCACCATGGGTGGCCTTTGAATGAGTCGCCGGTTTCCAGGACCCGGCTGGAGGTGCATTCACCGGCGACGCTCAACCCGGCAACCGAAAGCCGGCGAATGACAACCGGGACCTGTGCGTTCCCCCTCACGCCATCCCGGTCGCGCCGCGGCCCTGGCGCCAGCAGCGCATGGCCTCATCCATCACGTCGATGAGTGCCCGGCCAGAGGCGGCGGCCGCCCGCCGGCAGTCCTCGAACTCAGGCGAGGCCGACACCACCCGCCCGCGGCGCCGCCCGACCTTGATCCGAATGGTGCCCGCCGGCGTGGTCACTTCCTCCACTCCCCGAGCCAGCTTGCTCCGCAAAGCCAGGTGCCGACGGACGCCCAGCGTCGGCGTCTCGGTGAACAGCACCTCTTCGATCCGCTCGCGCAGCCCCGGCGGGGCCAGCACGGTCAGCAGCGTGCCCGGGCGGTTCTTCTTCATATAGATCGGCGAAGTGAACACCTCGAGTGCACCCGCCTCGAACAGCTTCTCGCTCACGTACCCGATGATCTCGCCCGAAACGTCGTCGAGGTTGGTTTCGAGCACCAGCACCTCATCGGCCTCGTCGTCACGCCCGCCTCCGACCGCGTTCCCAGTAGTGGCAGACAGGGGCCCGGCCGGCAGTGGCCCTGGCGTCCCGCCGGCGGGCTGGGG
>JABRVU010000520.1:0-10755 GCA_039961895.1 Phycisphaerae bacterium | reverse complement strand
CTTCTGGCACCAGGTGCAGGAATGGTTCGCGGCGCACGGCCGACCCAACGGGCGGATCGTCGAGCGCCTCCCGCTGGCCAACGCGCTCTCGCCGGCCGTCAAGGACCTGCTGGCCGAACTGCGCATCCTGCGTCCGCTGGTCAAGACGGACGACGACGCCTACGCGCTGTCCAGCCTGATGGACCGGCTGACGGCCCTGAACGAACAGATCAACCTGCTGCTGGCCGAGCCGCGTCCGGAGGACGTCCGCTGGATCGAAACCCAGGGCCGAAGCCGACCGGACGTGTCCATTCACCAGGCCCCCGTCCGGGTCGGCGGGGCCCTGCGCGAGGCCCTGTTCAGCAGGCTGCGCAGCGTGGTGCTGACCAGCGCGACGCTGTGCGTGGGGCGCGAGGGGGGCTTTGACTACGTGCGCTCCCGGCTGGGGATCGAGCAGGCCGACGAGTTGCGGCTGGGTTCGCCGTTCAATTACCGCGAGCAGGCCGAACTGCACGTCGAGCTGGGTCTGCCCGATCCCTCGGACGGACCGGCCTTCCTGGCCGCCGCCACCCGGGCCGTCGAAAAGCACGTCCTCTCCACCGGCGGGCACGCCTTCGTGCTGTTCACCAGCTATGAGATGATGAACGACTTGGCCGACCGGTTGCGGGCCCGGTTCGAGAAGGCGGGCCTGACGCTGCTGGTGCAGGGCGAGGGCCTGCCGCGGTCGGCCATGCTCGAACGCTTCCGCGAACGGAAGGGCTCGGTCATCTTCGGCACCGACAGCTTCTGGCAGGGCGTGGACGTGCCGGGGGACGCGCTCATCAACGTCATCATCGTCAAGCTGCCCTTCGCCGTGCCCGACCGCCCGCTGATCGAGGCCCGCATCGAACAGATCAAGGCCGCCGGAGGCAACCCGTTCATGGATTACCAGTTGCCGGAGGCGGTGTTGAGGTTCAAGCAGGGCTTCGGGCGGCTCATCCGCCGGCGCAGCGACCGCGGCAAGGTCGTGGTCCTCGATCCGCGGATCAGGACCAAGCGCTACGGGCAGGCCTTCCTCGACGCCGTGCCCGAGTGCAGGATGGTCGTCCACCGATGAGAGGGAGGATCCCCGTCGCGCAAGCGGCGCGGGCCGTCACGCCGAGCGGAGCTGGCGGCGGCATTCGCGGCAGATCCACTGCCCGGACTCGATCTGCTGGAGCGAGCCGAGCCGGCCGCAGCCCTCGCACAGATCGACCTGCGAGGAATGCACCTGCGAGGTGCGGGCGGCCTCTTCGTTGAGCTCGAGGATGTCTTCAAGAAGCTGGGTTTGCAGATTGCCGGCCATGGCCTGGTCGCGCTGCATGGCCAGGAGCTGGCCCAGCCCGCCCAGCAGCAGAAAGGCGATCGCGCCGCAGCCGGCCGCCGCCACCGCCCCGCGGCGGAGTTCGGCCGGCGAATAGGGGCTCAGGGCGCTGGCCAGCGGCCCGGCGAACGAGGACCCCGCACGCGCGTTCTCCGCCCTCATCCACAGGTAGCCCCCCGACGCGAACCCGCTGAGCAGGGCCACGCCGGCCAGGACGTAGAAACAGCCGATCAGAAACCGAACGATCGGATAATCGCGTTTCCGGGCCATGACTCTTCCACCCGCGCGTATTCTACAAGTCCCCAAACCAGAGTCCAGCAGCCGGGAACCGCGACGATGAAACGCGAAGGCAGGCGGCGAAAGGATTGTGAGCCCCTTCCAGACTCCTCGGATCGACCGGCTGGAAGCCGGTCCCACACGGGGTTGGGGATGGGCGCTTCCTGCCTCCCGCCGATGCGAAGCCGTTTCTTTTTTTGAAAATGCAGGGCCGAAATCGGGACGGGGCCTCGAATATCCCCCCGTAGGAGAAAAGCAGCCCCGTCGGGTGACGGCCTTGGCCGTGATCCGACGAGCCGCTCCGGGCCCGGTGGGGAGCCGGACTCGGGGCCGGCTTTTGAAACCAACCGGGGCCGGCCTGAGACCGGCTCCGAGGGCGGTTCTTTCAGTGGACGTTCGCACAGCGTGCCTGTGTGGGGGCACTCCCGAGGGCGGCGCACTCTCATGTGTCGCCGCCCTCGGCTGTGCGGATTGCCCGGGCGATTCATTGCCAAGATGCCTCGAGAGACGTTAGAATGGCCGTTGCGATTCGGGATCCAATTCAGCCGGGGGGGCGCCCCTTGAGATGGGACTTCGGTGATGGTCACGGCCACCAGCACATCACTGTTGCTCGCCCTGAAGGACCAGGATAACGACGGCGTCTGGAGGGTTTTCTGCGAGCGTTATCAGCCGTTGCTGCTGGCCTTCGCCCGGAAGCTGGGGCTCAGCGAGCACGAGGCCGAGGACGCCGCCCAGGAGACCCTCCTGGCCTTCGCCAAAAGCTACGAGGAGGGGGGGTTCGACCCGGAGAAGGGCCGGCTGCGCAAGTGGCTGCTGGGCATCGCCGCCCACAAGATCCGCGACATCCAGCGCCGGCGGGGTCGGGAGTTCGTGCCCGAGGAGGCCACCGACAAGACCGGGCTGCTCCGGGCCGTGCCCGACGACCATACCATGAGCGAGATCTGGCAGGCCGAGTGGGAGCGGGGCGTCCTGCGGGCCTGCCTGGAAGAGGTCCGGCGGCACGTCGAGCCGAGCACGCTCCAGGCCTTCGAGCTGTTCGTCTTGCAGGAGTGGCCCGCCGAGCGCGTGGCCGCGCACCTGGGCATTTCTCCCAACGCCGTTTTCAAAGCCAAAAGGCGGGTCCTCTCCCGGATGCGCGAGGCCTATCAGTATCTGCAAGAGAACTGGTGACGGCCATGTCCGAATGCCTCAGCGAACAGCAGCTCGAGCAGCTGGCCGGCGGGATGCTGGAGGGCCCGGAAGCGCCGGCCCTGCGCGCCCACGCCGAGTCCTGCCCTGAGTGTCGGGAGGCCCTGGCCGAATGGCGGGCCAACGCGGCGTTCGTGGCCCGGGTCGCCCAGGCCCTGCCCGGTTCCGCCCGCTCCAGCCGCAAGAGCGGATCCTCCGGCAGCTCCGGCGCCACCCGCCTGCTCAACGAGGCCCTGGGCGTGCCCAAGGTCGATGCGATTCCCGGCTACACCATCATCCGGGAGATTCACCGCGGCGGGCAGGGCGTGGTGTACGAGGCCGTTCAGCGCTCCACCCGCCGGACCGTGGCCGTCAAGGTCATGATCGAAGGACCCTTCGCCAGCGAGCGGGCCCGCTGGCGCTTCGAGCGCGAAATCCGCCTCATCGCCTCGCTCAAGCATCCCCACATCGTGGTGGTGCATGACAGCGGGGTCAGCGACGACCGGCATTATTTCGCCATGGATTACATCCAGGGCAGGCCGCTGGATGCTTACGTGCGCGCCGCCGGTCTCGATCCGCGGGCCATCGTCAGGCTCTTCCTTCAGGTCGCCGACGCGGTCAGCTACGCCCATCGCAAGGGGGTCATGCACCGCGACCTGAAGCCGTCGAACATTCTGGTGAACGAGGAGGGCTCGCCGTTCGTGCTGGACTTCGGCCTGGCCAAGCTGACCGGCGACGAGGCCCTGGAATCGGCCGGCGACCTGCGTTCCATCGCCGGGCACCTGATGGGCACGCTTCGGTACATGTCCCCGGAGCAGACCGCCGGCAAGCCCGACGAGATTGACGTCCGCACGGACGTGTACTCGCTGGGGGTGATCCTCTACGAGCTGCTGGCCGAGCGCGTGCCCTACGAGACGGCCCGGGCCGACATCACCACGGCCATCCGCAACATCCGCGAGGCCGAGCCGCCGCGCCTGACCCGAACCCATCGCCACGTCGGTTCGGAGCTCGAGGCCATCGTGCTCAAGGCCCTGGAGAAAGACCCGCGCCGCCGCTATCAATCCGCCGGCGAGCTGGCCGAGGACCTCAAAGCCTGGCTGGAGGGCCGTCCGGTGGCGGCCAAGTCGGCCAGCTCGCTGTACGTGATCCGCAAGCTGGCCCGCCGGCACTGGTACACGACGACGATGGCCGCCTGTTTCGCGGCCGTGGTCCTGGCCGGCCCTTCGCTGTGGCACTGGCAACTGGGCAAGACGGTGGAGGCCCGGCAGCAGGCCCGCCAGTCCGATTCCGCCTTCGCGGCCCTGGCCGCGGACCGGACCGCGGCCGAGCAGGGCGGGCAGGCCGTGCGGGCCAGTCTGTTCGGCTGGTTCCTGGCCGAGTGGAACGCCGGCCGACTGGCCCAAGCCAGGGCGCTTCCGTTTCACCCGGGTTCGCCCGAAGGGCGGGCGGCGGCCTATCTGCTCGACGAGCAGGCTTCGCCCGACCGGCTGCTGTCCGAAATGCCCGAACGACACAAGCAACTGGCCTATTTCGTCATCGGCGAGCGGGCGATGAAGGCCGACCGCCGCGAGGACGCGGTCGCCGCGTTCCGGGAGAGCGCCAGCCGGGCGCGGCAGGCGCGCGATGACGTCATCTTCCCCTTCGCCAACGCCCGGCTCGAACAGCTCGGCGCGCAGCCCGTTCCCGCACCCGAGGATCAACGCGCTCAGCATGGAGAGGACACCCCGAGGAATAACGGATGAGGGGCCGGAAGCGAACATCCCGGCGGGTGGCGTCTCCACACGGTACCCGCGTGGGCTGGCCACGCGGTACGCCGGGTGGCCATGCTCTTGGGTTTCCAACATGGCTGCGCGGAGTGCCGCGCAGCCGCGCCACCCCGCTCCGGCACGGCTTCACGCTGCTGGAGGTCATGGTCGTGGCGGCCATCATCGCCCTGCTGCTGGCCATCCTGGTGCCCAGCCTGGACAGTGCCCGCCGGCAGGCCCGCCGGACGCTGTGCGCCTCGAACCTGGCCCAGCAGGCCAGGGCCTGGCACGCCTATCTCAACGACAACCGCGGTTTCTTCCATCAGCTCACCCGCGCGGAGCTGAACTACGGCGGGCGGCAGGGCGAGGGCTCGCCGCAGTTCGGGGCCAATCCCAAGGTGCCGGTCCGCAAGCCGCTCAATCGCTATCTCGGTCTGCCGGTGGTCACCCGCGACCGGGCCGAGCCCTTCCTGTGTCCCGACGACGCCGGCACGCCGCAGGCCCGCCCCACCGCCTTCTGGTATTACGGCACCAGCTACCGCACCAATCCCATGCTGATCGGCCCGACCGCCGTGAACGTCAGTCGCCCCAATGATCCCTGCGCCGACGCGGTCTTCAAACCGGTCAACCAGCGGCTGGCGGGCCTGAACCGGTCGCGCGTCGCCAACGAGAGCCGCCTGCTGCTGATCGGCGATCACGGGTGGTCCTACACCTGGGACCTGGGTATCACCGACCGGAACGACCTTCTGGCCGTCAACTGGCACCGCCGGCTGCACTTTCACAACCTCGCCTTTCTCGACGGGCACGTGAGCTTCATCCGCGTCCGCAAGGGCATCCACACCGACGGGCAATACACGGTCATCCCCTTCCGCGACTTGCAGGCCGCGGCCACCAGTTGCCAGGTGGAGGTGGCCGATGAGTAAGTACGCGCCCGAAGGGTCCGGCAGGCGCCAGCGGAGGATGAGCGATTCCGCGTTCCCCGTCAGAGGGGTCCAACGGAGTGTTCTGCTTCTGGTCCCCTTGCTGGCCGCCGGCCTGGTCCGGGCCCAGGAGCGCGTCGTGAACGGCGACTTCGCCAACGGCGGGGCCTCCTGGATCGCCTGGACGGCCGCCGGGACGGTCAATCGCGTCTTCACCACCAATCCGGCCAAGGTGCCCGCGGGCGGCGCGGGGCCATACTTCGAGCTGTTCTCGGTCAACGGCGGGACCGGCGGCGTCTACCAGCCGCTCAATCTGGTCGTCGGGCAGGAGTACCTGGTCAGCGCGGTGAGCCGCAACGCCGGCGGACAGACCAACGTTTTTGCCGATCTGTTCGTCGGCACCGTCGCTCCGGTCAACGGGCAGGACTACCGGGACGACGGCACCGACCAGAGCCCGCCCGGCACGCAGCACCTGTTCGGCTGGGGGCCGGACTGCCCGACCTGGAACGGCGGCCAGTTCACCTCCTGCGCCAGCCCGTTGCGCTTCCGATTCAAGGCCACGGCCCAGGTCATGTACCTGGTCATCCGCGGTTCGGGGGCCGGGGTGATGGACGTCACCTTCGACAACGTCAGTTGCCGCGACGCCGGACCGTGCCCGACGCCGGAAGTGTTCGGCGGGCCGTTCAGCCGGTTCGTCTGCCTGGACCAGACCGCGACCTTCAGCATCCAGGCCGCCGGGCAGGGCCCGCTCTTCTATCACTGGCGGCGGAACGGCAAGTTCCTCAGCAACGGCGGGCACTACAGCGGCGTGCGGACGAGCGAGCTGACCGTCCACAACGTGGACGGAACCGTGGTCGGCGACTACGACTGCGTGGTCACGAACATCTGTGGCAGCACGGTCTCGCCCCCGGCCCGGCTCTCCACCAGCGTCATCTACGTGGACGCGGACGCGACCGGGGCCAACAAGGGCACGAGCTGGGCCGACGCCTTCACCGACCTCCAGACGGCCATCCTCACGGCCCAGGTTCCGGGTACCAACTGTCCCGGCGCCGAGCTGTGGGTGGCCAACGGCGTCTACAAGCCGACCTTCAACCTGAATCCCTTGGATCCGAGAGGCTTCACGTTTCTTCTGGCCGACAACGTGCGCCTGTACGGCGGGTTCGAGGGCGCCTCGGCGCCCAGGCAGTACCCCAACGGCGAGACCGGCCGCGACCAGCGCGACCCGTCCGATCCGGACCGGATGGCCGTCCTGACCCACGATGCCCCGCTGAGCCGCTATGTGGTCACCAGCATCGGGCACGGGCCGACGACGGTCCTCGACGGTTTCGTCATCGCCGCGGCCGCAGACGCCCCCGGCGGATGCGTGGCCGAGTTCAACGTCCGCGACGCGCAGACGACCTTCGCCAACAACCAGATCATCACCACGCCGGACCGCTATCTCGACCTGGCCCCCGACCCGGCGGCGACGGCGCTTCAGCCCGCCGTACTGAACAACCGCATCATCGTCCTGGACCGGCCCGAGACTCCCGGTCCGCACGGCAGCCTGCTCGAGCTGCGCCAATTCGACTTCGACTATCAATGCCAAGGACAAGGGCCCGAGGCCTGTGAGAGCGGCGCCTTTCAGCGGACCGCCAGCCCGGGCTACGCCGATCCCTGGGCCATCGACCGCCTCGAAATCCGCCCCGGCCAGCGGGTCAGCCTCACCGACCGCAAGGGCCTGAACTTCCACCAGGGGACGCGCGAGGCGGTCTACGTCCGCACGTTGATCCTGCACGATAACGCCGTGCTCAACACGGCCATGCACCGGCTCTATTACCGCGAGCTGTTCATGGCCCCCACCGCCCGGATCATCAACGCGCCGATGCGCGGGCTGCCGATGGAGTTTCACCGGCTGAACGATCCGGCCGGGGCGGACTGCGTGATCCTGCGCGATCCGAGCACGCCGCCGCAGGCCGCCCAGATCGTCCCCGACGGCCACGGGCCCGGCGACGGCGTCCTGCGGCTGCGCCGGCTCGACAACGTGACCGTGGCGGTCACCGGGCGGTTCGCGCGGGCCGGCGAAGAGCGCGTCGGACTGGTCTTCGAGTACCGTTTCTTCGGCGAACCCTCGGAACTGGTCGTCTCTCTGAGCGACAGCGCCGAGCCGGGGGCCGTCGGCATTCCCATCGCCCGCATCCGCCCGCCGCAGATCGGCCGACCCGGTTCGCCGGGCAGTCCGAAGTTCGGTCTGTTTCAGGGACAGTTCCCGCGCGGCCCGCTCAACCTGACCCACGAGGCCTTCGTCCGGCTCGAGCTGATCGCCCCCAAAGCCGGAGGAAGAGACTCAATTCCGCCCGGTGCCGGCGGCGCCGTCGAGCCAGGCGAAGCGCCGGATACCGTGCCCTTCAACGGCGAATCCGGCGTGGACATCGACAACTGGGGAGCGCGCATCGTCTGCACCTACGGCTGCGCGGATCTGAGCGGCGACGGGGCCCCCGATGATCGTGACTATCTGCTGGTGCTCAGCCTCTACGGCCGGGACACCTCGCAGGTGGATCTCGAGACCGGCGACTGCTCCGATGCGGTCTTCGGCGGCGACCAGTACGTGGACCTGGTCGATCTGCTCACCTGGGATCTGATCCTCGACCCGGCCGGGTCGCTGCCTAATCCCTGCGACGTACTGGGCGGGCTGGGCTTCCTCGCCGGCGACGGGCCGGCGGCGACGGGTTCTTCCGCACCGGCCCCGGATATCCAACCGTTCGGCGTTCCGGCCGGTGCCGAAGGGGCCTCGTCCGGCGACGTGCTCCTGGTGGCCGGCAAGTCCGCCGCCAACCAGTTCCAGGAAGACGCGCTCTACACCCTCGACTTGAACGGGAACTGCACGGGCTCCGCGGCGGGCGCGCCGGCCGGGGGCGACGGCTCGCGCTCCAACGGCCGCCTCGTGCTCGACCGCCACGGCGAGGTTTATCAGCTTCACGGGATGAGCTACGGTTCGCCGGACGCCACGCAGGGCCTGATCCGGCTCAGCGACGGGGTCAACCTCGTGCCGCCCAGGACCGGCCTGTCCGGGCCGGCGGGCATGGACCCCGTCACCGTCACCGTGGGATTGAACGTCGCGGGGTTCGACCTGGCCGGCCTGCCGCTGGCCGACGCCGCCTTCCATCCGACCGACGACGACGTGCTCTACGTCAGCCCGGTGGTGGTCACGCCCGGCGACGGGACCTGCCCCTACAAGGCGGTGGCGCGGCTCACGCTCAAGGCCGGGCAGGAGCCCCCCTATGAGGTCGCCGCCCTGTACGGCACGAACCCCGCGCCCACCTCGAGCGTCTCGGCCGGCGACTGCACCAGCGCGATCGTCTACGAGCCCGATACCCAGCAGATGCGCGAGATCGAGGTGGACGCGACCGAAACGCTCTACGTCACCAACGCCCAGGGTGCCGGCGACAACGATTTCGTGCTGATCTACGACGGCTCGACGGCCCTGAACGGCGAGCAGTCGCCGATCGTCACCTATTCGCTGGACGGGGTCTGCGACGCGCCGGTGGCCCTGGCCGTCGCCCCGACGGCCGACAAGCTCTATCTCTCGTCGTCGGTGTACGTGCTGACCGGCGCCAAGACGCGGGTCTATCGCTTCTCCATCCAGCGCTCCGGCGGTGGGGCGGTGATCGGGCTGAGCGCGGACGGCTCGATCGACGTCAACAACCCGACCACCGGCGACTTGGGCTACGGGCTGGTCTGCACGATCTCGACGATCATCGCGGCGGCGGACGGCAAGCTCTATTGCCTGGGCCTGACCGTGCCCAAGGTGCCCGCCGACCTGGACACCGGCGATCCGCTGTATGACGCGCTGTTCGGCCCGTATCCCACGCCGCTCGAGCCGGTCTTCAGCACGCCGACGCTGGCGATCGTTCCATCGTCGTTTTCGGGTCCGGTGGCGGCGAGCGCCCTGTCCTGCCACGGGCTGGCGCTGCCGATCTCGGGGGTCATCACCGACGTGACCGCTCCGACGCTGGCCGGCGCGGTGTCGCGCAAGACGCACGGCACGGCCGGCGCGTTCGACATCGACCTGCCGCTTACCGGCACGCCGGGCAGCGAGTGCCGCGCCGGCGGACCCACGCAGATCGTCCTCACCTTCAGCGAAACCATCGTCGCCGACGACGGCTCGCCGGGAGCCAACGAGGTGAGCCTTTCCGCCGGGACGCTCTCCACCGTCTCCATCAGCGGGAAGATCATGACCATCAACCTCTCCGGCGTACCTGACCAGAGCTGCCTGACGGTCGCGCTCTCGGGGCTCAGCGATCTGGCCGGCAATGCCCTTTCCGCCGGAACCCAGGTCAAGGTCCGAGTGATCCAGGCCGACGCCGACGGCAGCGGCACCGTTGCCGCGGGCGATGTCACCCAGACCAAAGGGCACAGCGGCCAAGCGGTATCCTCCCCAATTGTTCGCTCGGATTGCACAGCCGACGGCGAAGTCGACTGCGCCGATATCATCCGGGCCAAGGCCAGGCTCACTCGTTCAGCAACCTGCCCCTAGCGTTACCTCCTTTTTGACAATTGGTTAGAGACACAGGCGGTCTTTGCGTCCATCGGCGGGTTATCGTCCATTAGATGATCTAATGGTGCAAAAAAGAACTATTAGCAACTATCGGTTTGACTTATCTTCGGATTCCTGTTACTAATACATACAGAGTTTCGCCGATGTACGTGCATCTGGCCGTTGCAGGAGAGAGTAGCCGTGTGTGAGAAGTGCAAAGGGCTGACCGGTTGTCGCCCGCATATGTGCCCGATCAGCTCGCTGAGAACCCCGACCCGCCTGGAGCGGCTCCAAAACGTCGATACCCGGTCTGAGCCGATTGCCCGCCCGAGGCCCGAGCGGATCGTCGTTCCCGCCGCTCAGCTTGAACTTGCCGGCTGCGCCTGACTCCTTCCCCCTTCCACAGGCATTGTTCGCACCATCATCAGCAGTCCGGGCTTGTGCCGCGCGATCCCCCGTCCGCCAGCCGCGATTTGCCCGTCTCGACTGCTGAACCCTCGACCCTGAACCCTTTACGATCCCCTCCCGGCCTGCGTATCATTTCCACCCTTTGGAACCTTCAACGAAAGGACGGCTCCGATGCCCGCCATGACACCGCCCTCCGGCGACCCCATCCGCAAGACCGGCCCCGGCCTGGACGTGCCCGACCGGCCCATCATCCCTTACATCGCCGGTGACGGCACCGGCCCGGACATCTGGCGGGCCGCCCAGGTCGTCTTCGACGCGGCCGTCGAGAAGGCCTACGGCGGCAAACGTCGGATCGCCTGGTACAAGGTCCTGGCCGGCGAGGAGTCGTTCAAGGCCCTCAACAAC
>JABRVU010000519.1:0-4262 GCA_039961895.1 Phycisphaerae bacterium | reverse complement strand
GTAGTAGTCGGTCACCACCCGGCTGCCGGGGGCCAGGCTGGACTTGACCCAGGGCTTGCGGGCCAGCCCTTTTTCGACGGCCTTCTTGGCCAGCAGGCCGGCGGCCAGCATCACCGAGGGGTTCGAGGTGTTGGTACAGCTCGTGATGGCCGCGATGACCACGCTGCCGTCGGTCAGTCGGAAAGTGCGGCCCTCATATTCGACCTCCACGCCCGCCGGGGGCTCGGCCAGGGCGACGGCGGCGGGCGCCGCCGACGCCGGGGCTTTGCCGAAGGACTTCGCCAGCTCCTGCCGCCACTGCGTCTTCATGTTCGCCAGCGGCACGCGGTCCTGCGGGCGGCGCGGACCGGCCAGCGAAGGCTCGACGCCGCCCAAGTCCAGTTCCACCGTCCGCGTGAAGACCGGATCGGCGTCGTTCTGCCGCCAGAGGCCCTGCTCCTTGCAATAGCGTTCGACCAGGTCGATGGTGGTCTCATCGCGGCCGGTCATGCGCAGGTAGCCCAGCGTGGCCTCATCGACCGGGAAGAAGCCCATGGTCGCCCCATATTCAGGGGCCATGTTGGCGATGGTGGCCCGGTCGGCCACGCTGATATGAGCCAGACCGGAGCCGTAAAACTCGACGAACTGCCCGACCACCCCGAGCTTGCGGAGCAACTGCGTGACGGTGAGGACCAGGTCGGTGGCGGTGACGCCCTCGCGCAGCCGGCCCGACAGCCGGAAGCCGACCACCTGGGGCATGAGGAAATAGAGCGGCTGGCCGAGCATGGCCGCCTCGGCCTCGATCCCGCCCACGCCCCAGCCGAGCACGCCCAGCCCGTTGATCATGGTGGTGTGGCTGTCGGTGCCGACCAGGCTGTCGGGGAAGGCGACCGGCCGGCCGCCCGACGTGCCGGTCATGACCACTTTGGCCAGGTACTCGAGATTCACCTGGTGCACGATGCCGGTGGCCGGCGGCACCACCCGGAAGTTGGCGAAAGCCTGTTGCCCCCATTTGAGGAACTCATAGCGCTCCAGGTTGCGCTGGTAGTCCATGCGGTTGTTGATCTGGAAGGCCTGGGCGGTGCCGAAGGCGTCCACCTGCACCGAGTGGTCGATGACCAGGTCGCAGGGGATGGTGGGGTTGACTTTCCGCGGGTCGCCGCCCAGCCGGTGCATGGCCGAGCGCAGCGCCGCCAGGTCCACCAGGGCGGGTACCCCGGTGAAGTCCTGGAGCACCACCCGGGCGGGCTTGAAGGGGACCTCGACCATCGCCGGCGACGCGGCCTCCCACCGGGCCAGGCCCAGCACGTCGTCGTCGGTGACGGAGAAGCCGTCGTTGTGGCGCAGGGCGCTTTCGAGCAGGACCTTGATGGAGACGGGCAGCCGGCTGACGTCGGCGATGCCGGCCTCGGCGAGTTGTTGCAGCCGGTAGATGCCCACGTCGCCCGCGCGCGTGGTCAGCTTCGATTCCGTTCCCAGGGTCTTGCCGGTGGGCTTCAAGGGCATGGGCACAGCGCTCCCGATCATGCGGCCGTGGCCCGCCGGCATCCGCCGCCCGGTTCCACCCGCAGGAGGGGTCATCATACCGTTTTCGCCCGAAGGGGTGAACGGGAACTGGGGAAGGCGGGGCCAGGCGGGCCAGGCTCCGGTTTTTACCTATCCTTGACGGGACGGGGCCTCTTGCTATCATGGGGTGCTCGGCATGAGGGGGTGAATGGGCGGCATGGGGGCCGGCCGTGGTTCCCCGACGGGAGTCGTGTGACGATGCGTAGCGCAGCGATGAAGTCGTATCTGGCCAGGCCGGGACAGGTCGGCGGCCAGTGGCATCTGGTCAACGCCGACGGCAAGGTCCTGGGCCGGATGGCCACCCAGTTGGCCACCATCCTGATGGGCAAGCACAAGCCGACCTACACGCCCCACGTGCTCACCGGCGACTTTGTCGTGGTGATCAACGCCGAGAAGGTGCGCCTGACCGGCAAGAAGATCGAGCAGATGGAGTACGACCGCTATTCGTATCATCCCGGCGGGCGGAAGGTCGATCCGATCAGGAAGGTCCTGGCCGAGCATCCCGAGCGGGTGATCTACCGGGCGGTCCGGCGGATGCTGCCCAAGAACAAGCTGGGGCGCGACATGCTCAGCCGGTTGAAGATCTATGCCGGCGCCAATCATCCGCACCAGGCGCAGCAGCCCCAACCGTTGGAGACCGTCGGGTGACGTGTTGCCGGGGTGAACGCTGGGGAGGCGGTTGAAGCTCCGGAACGTGACAAGCCTCGGCTGGTTGTTGGGCGATCCAGGATGTACAGCGGTCTTGGACCGGGGTTGATCACTGGTTAATATCGGTGCCGTAAGTCAGCGACCGGCCCCCGTGCCGGTCGGGGAAGGTGTCATCGAAGCGCCGGTCGGCACGGGGGCCGGCCGTCACAGGGTCCCAGACAGGTGGCAGAAGAAGTCAAAACCCCATCGGCACCGAGCGGAGCTCCCGCCCAGGCGGAGGCCAAGTCCGCGACCATCCCTGAACCCGATCCGGCCCGGAAGTATTTCTGGGGCACCGGCCGGCGGAAGACCGCGGTCGCCCGGGTCCGTCTCAAGCCCGGCACGGGCAGGTTCGAGGTCAACAGCAAGCCCCTCGACAAATACTTCACCGAAGACAAGGACCGGCTGGACGCGGTCGCGCCGCTCAGGGTCACCGACACGTTCGGGAAGGTGGACGTGTTCGTGAACGTCAAGGGCGGGGGGATCACCGGCCAGGCCGGGGCCATTGTTCTGGGCGTGGCCCGGGCGCTCAAGACGGCCAACCCCGCCTACGACGACGCTCTGCGGAACAGCGGCTTCCTCACCCGCGACAGCCGGATGAAGGAACGGAAGAAATACGGTCGGCGCGGCGCCCGCCGCAGCTTCCAATTCTCGAAACGCTGACCGCCATTCGCCGACATGCCGCGAATACCCACGCCCCGGCGAACGACTTGCCGGGGCTTTTTTATTCGCCGACAAGGCTCACCACGGAGACCACGGAGACGGGGAGAAAACCTGAATTCAATCGCCCGTGGCGGGATGGCGGGCCTGAGGGACCGGAGGTGATTCATGACTGATACGCAGAGCCCGGTGCGCGTGGCCGTCATCGGCGCGACGGCCTATACCTCGCGCGAGGCCATTCGCTGGCTGTTGCGCCATCCGAAAGCCCGGATCGCGGCCCTGTGCTCCCGCCGCCAGCCCCAGCCGCGCGTCGACGAGGTCTTCCCGGAGTTCGCGGGCCGCTGTCCGCTGCGCTGCGAGCCGATCGACCCCGGGGGACTCAAGGGTCGGGCCGACGTGGCTTTTCTGTGTCTGCCCAACGGGCTGGCCATGAACCTGGTGCCGGATCTGCTGGCCGCCGGGCTGCGGGTGGTCGATTTCTCGGCCGATTATCGGCTCAAGGAGCCGGCCGATTACGAACAGTGGTACGACAAGGCCCACACCGACGTGGAGAACCTCAAGCAGGCGGTGTATGGCATCCCCGAGCTGAATCACGACAAGATCAGGTCGGCGGTGCTGGTGGCCAACCCCGGTTGTTACCCCACGTCGGCGGCGCTGGGCATCGTGCCGCTGCTCAAGGCCGGGCTGATCGACCCGCAGGACGTGATCGTGGATTCGGCCAGCGGGATCAGCGGCGCCGGCCGGGAGCCCCGGCCCGAACACCACTTCCCCGAGCGAAACGAGAACTTCGAGGCCTACAAGGTCGGCGAGCACCGGCACATGGTGGAGATCGAACGCGCGCTCGATCCCTACGTGCGCGGGCGCAAATCGTCGGTGATCTTCACCCCGCACCTGGTGCCGATGGAACGGGGCATTCTCTCGACGATCTACCTGAAGCCGCTCCAGCCGGTCTCGGTCGAGCACGTGGCCGAGGTGTTCTCCAGGGACTACGCCGGCGAGCCGTTCATCCGCCTGCGCCAGGCCCCGCCGCGCACCGCCGACGTGGCCCGAACCAATTTCTGCGACCTGAGCGTGCGGGTGGTCAAGGGGCGGATCATCGTCCTGTCGGCGATCGACAACATGGTCAAGGGGGCGGCCGGGCAGGCCATCCAGAACATGAACGTGATGTTCGGGCTCGAACAGACCGAGGGATTGTTGCACTGACGCGGGCAAGCACCATGAAAAATGAAACAGTCACCGCCCCCCGCGGTTTCAGGGCCGGCGCGGCGGCGGCGGGGATCAAAACCCGGCCGGGGGCCCTGGACGTGGGGGTTCTCTCGGCGGTGGCGGCCTGTCCGGCCGCCGCGGTGTTCACGCGCAACCGCTTCTGC
>JABRVU010000518.1:0-3359 GCA_039961895.1 Phycisphaerae bacterium | reverse complement strand
CGTCCGGAAGCCGAGCCGGGCCATCCCGGAAACCAGCAGGCGATGGTTCTCGCAGTAGCGCCGGTGCCTGGCCGTCACGCCGCCCTCGGCGTCCAGCTCATCGAGGGCCTGGCAGAAGGCCCGCACCACGTGGGTCGGCGAAGTATAGCGCCACTTGCCGCGCCGGGTTTCCATCTCCTGCCACTGATCGTAGAGGTCCAGGGCCAGCGAGCGGGCCCACCCGCGGGTCTGGGCGAACGCCTCGGCGTCCATGATGACGAAGCCGAAGCCGGGCACGCCCTGGATGCACTTGTTCGACGACGAGATCAGGTAGTGGGCGCCGAGCCCCTCGGCGGTCAGGGGAATGCCGCCGAAGGAGGACATGGCGTCGAGGATGAAGAGCTTGCCGTAGCGCCGGGCCAGCCGCCCGACCTCCGCCGCCGGGTTGAGCAGCCCGGTGGTGGTTTCGCAATGCACCAGGGCCACGTGGGTGACGGCGGGGTCGCCGCGCAAGGCCGCCTCGATGCGGGCCAGGTCCGCCGGCTCGGTCTCCTCGTGGATCAGCTCCGCGCAGTCGATCTTCAGCCGCCGGGCGATCTGGGCGATGCGGGCCCCGTAAGCCCCGTTGTTGACGACCAGCAGCTTGCCGTCGGGCGGGATGACCGAGCCGACGGTGGCCTCGACACAGAACGTGCCGCTGCCCTGCATGAGCACGCAGGTGTAGCGGTCGGACGCGCCCGCCAGCCGCACCAGCCGCCGCCGGATCTCGACCACCAGCGAGTTGTAGTCGTCGTCCCACGTGCAGTAGTCGCGGAGCATGGCCTGCTTCACGGTCCGCGAGGTGGTCAGCGGCCCCGGGGTCAACAGCAGATACGGTATATCATCGTCCATGGTGTCCGCCTTTCTGGGGAGCCGTGCCCTGGATGGCGCGGCCACGCGGTGCTTCGGATGGCCATGATGAAGATCACTGGCGCGTCCCGGCCCGACCGAGGCGCGGCCCCGGTCCGGGTCACGGTTTCTCGCCGGTCCGCAGGCGCGCGTCGATCCGTTCGATCAGGGCGGGCAGTTCCGCCACCGTGCGAATGATGTCGTGGGCCCCGGCCCGGCGCAGGCGATCGGCCACCGCCGCGGTGCGCTCGCCGCGCTGAGCGTCGGAGAGTTCCGCGAACTGCTCCTCGGTCAGGCCGACGTCGCTGCTCGAATCGACCACCCCCGCCGACCAGGCCCCGGCGTTGAGGCCCTCCTCGATGTCGAAGACCGTGTCGCCCACCTTGAGGACCGCCGCCGGCGGGCAGACGCCCAGGACCTCCATGTTGCGGAAGATCATCCACGGCGCCGGCCGGCCCGCGGAGACGTCCGCGGGAATCACGTTGTGGTCCGGGTGATAGCCCTGCTCGCGGGCGGCGCGGAAGGCCACGTCGGCCGCCTCCCGGAAATAGCCGGTGGTGGTGCCCACCTTGATGCCGCGACGGTGCAGGTGTTCGACCGCCTCCAGCAGCCCGGGGACGACCCTTGAGCACGTGCCCGCGCATTCGATCTGGAGCGGCATGAAATGTTCGCGGTAGACCTGCTCGACATCGGCCGCGTTCCAGTCCCGCCGGTGGCGCTGCCGCCACTGGGCGGCGACCTCCGGGAGGCGGAACAGCTCTTCGAGGTGATCGCGCTTGGCCAGGCCCATCGGGCCGCGGGCCTGGCGATCGCTGATGGTGACGCCCGCGCGGGCCAGGGCCTCGACGAAAGGCCGGACCGGCGCGAAACAGCCGAAATCGACGGCCGTCCCCGCCCAGTCCAGCACCACCAGCCGTATCCGATCCACGCGTGTCGTCGTTCGCATAAGTCACCGCGGCCCGCTGAGCGCTCGTCGCGCCGGTCGTTCCAGCCGCGCTGGCCGTTCGGCCACTCACGCGCCGGCTCCCAACCGGCCGGACTCGGGCGCGAAATGCGTGTCGCCGCCTCCAACCACAAAGTGCCCATGACTGGATTCACCGGCCGCACCCATTATCCCCGCCTCCGTCGCCGGTTCAATGAGAAGCTTTCCGCTTTTTTCAGGCCGCGAATAAGACCGCCTCGTCGCCTCTGCCGGTAAAATGGATAAAGAATACATCTTTAATTCACCCGCCGCGCGTTTATCCAGTTTCGCACAACTCATCTTGCCCATCCATCCAACGTTGTATTCGCAAGAAAACAACGCCAGATGTGGAATTTCTTCTTGCGATTGTTAAGACTGCAAGGGTATGGTTGAGTGGGTGTCAAGGTTGCAATAAACCTCATCTGCCCTCTTGAACCCACATCGCGGCGGTCGCTACCTTGGGCACTCATGTGGTCGGACGCGCGACGAGGATCGTGGAACTCGGAATGACCGGATGAGCATGGCCCGCTGAGGCCATGACGCGGGAAGGTCAATCCACGCCTCGTCCCAAATGCCATCTCCAAACGGAAAGGAGCTCGACGATGGTACGGATGAGCCGTATGCGCTCTGCGCTGGCGATGTGGTTGGGCGTTTCCGCACTGACGGCCGGAGAGCTATGCGCCCAGACCGTCACCCTGTTCACCGAGGATTTCGACGGCCTGGCCGGGAGTCTCATTCCCCCGGTCAACGAGTGCTACAGCCTCAGGCCGCCGGCGGAACATCCCAGCTTGTGCGGCTGGCTGGGCGTGTGGACCGATACGCCGCCGTCCGGCTGGTCGGTCGATGACACCGGCGTTCCGGGATATGACCAGGGCGTGCCCGGCAACGCGGCGGATAACGATGGAGTGACCGAGTGGGTGGGGTGGTCCTTCGCCAAGAAGGACTGGTGGGTCGCCGTGGCCGGCGACCAGAACCGATCGCAATTCACCAAGGGCGTGGGCATTGTGGCCATCGCCGATCCCGACGAGTGGGATGACGCCAACCACCCGCAGAAGGCCAGCGGCTGGACCGCGCCAGGCGACCTGTACTACGACGCCTGGATGAGCAGCCCGACGCTGGCGATTCCCGCCGGCGCCACCGCCGGCTCGATCACCATGACCTTCGATTCAAGCTGGCGGCCGGAAGGGTTCGACGATGGCGCCGGCGCCCAGGACAACAACCAGACCGCGGTCATTACCGTGTCCTACGACGGCGGGCCGGAGATCGAGGTCCTGCGCTGGGATTCCCAGCAGGGCGGGCCGTATTTCCATCCTGATTCGACCAACGAAACGGTCACGATTCCCCTGAACAATCCCGACGGCGCGACCAACCTGAAGCTCAAGTTCGGGCTGCTCATGGCCCGCAACGACTGGTGGTGGGCCCTGGACAACATCTCCGTCAGGAACCAGGGGACGCCCTTCTACACCCAGAATTTCGAGTCGCTCAACAATGTGGCGACTCTCCGGCCGGCGGAGGAAGAGGCCGGACCCCC
>JABRVU010000517.1:0-3782 GCA_039961895.1 Phycisphaerae bacterium | reverse complement strand
GCTCATGACCGGGCTGGTCGCCGGCCTGGGCTTCGTGCCCATGGCCGTCAGCACCGGCGTCGGCGCCGAGGTCCAGCGCCCGCTGGCCACCGTGGTCATCGGCTCGGTCGTCACCTCGACCATGCTCACGCTGCTGGTCCTGCCGGTGTTCTATTCGCTGACCGGCGGGCGGCGCGGTTCGTCCCGCCCTCCGGCTGCGGCCGAGGCGGGCGCGTCCACGACGGGCTGCGCGCCGCAGCGCCGGGACCTGGGTTCACGGACAATTGCCTGACCGCGCGCCGCCGGCTATCGTGGACCGGCGTGACCGGCGCCCGGCCCCGCGCAGGGCATGGGTCCATCGTACCCAACGTCGTCCCGGGAACTCCGCAACAGGTAACCGGCAACCCCCCAGCAACGGACCCCGACCATGACAGCCACCCGCGCGATCCTGATCCTCGCCGCCTGGGCCAGCGTCAGCCCGGCGGCGGAACTGAGCGACCTGGCCACCGTCCGTCCGGAGTGGACCACCCACCGCGCGTCCAGCTTCGACCGCAGCGGCGGGAACGTCGATAACCTCGAGAGCTTCGCGCCTCAGACCAGCCACGTCCTGCTCGACACCGACGGGCCGGGGCGGATCAACCACGTCTGGATGACGCTGGCCGCCTTCCCCAACCATGCCACCTATCTGCGCGACGTGGTCGTGCGGATGTACTGGGAGGGTTCGCCGATACCGTCGGTCGAGGTCCCGCTGGGTGATTTCTTCGCCCAGGGCCACGCGAAGCGCTACGTGGTCGAGTCGGCGCCGGTCGTCGCGGGCAACAACCCCAAGGCCCTCAACTGCTACTGGCCGATGCCCTTCTACCAGCACGCCCGGATCGAGCTGTACAACAACGGCCGGCGGAGCATCCGGCGGATCTACTACCACGTGGAGTACGACCTCGGCCCGCAGCCGCCGAACCAGGGGCTCTTCCACGCCCTCTTCCGCTACGAGCGCGACCTGAAGACCCAGGCCCACTCCGGCAACACCACGGGGCGCGACAACTACGTCATCCTCGAGACCGAGGGGCAGGGCCACTACGTGGGTTGCGCGATGTTCGTGGACGCTCCGCCGGGGGGCTGGTGGGGCGAGGGCGACGACATGATCTTCATCGACCACTCCCCCGCGCCGGTCATCATCGGCACCGGCACGGAGGATTACTTCAACAACGCCTGGGGCTTCAACCAGGCCTTCTGCTATCCCTACTACGGCTGCCCGCTGCTGGAGAAGCGGCCGGACGGCGGAACCGCGACGGCCGTCTATCGCTGGCACGTGCCCGATCCGATCCGCTTCCGCAAGCACATCCGGGTGACGATGGAGCACATCTACTCGAACCGCGTGGCCAATGACTATTCGAGCGTCGCGTACTGGTATCAGCTCGAACCGATCCGGTCGCGCCCGCCGCTGCCGTTTGCCGAGGGTAACCATCCCCGGTTTCATGCGCCGGCCGCGCCGCCGCCGGCGCCGGAGCGCTTCGACCTGAGCGCGACCGAGCTGGAGGCGGAGCTGGCCGGCCGGGGTCTGGCCGCCCGGGCCATCACCGCCGGTCTGGGCGACGGATACAGCGACGGTGGCTGGCTGCGTATCGACAAGGTCGAGTCGCCGGTGGAGGTCAAGATCCCGGTGCCCACAGATGGCATGTATCGAGTGCACATCAAGCCGGTCAGCCACGTGTTGGAGCGGCCGCTCAAGATCGGGTTCAAGGGCGGCCCGATGCGGACTTTCGAGAAGCAGCCCGGCCACGAAAGCCGGACCCCCTTCCTGGACCTGGGCCCGACGGCGGCACGAAACAAGGTTCTGACCGTGGTCCTCGAAGGCGGCCCGACCCTCGGGCTCGACGTGATCCGCGTCGTGAAAGGCCCTGAGCCGGCCTCGCAACCGCCCGAGAAGCCCACGCGGAGAGAAGAAGTCGAGTAAGCGTGCATCCTCGAGCCCGTGTGGGGCCGGCTACCAGCCGGTCGGTTTTCAGGGTTTCAGGACGCGCTCTCACTCGAACCGAGCGCTGGAGTCGCAACGACCCACGGGCGTTGCTCATCGGAAACCCTTGGACGAAGCAGCGACCGTCCCCGACCACTCCCACACGTACGCGGCTCGGATACCAGTCATGCCGCGGCCGGTCATCAAATGCGGACATGGACGCCAAAACGCATTGGGCAAAGGCAACACTGCCGCACAATCCGCATACTTTCACCAGATTTCCAGGCTTGCATGTCGAAGCATAAAACCCGGAGGGCAAAGAGTTTCATTCCTCAGGGAACCTTCCTCGGCAGGGGAAGCGGGTCTGGCGGAAGCCTTGCATCGGCAGGAGTCAGGTCGCAGATGCAAGGGGTTGGAAGATGTTGGCCGTCGAGTTCGCTCTTTACCGGTTCTTTTCGACGAAGATCAAGATCATCCTCTTGACGCTTTTGACTTACGCGGCTCTTTGCTGACCTTCCCGTTGTCATCCGGGGTCCCCAGCCCCGGCGGGCACGACGCCAGGCACTTCTCGCACAGCCCGGTAATCTGAAAGCGATGCGAAATGGGATAGAAGCGATGCCGCCCGGCCAGCTCCTTGCGCAGCCGGAGCACCTCGCTGGAATCGAACTCGATGATCCGCCGGCAGCGGCGGCAGACCATGTGATCGTGGGGGTCCTGGCCGAAGGTGTGCTCGTAGCGGGCCAGTGAATCGCCGAACTGCACCTGCTTGATGATGCCGCAATCCACCAGCAGCGGCAAGGTCCGATAGATGGTGGCCTTGGCCACGCGCTTGCCGGCCTGGCGCAGCGAAATCAGGAGCTGCTCGGCCTCGAAATGCTCCGAGTTGCTGAGCACCTCCTGCACGAGGGTCTGGCGCTCGCGGGTGTACTTGAGCCGGCGGTCGCGCAGGTATTCGCGGAAAAGGGTCTCCGCCGTGCGGATCTCTTCTTCTTTGAGCGGTCTGGCCACGAGTCACCTGTTTTCCAGCGGACATGTGTCGATGACGGCACGAACGTGTCGAGGTCGGGGCACATCAGCTATGTCGTCGCCCTATTCTATCACGCTTCGGCGGGTCCGGCATCCGCGAGCGCCACGACGACGATGCCCAGGGCCTCGGCCCGCTCGATGAGCTGCTCGCGGTCGATGACCAGGGTCTTGGCGGCCTCGATCACCAGGGCCTTGGCCCCGTGGCGGGCCAGGTTCTCGACGGTCTCGGGGCCGACGGTGGGCACGTCGAAGCGCGGGTCCTGGTCGGGCTTGGCCACCTTGATGAGCGTCCAGCCGCCGTGGCGGCAGAGCTGGCCGGCCCGTTCGATCATGCGGTCGGTGCCCTCGATGGCTTCGACGGCGATGACCTCCCGCTCCTTGACGGCGATGGCCTGGCCGATGTCCAGCCGGCCCATCTGCTTGGCGATGGGCCAGCCGAAGGCGATGTCCTGCTGCTGGGCGGCCGAGGGCCGGCGGCGCGTGAGCACGCCCGCGGCGGGCAGGTGATCGGCACAGTACCGGATCGAGTCGGTCAAGGTGATGCCCTTTCGCGCCAGGCAGTCGGCCGCCGCCCGCAGTATGGTGTCATTGCGCCGATCGGGGACCTCGAAGAACCACAGCTTGAAGCTGGTCCAGTCGGGGATGAAGCGCAGCAGGCGGAAGCGCACGTACATGTCCGACTTTCGGACCGAGCCGGCCATGATGGCCTCGCGCACGCCGGCCCGGCGGAACACGCGAATCCACCGCCCCAGCCGGACCACGCCCGACCAGCGGAAATCATCCACCTGCTCGCGCAGGGCGGGGTGGGTCAGGCCCTTGAGGC
>JABRVU010000516.1:0-5315 GCA_039961895.1 Phycisphaerae bacterium | reverse complement strand
CTTCAAGCCCCTTCCGACCTCGCGGCGCGTTCAGGATCCCATGCCGGGCAGCTTCGCCGCCTGCCGGATCCACGACGCCAACTGTTTCCCGTCGAATTCTTCCGGACTTCGAAGATCGACCCCGCGAAGCTGTCTGCCCGCGCCTGACGGCGGAACCGGTTTCAGCGCCAGGCCCTGGAAAAAGGTGATTTTCACGGTCTGATCGAAGGCGCCGCACGACACGATCCAGCCTTGGTTCTTCACCCCGTAGAAAGGCAGGCCCCATTTGATCGCCCGTCGCACGCCGGGCACCTCCTTGGCCATGAGGGCATCGAAGGATCGTGCAATCTCGCGCTGCCAGGGCGGCAGAGCAGCGATATACGCGCGCACGCGCGTATCGCCTTCGGTCTCGGCGGGTGCATCGGCGCGGTCGCCGACCCCTTTTCGGGCAACCACCTTGGACGGCCGCTTGGCGGACCGTCTCCCGGAACGTTCAGGCATGGGACACCTCCGGTTTTTCAGAAGCCAGGCCGCCTCGCGCCCCCGCGCCCCGATCAGTGAACGGCTCCCGACGCCAGCAAGGCCTCGAGCTGGTCGTACCCCGCGCTCATGCCCCGCTCCATGCCCGAGGCCAGGGCCGCGTCGCGGGCTTCCCTGGAGGGGTAGACGACGGTGATCTTCACCAGCGTGACGCCGCCCTGCTCGAGGAACTCCATGGTGGCCAGTTGCTCGCCCGCCTGCGGCTGGCACCCGAACTCGAACTTCTCGGTGCGGACCAGGCGCTCATGGGGCACCACCTCGCGATACACACCGCCCATGGACATGGCGATCCCGCCGTCCGGTCCGGCCCACTCCCAGCGATAGGCCCCGCCCACCCGCACGTCCTCCTCGCAGCGGGTCATGGTCCAGCCCGGCGGCAGGAACAGCCAGCGCCGGATCAGTTCCGGCCGGGTCATCGCCTGCCAGACCAGGCGGCGCGGGGCGTCAAAGCCCCGCGTGATGACGATCTCGAGATCCGAGGGGGTGGTGATGGCCATCCGGCCGGGTTTGTCCATCGTCGGGCTCCTTCAGGGTTTGGGCTGTCCAGACCGCCTGTCTCGTTCTTCAGCCTTCATCTGGTCGAGCAGAGCATCCAGACGCAGGAAGTTCCGCTCCCAGTTTCGGCGATACGCCTCGAGCCATTGGTTGGCCTCGGCCAGCGGCCGGCCCTCGATGCGGCAGATGTGCTCGCGTCCGACGACGCGGCGGCGCACCAGCCCCGCCCGCTCCAGCACCTTGACGTGCTTGGACGCCGCGGGGAAGGACATTTTCAGCGGCGCGGCCAGGGCGCTGAGATTCCGTTCCCGGTCGCAGAGGCGGCGCAGCATGGCCCGCCGCGCCGGGTGGGCCAAGGCGTGAAAAACCCGGTCCAGCCTCCCGGATCGATCTAAAACCATGTGGTTTAGTATACCGGGATCCCGCCCATTATCAACCATCTGGTTTATTATTTTTTCCGCGGTCGCGGTCCGCGGCCCGACCGGCCTGGCGGACCCGGGAACCAGGTCGGCGAACGCGGGGGGATCAGGGATGAGCGCGCTTGCGCCGCAGACTGACGTGCGGCAGCGGCGCGGGGAAGAACCAGCGCCCGGCGCGCGGACGGGCGGGGAACGGCCAGTGGAAAGCCAGGAACAGTTGGGCGGGCAGCCCGGCTCCTAACGCGAACAGGGCCCAGGCCAGGAAACGCCCGTCGGGATCCTGCATGTCCGGGCACGGCCAGACGGCCGCCAGCGGGGGGGCCACCGCGAAAACCACGTAGGGCACGTACACCATCCAATGAATCGCCAGGAAAGCCGATGACAGCCACGCCGGTCGCGTGCCGAAAAACTCCCGGTGGCAGAAGACCAGCAGCGCCGCCAGGGCCAGGGGGACGGCCAGGCCGAACACGCCGACCGCCAGAATCAGCCAGCCGCCCCAGCCCAACAGCAGCTCGGGGAACTCCGTGAAGGCCAGCACGCAATAGACGGCGAAGAGGGTGAACACGGCCAGGATGCACACCCCGAGGATCCCCATCGTCAAGCGATGGGGAGAAGTGAATCGCTTGCGACGCTCCATGTTGACAGTATATCACGGCCCTGGGCCGGTGAACCAGGAGAGAGCGCCGGCGGGCGCATGGCCGATCAGGTCTGCCGGCTGTCCAAACCGCCTACCGGTCGCTATAGTGAAACCAGGAGAAGGGCCGGCCGGCGGGTCGGCGGGGCTGCCGCCCGCGGCGCCCGCGGCTTCCTGGATCGCTTTGACGCCCGGGGTTCGACGGCCCGCGCCACGCTGACGGGCGGGACAGGATCGTTTTTCATGGTTCATTGCGGTGGATGCGCCAGCGCCGCCGAACGGTGCGGGAACGGGTTGGAGAAAATCTACCCGACCACCGCCGTGCGCTTCGGGCGGATGCGCCACATCGGCGAGTTCTCGCACCCCCCGGACCTGAAGTTCACCTGCGGGGCCAAGGTGGTTATCGCCACCGACCGCGGGATCGAGATCGGCCAGCAGGTCAGCCTGACCTGCTTCGGCTGCGAGAAGTCCGTCCCGCGCGACCAGATGCGGGCCTACGCCGAGACCTGCGGAGGCGACGCCTACCAGCTCAAGAAGGGGCGCATCCTGCGCGAGGCCACCCCGGCCGACCTGGCCGAGTGGAAGCACATCGAGGACTCGAACTTCGAGAAGATCCAGACCGCCCGGCGGATCGTCGCCCGGCTGGGTCTGCCCATGAAAGTGGTGGACTGCGAGCACCTGTTCGGCGGTGAACGGATCGTCTTTTACTTCCTGGCCGAGGAGCGCGTCGATTTCCGCGAGCTGGTCCGGCAACTGGCCGGCGAATACCAGACCCGCATCGAGATGCGCCAGATCGGGGCCCGCGACGAGGCCCGGCTGGTGGCCGACTACGAAACCTGCGGGCGCGAATGCTGCTGCAAGAACTTCCTCAAGACGCTCAAGCCCATCTCCATGCAGATGGCCAAGCTCCAGAAGGCCACGCTCGACCCCTCCAAGGTCAGCGGGCGCTGCGGGCGGCTGAAGTGCTGCCTGCGCTATGAGCACGAGAGCTACGAGGAGCTGGACCGCAAGCTGCCCCGGCTGGGGGTGCGCGTGCGGACCACCCACGGGACGGGTCAGGTGATCGATCGTCAGATCCTGACCCAGTTGGTGAAGATCCGCTGCGACGACGACCGGTTGATGACGGTGGTGATGGAGGACGTGTTGGAGGTGGGTGTGCCTCCGCCGGTCGGTCCGGGCCCTCAGGCCGCGGATGACCGTCGGCGGGGGACGGGCCGACCGCGAACCGATCAGACGAGCCCCGGCCCGCGTTCCGAGAACCGCCCCGGTCCGCGTCGGGACTCGCGTTCGGGGCCGTGGCCGCCGGCGCCGCACGATCCGCCCGAGACGGCCGATGGGAGCGGGGTGGCGGAGGGTGCCCAGATGCCGACGCCGCGCGATCCGCCGCCGTCGACCGAGGCTGACCCGCCTGAAGGAGGTGCCCCCCCGGACCATTCCGAGCGGAAAGATTCAGGACGGTCCGAGACGGGCCGGCCGAGAGGCCGAAGCTGGCGCCGCCGACGCCGCGGGGGAGGCGGTGAGGGAGGGTCCGGCCGGCAAAACCCCGGCCCGACGCCGGGCCCCTGACGCGGTGCGGCCCGATGGACGCCATCGAGCGGGAACGATCAACCGACTGGCCCGCGCGGTGAAGGCGGCGGCCGGCATTCTTCTCGTCCGGCGGCCGACGTAGGATGTGCCGGCTCGCTCGACACATGGGATGATCGACCGAATCGTTTGGCGGCGCCGAACGGCGGACCCGCCTGAGCACGGTTGCACGATGCCTCAGCACCAACCTGATAAAACGCTCGAACAGATCGTGACCGAAACCGGCCGGTATCCGGCCGATGCCTTCATGTTCGTCCAGGAGTGTATCGGTGTGGCCGCCGAGGCTGTTCACGGCCCGCCCGGCCCCGAGTGCGAGGCCCTGCACAAGTGGATGACCCAGCACGAGGTCAGTCCCGAGGAGCTTCGCCGCCGCTTCGAAGCCGGCGCGCTGCCCCCGAAGGTCGCGGCCCTGATCGAGCGGCTCGGCGGAGCGGAGCGGATGAACCGCCACGTGACCGGCCAGCAGCTCTGCTTCGCCATCCGCGACGTGGCCCTTCAGCGCTGGGGGCTGATGGCCCGGGCCGTGCTGGCCCGCTGGAACATCACCCGTACCGAGGACATCGGGGCCATCGTCTTCGCCCTGGTCAACAACGGCTGGCTTCAGAAGCAGCCGACCGACAGCATCGACGACTTCAAGGACGTCTTCAGCTTCGACGAGGCCTTCGACCGGACTTACCGGTTCGAGGCGGGCTGATGATCGTACGCGTCCGTCCACCGCGCCGCCCGGCGCGGGGGGACGCCGTCCCGCGCGGCGGACCTTTGACATGAGCAGCCATTCAGCGGAGATTCTCGTACGCCCGGCCGGGCCCGATGACGCCGAGACCATCAGCGCGTTCAACGAGCGTATGGCGATGGAGACCGAGTCGCGACCCCTCGACCCACGGACGTCGCTGCGGGGCGTGCGCGAGGGGCTGGCCCGCCCGGAGACCTGCCGATACTTCCTGGCCTGCTGCGGGCAGCGCGTGGTCGGACAGGCCATGATTACCTACGAGTGGAGCGACTGGCGGGCCGGGATGTTCTGGTGGTTTCAGAGCGTTTACGTGGCTCCCGAATTCCGCGGCCGGGGCGTCTTTCGACGGCTGTTCGAGCACGTGGCCGACGAGGCCCGGCGGACCGGCGGCGTCTGCGGCCTGCGGCTCTACGTCGAACGGCACAATCACGCGGCCATCGAGGTCTACCGCCGACTCGGCTTCGTCGCCAGCGGACACGTGGTCTACGAGCAGGACTGGTCGGGGAGCAAGTAGAGGGTTCAGGGTGCGGGGTTCAGCAAGCCCCGAGGTTGCGTCAGGCAACGCGGGGATGAGCCGGAAGGCTCCGCGTTGAGCGGAAACCCGGTCACGCCGGCCGGTGTTTCTCGGCCGTGGCCAGATCAAAGCCGGCGTGCTCGGGATTGATCGCCACGCCGCGGAACTCGGCCCGACACCGATAGCAGACCGTGATCGCCGGCACCAGCCGATAGATGGCCACGTCAATCACCACCAGGCCGGCCAGCACGCCCAGGGCCCATTCCAGCCGGCCGGTCCCGAACAGATAGAGGGATGTTCCCGCCACCAGCACCACCAGGAGCAGGCCGAGCTTCTGGGGAAAGTCCTTGCGGACGAACATCTCTCCGCCGCCGCAGCAGGGGCAGCGCGTCAGCGGCCGATCGGCGGCGGCTTCAACGG
>JABRVU010000515.1:0-2046 GCA_039961895.1 Phycisphaerae bacterium | reverse complement strand
ATCGCCGACGATGAAACGTCCGCCAGAGTGTCAACCAGGAACCAGAAACCAGGAACCCACCCCCTGTCTCCAGAACTCCCCGCGTTGTCGATTCCCCGGAACGCCGTGCCGCTGCTCCTGCGGCTGCGGCTGACCGTTCTGCGCAACCAGCTTCGGCAGGCCCTGCATCAGCGTCCCTTGCGGCTGATCGGCTCGATCGCCTCCCTCCTGCTCATCTGGGTGGGGCTCTACGTGCTGCTGTACGAGACGCTCCGCCAGGTCCGCCGCCCGGTGCTGGAGGGGATCGTGGCCACGCCGCTGATCTTCACGTTCTTTTTCCTGGCCATGACCGGGATGCTGGCCTTCTCGAACGCGATCCTGTCGTACGGGGGTCTGTTCCGCCGGCCGGAGAGCGCCTACCTCGTCGCCAGTCCGCTCGAACCGCGCGACGTGGTCATCGTCAAATACCTCGAAAGCCTCCTGCTGTCGAGCTGGTCGCTGATCCTGCTGGGCCTGCCGTTGATGGCGGCCATGGCCCGGACGTTTTACGTCCCCTGGACGTTCTACCCGCTGTTCCTGGCCCTATTTCTGCTTTTCATCCCGCTGCCCGGGGCCCTGGGACTGTTGCTGGCCTGGGCCGCCGCGGTGTGTTTTCCGAAGACGCCGAAGCGCGTGATCATCACGCTCGGCGTGGTCCTCGTGGGGCTGGCCGCCTGGTGGATGGGTGGCCTGGCCCGCTCGCCGATGACCTCGGCCCACTGGCTCAGCGACTTTTACGACCGGGTGAGCATCGTGCAGGGGGCCATGCTCCCGCACACCTGGGTGTCCAAGGGCATCAACCATGCCCTCCAGGGCCAGACGGGCGACGCCCTGTTCTATCTTTTCGTCACCGCCGCCCACGCGGCGTTTTTCAGTTTCGCGGCGGTGGGCATCGTCACGCGGGGCTTTCCGGCGGCCTTCGACCGGGCCCAGACCTCGGGGGCCCGCGGCGGGCGGCGCCGGGGGCGGTTCTCATCCTGGCTTTCGGAGGTGATCTTCGCCTACCTGCCCTGGCGGCAGCGGCTGCTGGCGGCCAAAGACCTCAAGAGCCTCCTGCGCGACCCGTTGCAGTGGTCGCAGATGGCCATCCTGATCGGCCTGCTGGCCCTCTACGTCAGCAACGTCCAGCGCCTCTGGACCGACCTGGTCAACCCCACCCTCAAGCTGCTGATCGCCTTCCTCAACCAGACGGCGGTCAGCCTCATCCTGGCCACGTTCACCAACCGGTTCGTCTTCCCGCTGGTCTCGCTGGAGGGCCAGCAGTTGTGGCTGCTGGGGCTGCTGCCGATCTCGCGCGGACGGATCATCGCGGCCAAGTTCCTCTACGCCCTGACCATCACGCTGGCGGCGGCGCTGGGGGTGGTGGCGGTATCGGTGTACAAGCTGGACCTGTCCCGCCCGCTGGCGGCGGCCCACCTGGTCTCCAGCGTGGCCGTCTGCGTCGGGCTCTGCGGCGTGTGCATCGGCGTGGGGGCCCGCATGCCCGTCTTCCACGAACGCAATCCCGCCCGCATCGCCGGGGGCTTCGGAGGAACGGTCAGCCTGCTGCTGTCCATCGCCCTGGTGGTGGCCTCGCTGGTCGGGGTGGGCATCATGAGCGTCAAGGCCACCACCGGCGACTTCGGGGCCAGCCTGACCGGCGAGATGATCGTCTGGCTGGGCGCCGTCGTGGCCCTCAACGTCACCGCCGCCGCCGTGGCCATGATCCTGGGCGTCCGCCACTTCAAGCGGGTGGAATGCTGAGCACCACGCGCCGACGAGCGATCGAATGGCCGGTATGTGCGCGGGCCAGACCGGCCGCCAGGAGCAGATCCGGTCCGCGTTCATGCCAACTCCCCTGACCGCGACTCAGCAGCGCGTGTTCCCGCCATCAGCGTCAGGTACTCCACGGGCCGGGCGGCTTCCAGTACTTGCGCGACGACGGCGCCGTCCCATCATTCGATCCGATCATTCAGGCGGGCGGAGAGCCGCCCCGCCGTCGGGGCGCGCGGTCGGCCCTGCCGGCCGTTCGGCGCATGATCGGGCGGG
>JABRVU010000514.1:0-4991 GCA_039961895.1 Phycisphaerae bacterium | reverse complement strand
GTCGGCCACCCGCCCCGCCGCGGCCGGCGCTCTCTTCCGGCAACAGCCCGGCTCCACCCGGCTTGCGGCACGCTTGGTCAGAAGTTCATGGTCATCAGGAACTCGGCGTTGGTGCGCACCTTCTGCAAGCGGTTACGCAACAGCTCGATGGATTCGACCGGGTTCATGTCGCTCAGCACGCGGTGCAGCTTGTAGATCAACTCCAGCTCCTCGGGAGCCAGGAGCAGCTCCTCCTTGCGCGTGCCGCTGGAGTTGATGTCGATGGCCGGCCAGACACGGCGGTCGACCAGCCGGCGGTCCAGGTGCAGTTCGGCGTTGCCGGTGCCCTTGAACTCCTCGAAGATCACCTCGTCCATCTTGCTGCCGGTGTCCACCAGGGCCGTCCCGATGATGGTCAGCGAACCGCCCTCCTCGATGTTGCGGGCGGCGCCGAAGAAACGCTTGGGCTTTTGCAGGGCGTTGGCGTCCACGCCGCCGGTGAGGATCTTGCCCGAGTGCGGCACCTCGGTGTTATAGGCCCTGGCCAGGCGGGTGATGGAGTCCAGCAGGATGACCACGTCGTGGCCGTACTCCACCATGCGCTTGGCCTTCTCGATGACCATCTCGGCCACCTGCACGTGGCGGCTGGCCGGCTCGTCGAAGGTCGAGGAGATGACCTCGGCCTTGGTGGCCCGCTGCATCTCGGTGACTTCCTCCGGCCGCTCGTCGATCAGCAGGATGATGACGTAGGCGTTGGGTTCGTTGTGGGCGATGGCGTTGGCCATCTTCTGCAAGAGCACGGTCTTGCCGGTCCGCGGCGGGGCCACGATGAGCATGCGCTGGCCCTTGCCGATGGGCGTGACCAGGTCCACGATGCGCATGTTGATCTCGTCCGGCGTGGTCTCCAGCCGGAAGCGCCCCTCCACGCCCAGCTTGGCCTTGGCGGGGTCCTTGGGGCCCGGATGCAGGGGCGTGAGGTCCTCGAAGTTGGTCTTCTCGGTGACCCGCTCGGGGTCCTCGAAGTTGATGGCCTCGACCCGCAGCAGGGCGAAGTAGCGCTCCGACTCCTTGGGCGGGCGGATCTGACCCGCGACGATGTGGCCGGTCTTGAGCCCGAACCGCCGGATCTGCGAGGGGCTCACGTAGATGTCGTCCGGACAGGGCAGGTAGTTGTACTCCGGGTTGCGCAGGAAGCCGAAGCCGTCGGGCAGGATCTCCAGCACTCCCTCGCCGTACATCAGCCCGTTCTGGCGGATGCGCTCCTTGAGGATCTTGAAGATCAACTCGGCCTTGGACAGGCCGGTGTATTCGCTGAGCCCCTCCTGCTTGGCGATCTCGTGCAGGGCGTGGACGTCGAGCTTCTGGAGGTCCTTGATGTGCAGGTCGCCGCGCTTGACCTCCTCGTATTTCTGATGGGTTTCCTCGTCGATGGCCGGCGGGGCCGGTTCCACGGGGTCGTCGGGCGGCCCGCCGTTGCCGTTGGCGACGGCGACCGGCGCCTCCGGTACGTCGGACGCGGTCCGCGTGCGCCGACGCGGCCCCGTGCTGGACGTCTGACCGCGTGCCGGCTTGTCGTTGGCTCTCGCCATGAACCAATCCTCCTGCTGGTGTGAAAAGTGAAAGGGGTGAGTCCCCGTGCGTGCGTGTGACGTTCATTCCGCCGCCGCGAAGATGCTACTGCTGCTGGCCTGAGAGGATGCGTGAAAAGACGTCGCTTACCTGTCGGCGGAGATCTTCGAGGTCGGAATGGTTCACTACTCTATAATCGGCGCGATCCCTCTTAAAGTCCAGCGGCTTTTGCGAAAACTCGAGCCGCTCCAGCTCCTCGGCCGACCAGCCCCGGTCGCGCTTCAGCCGGGCCAGCCGGGTATCCCGCGGCGCCTCTACGAAAATGATCCGATCGCACTGTTCGGCCAGACCGGCCTCGAACAGCAGCGGCGAATCCCATACCACCGCCTTGACCGCCGGGTCGCCGGACCAGTCTTCCATCAGCTTCCGCCGCCGCTCGGCGATGCGCGGATGGACCAGTTGCTCGAGCCGGCGGCGCTGGTCGGCGTCCGCGGAAATGATCCGCCGGATCGCCGCCCGATCCGCCCGCCCGTCGGGCGTTCGAACCTGCGTTCCCCACCAGGCGCTTAACTGTTCCAGAACGTCGGGAGAATCCAGCTCCTCGTGATTCAGTCGATCCGACGAGATGACGCGAGCCCCCAGTTCTTCCAGGATCGCGGCCACGGTGCTCTTGCCCGACCCGATCCCGCCGGCCAACCCGATGATCGGTTTTCCGGCGAACACGATAAGGCCATCAACCTCGCCCCGGCGACCCCGGCGCCGAAGACCAGACGCCCAGCCACACAAACCCTGACCTTCCGCCAAACCTCACGCCGGCTTGACCCAAAGGGAAATAGCGTCAACCTTCAGGGATTCAACTCAACGGTCCCATTTGCTGGAGTCCGGCGAGTGGTGGAAATGGCGCCTGAAGGCGGCGGCATGAACGCTTGAGCCCGCTTGTTGCCGCCAGACAATTCCTGCTAGGCGCCTACAGTATACGACAAGGCCGGGCGTTTGTCATCCCTGTTTGCGGGGAATTTCCAGCAATCCCATCGGAATCGGCCGCCTGGAGCCTGCCGGTTCATGTCCGCCGGCCTTCAGTCCGCGTTTCGGTAATCATAACTATTGTTATCATAATAGATTAAGTCTGTCGATCCATGCCAAACTCACAGGCCGTCGCAACGGCCGGCTCCGAATGAAAATCACAGCTCATCCTGCTTTGCGGGTGTTTTCCCTATGCCTGTTGAATGGCCGGGGCCAGCGGGAGCCATCGCACGCCCTCCGCCCGCTGTTCATTGGATACACTTCCCTGGCGTTTCATGCCGCTCTGCCGGCGAGTGTGAAAGGGCGAAGGCGGTCAGGTGAAACAGGCGGCCGGACGGCCTGGTCCGGAATTGCTCCGCCGGCGAGGCCCGCGTGCAGGGGGATTCAAGGCCTGTTCTGCCTCGGCTACCGAGCGTTCGATGGTCGTTTGGCCCGGCTCTTATCGTGCCCTCGGAAACCCGTGTGGGACCGGCTTCCAGCCGGTCGATTTTCAGGGTTGCAGGATGCACTCTTAGTCAACGTGGGGGTGGTGGATCCGCATTTCCCATTTCGCCATCGCGCCGGCCGCGGTTCCAGATTCATCATCCAATCCGCAATCCGAAATCCCCGCGCCTCCTCTCACCCATACCGTCCCGACACGTAATCTTCGGTGCGTCTGTCGCGGGGGGTCTGGAACACCTGCGTCGTCGGGCCGAACTCGACCAGGTCGCCCAGGAGCATGAACGCGGTTTCGCTGGAGACGCGGGCGGCCTGCTGCATGTTGTGGGTGACGATGACGATGGTGTACCTCTCGGCCAGCTTGCGCATCAGCTCCTCGATGTGGGCGGTGGCGATGGGATCCAGCGCCGAGCAGGGCTCGTCCATCAGCAGCACCTCGGGCTCGACGGCCACCAGCCGCGAGATGCACAGCCGCTGCTGCTGCTCGGGCGAAAGCGACAGGGCCGGAGCGTGCAGCCGGTCCTTGAGGTCGTCCCACAGGGCGGTGGCCCGGAGACTGGCCTCGACCGTGCTTTCCAGCGGTTCCCGGCCCGACAGACCGTGGACGCGCAGCCCGTAGACGACGTTGTCGAAGACCGACAAGGGGAAGGGATTGGGCCGTTGGAACACCATTCCCACCCGTCGGCGAAGCTGGGTCAGGCTGGTCGCGGGGTCGAAGATATCCGCCCCGTCCAGCAGCACCCGGCCGGTCACGCGGGCGCTTTTAATCAGGTCGTTCATCCGGTTGAAGCAGCGCAGCAGCGTGGACTTGCCGCACCCGGAGGGCCCGATGATCGCGGTGATGGCCCGCGGGCGGATCGAGAGGTTCACGTCCTTGAGGGCGTGGAAGTCCCCGTAGAAGAGATTGAGGGACTCGGCTTGCAGCTTGTACTCCATGACGGGCGGTCATCCGAACTGGCCGACCAGGTAGTTGTCGGTCCGCTGGTCGCGCGGGCGGGTGAAGATCTCCGAGGTCGGCCCGACTTCGATCAACTCGCCCATCAGGAAGAAGGCGGTGCGGTCGGAGGCCCGGGCGGCCTGCTTGGTGTTGTTGGTCACCAGCACGATGGTGTGCCGGGCCTTGAGTTCGAGCAGGGCGTCCTCGATCTTGCCGGTCGAGATCGGATCCAGCCCCGAGCAGGGCTCGTCCAGGATCAGCACCTCCGGCTCCAGGGCCAGCACGCGGGCGATGCACAGCCGCTGCTGCTGCCCGCCGGAGAGATGGTGGGCCGGCTCCCTGAGCCGGTCCTTGACTTCGTCCCACAGGACCGCGCCCCTGAGGGCGGCCTCGATGCGGGCCTCGCGGCAGGCCCGGTCGCGCACGCCGGCCAGCTTGAGCCCGTAGGCCAGATTGTCGTAAATCGACCAGGGCAGCGGCACGGGCACCGCGTAGACCATGCCCACGCGCCGGCGCAGGGCGGGAACGTCCACGTCCGGATCGTAGATGTCCTGACCGTCCATCCGGATCTCGCCGGTGTGAGCGAATTCCGGCGTCAGGTCGTTGAGCCGGTTCAGCGAACGCAGGAAGGTGGTCTTGCCGCTGGAGGCCGGTCCGATGATGGCCAGCCGTTCGTGGGGGAAGATTTCGAGGTTGAGGTTGCGGATCACCGGCCGGCCGTCGAAACTCGCGGTGAAGTCCCGCACCACGATCTTGGCCCGTTCGGCCGGCTCCGGCGAGGCCTCGCCCAGGCGGCGGGCCTGGTGATGTTCGCCGGCCGGGGGGGGGTCATATAACGGTCGGGAAGCCACCAGCACGCCGGCCTCGCGGTGCCGGGGTCGCCGCCGGGTCTGCAACTCAGGCATGGGCGCGCCCTCCTCGGGTAATGACTCGCCTCATCAGCCAGTACGCGAACAGGTTGATCAACAGGATGGCGATGACCAGGACCGACGCCGTCGCATAGGCCTTGGTCTCGGAGAGGTTCTCGGTCGCCAGGGTGTAGAAG
>JABRVU010000513.1:0-11996 GCA_039961895.1 Phycisphaerae bacterium | reverse complement strand
TATCCGGCCTATCCGGTCTACCCGGTCTATCCGGTGCCGGTCTTCAGCTCGACGACCTTCGTCACCCCCCCGCCGTACGTCGTCGATGGCGGCTATTACGCCGACGGCAGTTATTACGCCGACGGCGGATACGTGGATGCCGGTCCGCCGCGGGGATACGCGGGCGCGCCGTATGCGGCCAATCCGGGTTATGCCGAGGTTCCGCCGGCCGGCGTGGCCGGCCCGGCACCGGTTGCCGCCACCGCGCCGCAGGCCCCCGTGGCTCCGCCCGCGGAAGCGCCCTCGGCGCCATCCGAGGAGCCGGCCCCGATCACCCAGACGCCCGGCGAACCGCCCGCGCCCGACGAGCCTCAACAGGAGCTGACCCGCGAGCAGCAGCAGATGCGCGACGGCCTGCGGGCCTTCGCCGCCGGCGAGTACGACCAGGCCGGGCGGACGTTCCTGCAAGTGGCCCTGGGCGACAACAACAACATCGACGCCTGGCTGGCCTATGCGGTGGCCCGCTTCGCCACGCGGGATTACGAGGCTTCGGCCCTGGCCATCCGCCGGGGCATCCGGGCGATGCCCGACGTGGTGAACTCGCCGGTGGACATCCGGCAGCGCTACGGGCAGGCCGGCGACTTCGACGCCCACCTGGCCGCCCTCGAGGAACACCTCCGCCACAAGCCGGAAAAGGCCGATGCGTGGCTGGTCCTGGGCTTCGTCCGCCATTTCACCGGCCAGCGTGAACTGGCCGCCAAGACCTTCGAGGTCATCCAGCGCCGTTTCGAGGCCGACAAGGACCTGGCCAAGGCCTTCCTCGAGGCCAAGTCGCCTGAAGAGATCCAGCGCGAGATGTCCCGGCCGGACGGCGAGGCCCCGGCTTCGCAGGGAGCGGTTCCGAAAGACGCCCTCGAGGGCGCGCTCCAGGCCGAGCAGAACCTCCGCGACGCGGGGCTGACCGAGCCTTCGACGGAGTGAATGTGACGCCGCACTTTCTGGCGACTCTGGCTGATCGAGTGCCGCCGGCACGGCTCAATGAATGCCGTGCCGGCGGTTTTTCAGCCTGTTGCCTCGTCCCCCCGGTATTCTCTTTTCCTCCTCTCTTTCCTGGGTGTTCAGCGACGCAGCCATGCCGCGCGCCTCTCGCCCCTCGTCGCCGGTCCCTCTATAATCGGAGTTGAGACGGCCGAGGCACTGATTCAAGCATCCATCGGGACCGGACATGACCACGAAAGCCGACAAGGTCGAGGCCATCAAGCGGGCCAAGGACGGACTGGACGTATGGAGTGACATCGCCCGTTACGCGGCCATCGGCGACTACGCCGCCATCGACCCCGCCGACTTCGAGCGGCTCAAGTGGTACGGCATCTACCGGCAGAAACCCAACGACGGGCACTTCATGCTGCGCATCAAGATTCCCGGCGGGGCCCTGACCGCGTTCAAGCTGCGCGAGATCGCCGAGATCGGCCGGCGCTACGCCCGCGGCTTCGGCGACATCACCACCCGCCAGGACATCCAGTTCCACTGGCTGACCGTCCAGGACCTGCCCGACGTGCTGGACCGCATCTACAACAAGCTGGGGATGTACCAGGAGTTTTCCTGCGGGGATGCCCCGCGGAACGTGACCGCCTGCCCGCTGGCGGGGCTGCTGGCCGATGAGATCGTGGACGTCGGCGGCTTCGCCCAGGCCATCTCGGACATGTACCGCGGCGCGGGCAAGGAGGTCAGCAACCTGCCCCGCAAGCACAAGACCTCGATCTGCGGCTGCCGGATCCACTGCACGGCGCCGCAGATCAACGAGATCGGCCTGTTCGGGGTGGAGCGGCGGCGCGACGGGCGGGTCGAGCGCGGGCTGGGGCTGTGCGTGGGCGGCGGCCTGCGCGACACGCCCTACTACGGCCAGTCGCTGCGCGTTTTTCTGCAACCCGACGTGAAGCTCGTCACCGACGTCTGCCGGCGGATCACCCACATCTACCGCGACCAGGATTCGCTGCGCCAGGGGCGGCTGCGGGCCCGGCTGAAGTTCTGGGTGGCCGAAGTGGGCTGGCAGGCCGTCCGCGAGAAGCTGGAGGCGTATCTGGGCTATGCCCTCGAACACGACGAGAGCATCGTCGGGCCCGTCGGGGCCGGCAGCGACGATCACGTCGGCGTCGGGATGCTCAAGAACGGCCTGATGTACGTGGGCGTGCCGGTTCCGCGCGGCCGGCTGACGACCGACCAGATGGCCCGCATGGCCGACCTGGCCGATCGGTTCTGCCAGGACCCGGCCCGACCGCTCAACACCACCATCAAGCAGAACCTCATCTTCCTGCACGTCAAGCCCGGCCAGGTGGACGAGCTGCGCCGGGAGCTGGCCGCGATCGGCCTGCCGGTGGACGCCCATCCGCTGCGGCGGAACCTCATCAGTTGCACGGGCACGCAGTTCTGCAACCTCGCCGTGGTCGAGACCAAGGACCGGGCCAAGCTGATCCTCGATTACCTGGAGGCCAACGTCCCCACCGACGAACCGCTGTTCGTCTCGGTGACCGGCTGTCCGAACAGTTGCGCCCAGTACCAGATCGCCGACATCGGCCTGCAAGGCACGCTCTATACCTACAAGGGCGAGAAGGGCGTGGAGCACTATCACGTGCTGGTCGGCGGGCGAATGGGCGAGAAGCCGGAGTTCGGGCGGTTCATCTGCGACGCCGGCGACAGGAAGGTGAAAGTCCCCGCCGCTTTCGTCCACCTGGCCGTCGAACGGCTGATCCGGGCCTGGCAACGGGACCGCGCCGCCGGCGAGACCTTCGCCGATTGGGCCCAGCGCCAGGAGATGGAACGGCTGGCGGGATTGATTACTCTTCCCGAAGCCGCCGACTGACGCGGTCCGCGCCGGCCGCGGCCGAGGAGACGCCCATGTCGGAGGCGGAATGCCTGGTGTGCGGCCGGGTGGGCATGGAACCGCATCTGGATCTGCTGCTGCGCTGCCGGACGTGCGGATTCGTCACCGCCCGGCTGGACGGGCCGCTCGACGCCCGTCGGCTCTACGAAGGCGATTACTTCACCGGCGAAGAGTACCTCGATTACCTGGCCGACGAGGCCTTCTTCCGAAGGAACTTCGCCCGACGGCTCGGACAGATCCGGCGACGACGGGCCGGCGGCCGGCTGCTGGAGATCGGGGCCGCCTACGGGTTCTTCCTGGACCTGGCCAAGGCCCACTTCGAGGTGATCGGTTTCGAGGTCAACCCGGCCGCGGTCCGCCACGCCCGCGAGGTGCTGGGCCTGGACGTGCGGGCCGATGACTTCCTCTCGGTCGGCGTCGAGGACCTCGGCGGGCCGGTGGACGTCACCGTGATGTGGGACGTGATCGAGCACCTGGAGCGTCCCGACCTGTTCGTCCAGGCCGTCGCCCGCTGCTCGAAGCCGGGAGCCCTGCTCTACATCACCACCGGCGACATCGGCAGCCTCCTGGCGCGGTGGCGCGGGCGGAAATGGCGGATGATCCATCCCCCGTCGCACCTGCACTACTTCGACCGCCGGAGTCTGCCGCGGCTGCTGGCCCGACACGGGTTTCGCGTCATCGACGTGCGGTCGGTGGGCGTGGCCCGCAGCTTCCGCCAGGTGCTCTACTCGGTCCTGGTGCTGGGCCTCCGCCGGCCGCGAGCTTACGCGGCGATGAAACGGCTGGTTCCGGCGCGGTGGGGCTTCACCCTCAACACCTTCGACATCATGCAGGCGACGGCCGTCTACGAGCCAGCGGCGGGGGCGCCCAACCCGGACGGCGCGGTCTGAAGCCCGCGGAACGCGGCCTATTCGGCCTGAAGCCGGGCCTGCTTGTACCGTTCCACCGAGGCGTGGACTTCGGCGGTGGCGTCGGCCGCGTGCGACCAGCCGTGCGTCTCGACGTGGACGTCCTCGAGCTGTTTGTAGGTGGCGAAAAAGTGCTCGACCTCGCGCAGATAGTTCTTCGGCACGTCGTCGAGGGCCTGGTATTCGTCGAACAGCGGGTCGGTGTGCGGAACGCCGAGAATCTTGTAGTCGTTGTGCCCGTGATCGCGCATGCGGAACACGCCCAGCACGCGGGCCTCGATGAGGCAGCCGCTGAAGGTCGGCTCGTTGACCATGACCATGATGTCCAGGGCGTCGCCGTCCTCGGCCAGGGTCTGCGGGATGAAGCCGTAATCGCCGGGGTAATGGCTGGACGAATAGAGGTAGCGGTCCAGGCGCATCAGGCCGGTCTGCTTATCGACCTCGAACTTGCTGCGCCGGCCCTTGGGAATCTCGACGATGGCGTGAACGACCCGCGGAATGTGCGTTCCCGGCGGGACGTGGGAGTAGTTGTCACGATCGGGCATACTCGTACCTCGAAGGCGAAGGAAGCCACATGACCAGGCGGGGCCGACGGCCGCGGCCTTCCAGGCGGCGAAGTCTATCCGGAAGGGGCGGATGACGCCAATGCGGGGCCGGACCGGTGCCGCGCGGGCGCTTGTTGGCCGGCGGGGGCGCTCTTAGAATCTCCCGCATCGTCAGGATGACGAAGTCCAAGCCCTCTGGGGAACACCATGGCCCAGGTCCGATTCATGAATACCCGATGCGTCGTCCTGCTGGCGACCGGCGTGGCGGTCGGAGCGGCGCGGCCGCTCCTGGCCCAGGCCCCGGCCAGCCGGCCGGCCAGCGCCCCCGCAGTGGCCCTCGACCCGGCCGTCGAACGGATCCTCGACCGGCTCGAGGCCAAGGGCCGGGAGATCAAGGACATCGAGTGTCGGATCGTCTACCTCAAGGAAGACCCCATCTTCAACGGCGAGGAGCGGTTCGAGGGCGTCCTGCTCTTCAAGGAGGACAAGCCCAATCCGCTCTTCCACATCCGCTTCGACCGGAGCGTGGCCAACGGCCGGCCCAGCGACAAGAAGGAGTGGCACGTCTTCGACGGCCAGTGGTACACCGAGGCCCGCGAGAAGACCCTCACCAAGATCAAGCACCAGGTGCTCCGCCCCGGCGAGAACCGCCAGCTCTTCCGACTGGGGCAGGGCCCCTTTCCGCTGCCCTTCGGCCAGACCAAGGCCGACATCGTCAAACACCTGTCGGTGAGACTGATCCCGCCGGACCCGAAGGCGCCCAAGACCCTGGCCGACACCGATCACCTCGAGTGCACGCCGCTGCCGGGCACGGAACTCGACAGGAAGTACGAGACGATCCACTTCTGGATCGACCGGGCCCTGGCCATGCCCCGGAGGGTGCAGACCGTCGAAAAGGAACAGGGCGACAAGATCACCGCCGATTTTTCAGACGCCAGGACCAACACCGGCATCGCCGGCAGCCGGCTGAGCCTTCCGGAGCTGAAGGACTACGCCGAGTCGGTGGAACCTCTTCCACCGCCGTGATGCGACGATTCCCTTCCTCGAAGTCACGCATGGCAACGCCGGGATGGCTCCATCCTCGGTCACCTGCTTGAAGGCGCGTCCTGCAACCCCCGACACCGACCGGTTTCCAGCCGGTCGTTTTTCAAGGTTTCCAAAAGGGCTCTTACCCCGCCGGCATGAAGGGACGGAGGATCGCGTTCCGGGAGGGCGGGCACCAGGCGCCTTGCGGGGCTCGCCCGGACCGTGCGCGAAGGGTTCCGCCGCTCCGCACGGCCGCACAGACGATCGCCCGCGGCTCGTGGGGGGGGGCGTCGGGGCCGTTCGATATCTTCAGGTTCGTGTTGCCCTTTGCGGATAGCGCGAAGAGATCGACAGGTTGCAACTCGCCGACGTGGCCCGTAGATTGTATCCGCGGCGCGGGCCGGACCCGCGGAGGTTATCGACCGTGCGGAAGCGGGCGTGGATCTGGATCGGACTGACGGCCATCTCGGCCGGCTGTGCCTCGTCGGAACCGGCCATTCCCGACTGGGCCAGGCAGTCGCCGGAGATGGAAGCCTGGTATCGGGAAACCAGCCGGAGGTGGTCCCAGACGACCGCCGAGCAGCAGAAACGCATGGCCGAGGCGAACAAGGGGAAGGACCCGGCTTCGCTGCTGACGTTCACTTCCGACGGTTCCGCCCCGTCATCCCCGGGAGGCAAGTCCGAGCGGCGAGCCGATTCCCTCTCCCAGCCGCGCACCGCGCCGAAACAGGCCCAGACCCCCCCCACAGGCCGGCCATTGCCCTGGTGGTTCCAGCAGCAATAGCGCCCCGCTCAAGACCCGAGGCGAAAGAGGCGATCCAGGTACATAAGGGATGCTTCAGCCGGAGTCGGGCTTGCCATCAGAGTGGCTTTTGATACAATAGCTGTCCTGCCTCGGCCGGTTCGCTGCGGTCTTTACGTTGCGGGACAACATGCCGGCGGTCGAAGCAGGGCGCCTGTCAACCCCATTTGAGGAGAGTATCCCTTGAACAATGCTCGTCGCGAAGCGATTGCGGCCGTTCTCAATTACAAACCCATCGAGCCCCCCTGGAACTTCCGGGACACCCCGTCGAGCCAGCTCTTCGGGGCCAACGTCTTCAGCGACGCGGTCATGAAGGAGCGGCTGCCCAAGGACGTTTACAAGGCCCTCCAGAACACCATCCGCCGGGGCGAGCGGCTGGACCCGTCGGTGGCCGACGCGGTGGCGGCGGCCATGAAGAAGTGGGCGATCGAAAAAGGCGCGACCCATTACGCCCATGTGTTCTATCCGCTCACCGGACTGACCGCCGAGAAGCACGACAGCTTCCTCTCGCCGGACGGGCAGGGCGGAGCCATCGCCGAGTTCAGCGGCAAGCAGCTCATCCAGGGCGAGCCCGATGCTTCGAGCTTTCCCTCCGGCGGCATCCGCGCGACCTTCGAGGCCCGCGGCTACACCGCCTGGGACGTGACCAGCCCGACCTACATCCTCGAGAACCCCAACGGCACCGTGCTGGTCATTCCCACCGCGTTCTGTTCGTGGACCGGCGAGGCCCTGGACAAGAAGACGCCGCTGCTGCGTTCGATGCAGGCGCTCAACAAGCAGGCCCAGCGGCTGCTGAAGCTGTTCGGGCATGCCGATCCGGGGCTGGTCTTCGCCACCGGAGGCCCGGAGCAGGAATACTTCCTGATCGACCGCAACTTCTACTTCGCCCGGCCGGACCTGTCCATCTGCGGGCGGACGCTCTTCGGAGCCAGGCCGCCCAAGGGCCAGGAGTTCGAGGACCAGTATTTCGGAGCCATCCCTGAGCGCGTGCTGGCCTGCATGTTGGAGGCCGAGCGCGAGCTGTACAAGCTGGGCGTGCCGGTCAAGACCCGCCACAACGAGGTCGCGCCCGCCCAGTACGAAATCGCTCCCGTCTATGAGAACGCCAACGTGGCCGCCGACCACCAGCAGATGATCATGGCCACGTTGCAGCGCGTGGCCCAGAAATACGGGCTGGCCTGCCTGCTGCACGAAAAGCCCTTCGCCGGCATCAACGGCTCGGGCAAGCACCTGAACTGGTCGCTGGGCACGGAGAAGATGAACCTCCTGGACCCCGGCAAGGACCCGCATGAGAACATGCAGTTCCTGGTGTTCTGCGTGGCCGTGGTGCGTGCGGTTTACAAGTGGGCCAAGCTTCTGCGGATCAGCGTGGCCCACGCCCACAACGACCATCGCCTGGGGGCCAACGAGGCTCCGCCGGCGATCATCTCGGTCTTCCTGGGCGACATGCTCACCGACATCTTCGACCAGCTCGAGCAGGGCGGGGCCAAGACCTCCAAGCAGGGCGGGACGCTGAGCGTGGGCGTGGACACGCTTCCGCCGCTGCCCAAGGACGCCGGCGACCGCAACCGCACCAGCCCGTTCGCCTTCACCGGCAACAAGTTCGAGTTCCGGGCGGTGGGTTCGAGCCAGTCGATCGCCGGGCCGCTGGTGGCCCTGAACACCATCATGGCCGAGAGCCTCGACTACATGGCCACCGAGCTGGAGAAGGCCACCGGCGGCAGGAACGATCCGGGCGTGCTGATCGCCGCGGTGCAGAAGCTGCTTCAGAAGACGGTCAAGGAGTGCAAGCCGGTCATCTTCAACGGCGACAACTACTCCAAGGAGTGGCACGAGGAGGCCGAGCGCCGCGGTCTGCCCAACTACCGCAACACCGTCGATGCCCTCGTCCACCTGCTGGACAAGGACATCATCGAGCTGTTCAGCAAGTACCAGGTGCTCTCGGAGCGCGAGGTCCACAGCCGGTACGAGATTTACATGGAGCGCTACTGCAAGGACGTGAACACCGAGAGTCTGCTGGCCCTGAGCATGGCCCGGCAGATGATCCTGCCGGCGGCCTACCGGTACCAGGGCGAACTGGCCTCGACCGCCGCGGCCCTCAAGCAGGCCGGCAAGAGCACCGACCACCTCGGCTCGCTCGACAGGATGAACCAGTTGGTCAACCAGCTCGAGCGGCGGATCGCCGACCTGGAGGCGGCCATCAACCATCACCCGGAAGGCGACGTGCTGGCCCACGCCAAGCACTACCGCGACGAGGTGATCCCGGCGATGGCCGAGCTGCGCAAGGTGGCCGACGAACTGGAGAACACCATCGCCGACGACCTCTGGCCGCTGCCGACGTATCGGGAGATGCTGTTCATCAAGTAAGCGGCCTGCCGCGGTTGAATTCCCATCACGAGCCTCCGTGGATGCGAATCCCGGGGGCTCTTGTTCTTTAATCGAGTCTGCTCTCAGGCCCGCAGGGCGGCGAAGCGTTGAAAGGCCTCCTCCCACGGGCCGGGGTCGGCGGGCTGATAGACCACGGTTTCAAAGGATCGCCGGACCAGGTCGCGGGCGGCGGGCAGGTCGGGCAGGGCCCCGGTGGCGATGGCCTGCACGATGACGTTGCCGGCGGCGGTGGCCTCGACCGGCCCGGCCACCACCAGGCGATGGGTCGCGTCGGCGGTCCACTGGCAGAGCTGCCGGTTCCGCGTGCCGCCGCCGACCACGTGGATCACCTCGATCCGCCGGCCGGTGCAGGCCTCGATGCGCTCCAGCGTCCAGCGATAAGCCAGGGCCAGGCTCTCCAGGCACGCTCGCACCAGGGCGCCGGGGCCGTCGGGCGGGGGCTGGCCGGTCTTGCGGCAATAGGCCGCGATCCGCGCGGGCATGTCGCCGGGCGGCAGGAACGACGGGTCGTCAGGGTCGATGACGGCCGCGAAGGGCCTGGCCGCGGCGGCCAGACGGGCCAGATCGTCATAGCTGTAATCGTTTCCGGCGCGTTCCCACGTCCGCCTGCATTCCTGCACCAGCCAGAGGCCCATGATGTTCTTGAGGAAGCGGTAGGTGCCGTTGACGCCGCCCTCGTTGGTGAAGTTGCATTGCAGCGCGGCCGCGTTGATGATCGGCGCGGGGATCTCCATGCCCATCAGCGACCAGGTGCCGGAGCTCAGGAAGGCCCAGGTCCGGTCTCCGGCCGCCGGTATGGCCGCCACCGCCGAACCGGTGTCGTGGGTCGCCGGGGTGATGACCGGCACGCCGCCGCAGCGGATCTCGTCGCCCACGTCGGGGCGAACGGGGCCCAGGATGGTGCCGGCCGGCACGATCTCGCCGAAGATGCCCACCGGCAGGCCCAGCTTCTCGATCAGACCGGTCGCCCAGTGCCCGGCGGTGGGGTCGTAGGCCTGGGTGGTCGTCGCGTTGGTGAACTCGTTGCACTTGCGCCCCGTGAACCAGAAGTTGAACAGGTCGGGCATCATCAGCATCGAGCGGGCCTGCTCCAGCAGCGGCGAGCCCGAAAGCCGCATGGCCAGAAGCTGAAACAGCGTGTTGAAGGGCATGAACTGGATGCCGGTGGCCCGGAAGATCTCCTCGCGCGGGACGATGGCGAAGGCCTTGTCGAGAATGCCGTCGGTGCGGGCGTCGCGGTAGTGGAAGGGGTTGCCCAGCAGCGTATCGTCCCTGGCCAGCAGGGCGAAATCGACGCCCCAGGTGTCGATGCCGACGGCGGCCAGCCGACCGGCCTGGACGGCGGCCTTGCCCACGCCGGTTTTCATTTCCGACCAGAGCCGCAGCACGTCCCAGTGCAGCTCGTCGAGCGTCCGCACCGGGCCGTTGGGAAAGCGATGAACCTCGGCGAGTTCCAGCCCCCGGTCGGTGACCGATCCCAGGACGACCCGGCCGCTCTCGGCGCCCAGGTCGATGGCGGCGTAATGGGTTGCGGGCATGATGTGGCCTCCTCGCGCGTCGATAAACCGCAATCGCGTCTGGAATTGAACCGCAAAGACGCGAAGGATGCAAAGGCCGGACCCCGGCCACGGCCGGAATGCCCGTGGTGATTCCGAAGGCAGTTGACCATTCCCCCCTCCTCGACCGCTTCTCTTTGCGTTCAAGCGGCGTTAGTCTGTCCTGCCGTCATGGTCCAGCCTCGCGTCAAACACTCCTGGTTGCGCGCCCTGGGGCGCGAGGACCTGCCGTCGAGCATCACGCTGCCCGACGGCGAATACCGGCACCTGCGCACGTACAAGCATGATTTCTTCGCCGCCACCGGCCTGTATGAGGGGCCGGGGGGCAAGGTGATCCTGAAGGTCGGTCGGACGGCCGGGCTGCTGGGCCTGCCGATGGCCTGGCTCGGCCGGCTGCACGCCGCTCATGAAAGCCGCCTCTACCGGGAACTCGACGGGCTGGAGGGCATCCCCCGCTGGCTGGGACGCTACGGGCCGACCGGCTTCGTGCACGCCTTCGTGGAGGGCCATCCGCTTCAGCGCGACGAGCGGCCCGACGACCGGTTCTTCGACCGCCTCGAGGCCCTGCTGGCCGAACTGCACCGCCGCGGCATCGCCTACGTGGACCTCGAAAAACGCGAGAACATCCTGGTGGGCGACGACGGCCGGCCCTGCCTGATCGACTTCCAGATTTCCTGGCGCTGGGAGGGGCACAACGGCCGGCCGCGCCGGGGCCTGCAACGGCTCATCCCGCTCGCCCTGGGCCGCCTGCTGCTGGCCAAGCTCCAGAGCGGCGACCGCTATCATCTCCTCAAGCATCGCCGCCGCCACCGGCCCGATACGCTGACCGCCGAGCAGCTCGCCGCCTCCTACCGTCGCGGCTGGTTTATCGAGCTGCATCGGCGCTTGTCGTGGCCTTTCACCGCCCTCCGGCGCGGCCTGCTCAAGCGGCTCACCGGCCGGTCCAGGTCCGCCAAGCAGGACGGACCGGAGTTCGTCCATCCCGGCGGTGCGGCGCCCCGCGCCGGAAACGCGCGGGCCGAGGACGGAGGGGTGAGACACCTGAGCCCTTCATGAGCGTCGCCGGATTGCACCGTCGGTGATGTCTCCCGCCCGCCCGTGGTATACTTCCCCACGGGGTCCGCCGAGCCGAACCGGGCGACACGTGAGACGAACCGCCCGCGAGGGTAATGAACCGCGCGGGCCCGCGGGACGCATCATCGGGCGGGGTCATGCACCACCACTACCTCGATCGCTTCGCCTACCAGGATTCGCCGGTGCATCGGCTCGACCCGCGGGCAAAGATTCTCGCGGTGGTCGGGTACAGCATGGCGCTGATTTCGCTGCCGCGTTACGCGCTGCCGGCGCCGGGCTGGCTGGTCCTGCCGTTCGTTCTGCTGGTGATCGGGGGCGTTCCGCTGGGCTTCGTGCTCAAACATACCCTGCTGGTATCGCCGTTCGTGGCCTTTCTGGTGGCGCTGGCGCCGGTGTTCGACGCGACCCCGGTGCGGGTGGGCGAGTCGCTGGTCGTCCGCGGCGGGTGGCTGACCGCCGGCTCGCTGCTGCTGCGCTTCGTGCTGGGGATGGCGGCGTTGATCGGCCTGGCCAGCACCACCCGCTTTCCCGATCTGCTCAAGGGCTTCGAGAAGCTGGGCGTGCCGCGCGTGCTTGTGACCCAGCTGGGGTTCCTGTACCGTTACCTCTTCCTGCTGGTGGACCAGGCCATGCACCTGCGGCAGGCCTGGCGGGCCCGCGACGCCGGTAGAGGCCCGTGGTCCTGGCGCCGGCGGGCGGCGACCGGCCTGGTCGGCGTGCTCTTCGTCCGCTCGCTCGAGCAGGCCGTTGACGCACATCAGCAGCGTGCTCTTGCCCGAGCCGTTGGGTCCGACCAGCCCCACTTTCTCGCCGGGCTCGAGGACCAGGTCGATCCCG
>JABRVU010000512.1:0-4319 GCA_039961895.1 Phycisphaerae bacterium | reverse complement strand
ACTCACGGCTGATCCTGGCGGTCTGCCATGAGCTTGGGCGGGTGCCGTCGTGCTTCTCGGCCGGGTTGGCGTTCGGCGGCGACGTTCGCTTCGGCCGGCGGGCGGCGCGGGTCGCCGGGGCCGATCATGAATGGGTGCCGCTGGCCGACGGACGGCTGTCCGAACAGCTCGCCCGCGTGATCGTCGAGATCGACGGGCTGCACAACGTCGGCCATCTGCCCCCGGCGGCGGCGTTGTATGACTACCTGTCGGGCCGCGCCGGCGGCGTGCTGCTGGAGGGCTATTTCAACGGCGTGGCCGGCGGGGCCACCATCCCCAGCGATCCGGGCGACACCCGCCTGCCGCCGCATCAGCGGGCGTGGGCCAGGGCCATGCTGCACAGCGGCGGGCCGATCGGCCTCATCGACGCGCTGCTGGAGCCGGGCCTGGCGAGCGAGAGCAAATCGCTCTGGGAGGCGACCATCGACCGCGCCTGCCGCGAAGCCGCCACCGACGACCCCTTGCGTCAGGCCGAATACACCATCAACGGCCCGCGGCGCTGCCGGATGGACACGCTGGGCACGGCCCTGCTCCGCCGCGACGTGCTGCTGCGCACGCCGGCCACGGACGCGGTCATGGTGCGCTGGTTCGAGTCGGTGCCGCCGGCCATCCGCCGGGCCCGCCGCCCCTTCCTGGACGTGCTTCGCCGGCACTTCCCGGGCTTCGCCCGTGTACCCCGCTCGGAAACCGGCGGAATGCCCGTGTCGGCCGGGCGGTGGTTGCGCGAATACCACTGGTATCGCGAGAAGCTGTATCGCTGGTGGGCGGGGCGGCGTTATCCGTATTTCCGCAGGTGGGGTCCGGCCGGCAACGCGATCCGGGGGTGGACGTTTGAGACGCTTCTGCAAAGCGGTTCGTTGAACGTCCTGCTCGCGGATGATGCCCGCATCCGTTCCTGGGTCCGGCGCGAGGCCCTGCTCGATCTCTGGTCGGCCGCCGCCATCGACCCGCTCCAGGGAATGCCGCTTCTGGGTCTGTTCACGGTCGAGATCATGGTGCGCCGGCTGGAATCGCATTCGCCGGTCGGCCCGGCCCGGCCGCCGGTGCGCTTCCGCCGGTTGCAGATCGGCTACGGCGATCGATCCCGCCCGCCCGAACTCGCGGAGGTGCGCTGATGCGCGTGCTGCTGGCGGCGCCCTTCGTCGGCGAGATCGGCTGGGAACTGCTCTCCTGGCAGGCCCGGGTGCGCAAGGTTTTCCGGGACGGCGGATTCGAGCGGCTGGTCGTGCTGGGCGCGGCCGGGCGGACGGCGTTCTACGCGGACATGCCCCTGACGTACCGGGTGGTCGATCTCTCCGGCTTGCCGGGGACGGCCTATGAGGATCGACGGCTGGCGGAACACCCTCGTCGGCCGGTCGCCGCGGAGGTGATTCGGGAACGACTGGCCGGCGTCGTCGCCGAGGCGGCAGGCGAACAACGGGCGAATGGCGCGACGGTGGAGGTACTCTGGCCGGCCTACGCGGGCCGGCTGTGGCCGTGCGACGCCGCGCACCAGGCGTTTATTCGATTCGAGCGCCGCCCCGGTGAGCCTCTGGCCGCCCCGTGGGTGGCATTGGTGCGGCGGACGCGCCGCTTCCGCGAAGCCGACAACTGGCCGGCGGAGCACTGGACCGAGTTGCGAGAGCTACTGGCGAGGCAAGGCATCCGGGCCGATTTCTATCCCGACCAGGCCGAAGCGGCGATTGAACTGCTCACCGGCTGCGACCTGGCGGTGGGCCAGTCGACCGGCGGGCTGCACCTGGCGGCGTTGTGCGGATGCCCGGCGGTGGTGTGGGCCCAGCCCGACGGCTACCGGGCCAGCCCCTGGCAGATGACCGACCGACAGCGCTACCAGACGCTCTGGAACCCGCTGGGGACGGCGGTGGATTTTCACGGGCTGGTCCGTCAGCCCGGGCCGCGGGAGGTCGCGGAATGGGTGCGGCGGGCCCTGGCCCGGATCGGGCGGCGCACCGGCAGCCGGCTGGCGGGCCTGGCGTTTCGCTGCCGCTGGCGCACGCGCGGCTTCATCGACCGGGCCGTCGTCCGCCGGCCGTCGTTTCAGCATTGGCCCTGGGCCGTGCAACGCTTCGTGCGGTATTCGCTGGTTTAGAGCCCATCCCCAAGCCCGCGTGAGACCGGCTTCCAGCCGGTCGATGGTCAGGCTCCTGGGAAGGGCTCTTTGAGAGGTGTTCGCGTGGTCGGTTCGGATACACGTCCGGCAGCCTGTCCGTCCTGTGCGCGCCGCGGCGCGCACCGGCTCTGGACGCTGCGTTTCGCGGCTCATCCCGGCCCGTTCCGGCTGTGGGCGTGCGAGGTCTGCGGGGTGGTGTTCCACTGGCCGCGACTGCCGGCCGAGGCCATCAGCGGGCAATACGGCAGCGATTATTACATCTTCTCGCTTCCGCCGGCCCGGCGCTGGTCGCGGGCGGCGCAGCTTTACCTGGAGCTGCTGCTGCCGCTGGAGAAGCCGCCCGGCAGACGCCTGCTCGAGGTCGGCTGCGCCCAGGGCGATCTGCTGGCCATCGCCCGGCATCGCGGCTGGGACGTCCACGGCCTGGAGATCTCCCCGGAACCGGCCCGGCGGGCAACGGCCGAATACGGCGTTCCCGTCGAGATCGGCACGCTGGAAGAACAGGGGGCTCATCTCGGGCTTTTCGACGTGGCCATCGCCACCGACGTGATCGAGCACGTGACCAGCCCGCGGCGATTTCTCGAGGCCATGCGGGCCGCGCTGGTTCCCGGCGGGCGGGCCATCCTCGAGACCCCCAACGCCGCCGGGCTCTGGTCGCGCCTCGGCGGGCGGCGCTGGATCGGCTACAACCGGTTCCACCTGTTTCTCTTCGGTCCGGGCAGCCTGGTCAGACTGATGCGCGCGTGCGGCTTTCGGGATTGTCGGGCCTGGACGACGACGCACGCGGCGCACGTGTTGTGGGGCCACCGGCCGGAACTCGACGCCCTGGTGAGGCATTTGCCGGCTGCCCTGCGCTGGCGGGCCACGCGCGGACTCAATCGCATCACTCCCGGCAGCCGGGCGCTGGACCTGTGGCTGGACCCGCCCACGTCGCTGTCGGAGGCCCTCGAAAGGATCGAGACGTATCGCGCCCGTGCCGCCGGGCCCCGCCGACGGCGGCTGTCGGGCGACAATCTGGCCGTCGTGGGTCGGGCGTGAGGGTGTATCCGAAAAACCGTGGGGGACCGGCTTCCAGCCGTTCGGTTTTCGGGGTTTCAGAATGCACCCGCAATTGATTGAAAACGTGCCATGAGTATGGTCCGTGATACGACCGTGATCGGCGGCGAGGCTCCCGTCGGCGAGCGGTGCGCGCGCCACCCGCCGCGATCGGTGCCCGCGCGGGCGCTGGCTTGGCGGAACTGGGTCGAACAAAGAGCCGCGGGCTTGTGCCCGCGCGGTCCCACGTTTACCACCCGCCGCCTCCTGCTCATCAGCTACCAGTTCCCGCCCACCGGCGGCAGCGGCGTGCAGCGTCCGGCCAAGCTGGTCAAGTATCTGCCTTCCTTCGGCTGGCAGGTCGAGGTGCTGGCCGCCGGCCATCAGCGGTTCCCCTGGCATGATCCGTCCCTGCTGGAGGGAATTCCCTCTACCGGCCGCATCCATCGCGTCGCCGGGCTGGAGCCGGCCTGTCTGGCCCGACGGATCGCCTCCACGGCGCGAGCCGTGATCGGCGAGGATCGGGCCCGCTGGCTCGAGGACCGGGTCTATTGGCGGCTGGTCCGCTGGACGGCCCGCGTCGGCCGCGGCAACGGCGAGGAGTTCTGGGTTCCGGCCGTGGTACGGGCGGCATTGGGTCTGCATCGGCGGCGCCCGTTCGACGCCGTCCTGTCCACCGGCCCGCCGCACTTCGCCCACCGGGCGGCCCTGCGTTTTCAGGCCGCCGCCGGCGTGCCCTGGCTGGCCGACCTGCGCGATCCCCTGGTCAGCGATTTCAGCCGGACTCCGACCGGCGCCGTCGAGCGCACGCGGATGCGGGGTCTCGAACGTGCCGTTCTGGCCCGGGCGAGCCTGGTCCTCACCACCTGCCCAGCGCTGGCCGACGACCTCCGTCGTCGCTACCCGGCGCGGGCCGCGGACGAGATCCGCGCGATCACCAACGGCTTCGACCACGACGACCTGCGGGCGATGCTGCGAGACGATTCCGATGTTCCGGCGGCTTCGCACGGGCATGGTTCGCATATCGAATCCCGGAGCCGACGGCCGGAAGGCCCGCCTTCCGAATGCCTGTTCGTGGCGGCCGGTGCGCTTTACGGGCGGCGCGAGATCGACAAGCTGGTCGAGCCGCTCGGGC
>JABRVU010000511.1:0-5022 GCA_039961895.1 Phycisphaerae bacterium | reverse complement strand
CGAGCTGGCAGGTGGCCGGCTTCCGCTCGGCCCTGGCCGCCGCGGCCCTGCTGGTCGCGCTGCCGGCGGCCCGGCGGGGCTGGTCGCGCCGCGGGCTATTGGTCGCGGGCGGGTACTCGGCCATGCTGATCCTCTTCGTCAGCGCCAACAAGTTGACCACGGCCATGAACACCATCTTCCTCCAGGACACGGGCCCGTTCTACGTGCTGGCCTTGAGCCCCGCGCTTTTGGGCGAGCGCATCCACAAGCGCGACCTCGTGGTGATGGGGCTGATCCTCGCGGGCTTGAGCCTGTTTTTCATCAGCTCGGAATCGCCGCAGGCCACCGCGCCCCGGCCGCTGCTGGGCAACGTGCTGGCCGCGCTGTCGGGCCTGGGCTGGGCCATGACCCTCATCGGCTTGCGCTGGCTGGGCAAGTCGAGCCGGACCGCCGACGTGTCGCTGTCGGCGGTGGCCATGGGCAACCTGCTGACCGCGGCGGTGTGCCTGCCGATGGCCCTGCCGGTCGCGCCGGCCGACCATACCCTCCGCAACTGGCTGCTGATGGCGTTTCTGGGCGTCTTCCAGATCGGGCTGGCCTATGTCTTTCTGGCGGGCGGTCTGGCCCGCGTGCCGGCGTTCACGGCCTCGATCCTGTTGCTGCTCGAGCCGGTGTTCAGCCCGGTCTGGACGTTCCTTCTGCACCGCGAGGTTCCCAACGCCTGGGCCGCCGCCGGCGGGGCGCTGATCCTGGGAGCGACGGTGGCCAAGGCCTGGACGCCCGCGCCGTCTGAACCGCCTCGACGCGAGGAACCTTGACCTCTTCATGGCGTCCCGCGACGCCGGAGAGATCAGATCGTCCAGCCCTTGCGGTATTCCCGGCGGATGAAAGCGTCGGCCTCGGGGCAGCCGATCGCCTTGAGGTTCGCGGCGTCCCAGGTCAGCTTCCTGCCCACGCGGTAGGCGACGTTGCCCAGCAGATTGTGTTCGATGAGCCGCGCGGAATAATCGAAGTTGCACAGCGTCGGCGAGCCGGTCTTGCAGGCCCGGATCCACTCTTCATAGTGCCCCGGCGACGGAGGGATCTCCGCCTTCGGCGGCGTGAAGCCGCGATAATCGTTCTTGGGCAGAAGAATGTGCTTGCCGTAGTCGGCCAGCAGGCGGCCCGTGTCGCCCACGAACATCACGCCGATGCCCCAGGGCTTGAGGTCGATGCCGGGCGGCGATTCGGGACGCTTGTCGGCGTCGTACCAGGTCACTTTCACCGCCGGACGCCCGCCGCGCGCCGGATGCTCCCACGTCGCGATCAGCCAGCGCGGATTGGTCACCGGACTGACCGGCGAACCCTGGGCCTCGACCGTCGTTGGATCGCCCAGGTCCAGGGCCCAGAATGCCAGGTCGATCAGGTGGCTGCCCATGTCGCCCAGCGTGCCGTTGCCGAAGTCCCAGTAGCGGTTCCAGACCAGGTTGCCGGGCAGGTAGTCGGGGTGATAGGGGCGATAGGGCGCCGGGCCCAGCCACAAATCCCAGGAGAGGTAATCGGGCACCGGCTTGCTGCCGGACGGCAGATTGCCGCCCGGGCCGACGCGGTTGCACCACACGTGGGCCTCGCGCACCGGCCCGATGGCCCCGCCCTGAACCAGCTCGACGACCCGGCGGTAGTTCTCGGTGGCGTGGATCTGCGTGCCCATCTGGGTGGCGACTTTGCCCCGGCAGGCCAGGTAGGTCTCGCGGACCACGCGGGCCTCGTGCACCGAATGGGCCAGCGGCTTTTCGCAGTAGACGTGCTTGCCGAGCTTCATGGCCATGACCGCGGCCAGGGCGTGAACCTGGTCGGCGGTGCTGATGACCACCGCGTCCACGTCCTTCTGTTCGAGCAGCTTGCGCCAGTCGGCGTAGGTGCGGGCCCGGGGGAAGCGCGTCGCGGCCTCGGCCAGGTAGCGGGCGTCGATGTCGCACAGGGCGGCGACGTTCTCGCTCTTCAGGCCGTCGATGTTGGCCTTGCCCCGGCCGTTGACGCCGATGATGCCCAGGTTGAGCTTTTCATTCGGCGAGCCGCCTGAAACGAGCGCGGGGCCTTTGACCGGCCGGGCGCAGCCGGCCATGGACAAGCCGCCCACCACCGCCGCCGCGCGCCCGAGCAACTCTCGTCGTCGCATGATGGTCTTCATCGCACATGCCCTTCGTCGTTGAAACGCCCCCGCCAGGTTGATGGCATGGGGCACTGATCGGGACGGAAAGACCGTCCCGTCGCGGCCGTCCGCCGTGCGTCACGATCCTACTCCATGTCAACCCGATCGCAAAGGACGTGGGCGGAAAGACGTGCCAGCGTGCCAGCGGGTCCGTGACACATTCGGCGGGGGGTCAGACATGTAGCGGCCCGCCCCCGCGCGGGCCGTATCGGACCAAAAACCGTTCTGCGACCGGCACAGGGGCCGGTCACGACGGAATTCAGGTCCGGCGGATTCAGTCACGCACCCCCGCGCCACCGCCTCGACGCCGGGATGCTTGCCCGGCTGACGGCCTGTCGTTAATCTCACGCCCTGCGGGCCCCCGTGGTCGCGTTGTCCGGCGTCGCGCGGAGGGACGTGAACGAACCAAACCGTCTTCATACGAGGATCATCATGGCCAAGACCGCCACGGCGAAAGGCCGGCTCATCGGCACGCAGCGCAAGGCACAACCCGACGGCAACCCGGCCAAGGCCACCCGCTACCGTTTCTCCTTCGGCCCCTGGAACATCCACGAGGGCGCCGACCCGTTCGGACCGGCGGTCCGCGGCCCGCTGAGCTGGGCCCGCAAGCTGCCCATCTACAGGAAGCTCGGCTTCGAGGGCGTTCAGTTCCACGATGACGACGCCGTCCCCGACATCAACGCCAAGAGCGCCGCCCAGGTGCTGCGCGAGGCCCGGGCGATGAAGCGGGCCCTGGACGACGCCGGGCTGGAATGCGAGTTCGTCGCCCCCCGGCTGTGGGAGGACCCGCGCACCATCGACGGCGGATACACCAACAACGACCCCAAGAACCGCCGGTACGCCATCGACCGCACCCTGCAATCCATCGACATCGCCGCGGAGCTGGGCACCGACAAGATCGTCCTCTGGCTGGCCCGCGAGGGAACCTACATCCGCGAGTCCAAGAACGCCCGTCTGGCCCATGAGTGGCTGCTGGAGGCCCTCAACAGGATGCTGGCCCACAGCGACCGGGCCCTGCTGCTGATCGAGCCCAAGCCCAACGAGCCGATGGACCAGGCCTACGTGCCCACCATCGGCCACGCCATCTCGCTGGCGTATCTCACCGACGACCCGGCGCGGGTGGGGGGCCTGATCGAGACCGCCCACGCCAAGCTGGCCGGGCTCGATCCATCGGATGAGATGGCTTTCGCCCTGTTCCACAAGAAGCTCTGGAGCGTGCACCTCAACGATCAGAACGGCTTGAAGTTCGACGAGGACAAGAGCTTCGGAGCGGCCAACCCCCGCGAGGCCTTCAACCAGGTCCGCGTGCTGGAGGAGGCCGGCTACGGGCGCAACGGCGAGTGGGTCGGGCTGGACGTCAAGGCCCTGCGCACGCAGAAGGAGAACAACCGCGTCGCCCACCTGGCCAACTCCAAGCGCTTCTTCGAGATCATGGTCGAGAAGGTGCGGACCTTCGACCGCAAGGCCGAGGCCCAGATGATCGCCAACCGCGACTACGAGGCCCTCGAGCGCCTGGTGATCGAGCACCTGCTGGGAACGCTGTGACCACGGCCCGCGGGGGAACCTCAAAGCCATCCGCCCGTGCCTGCTCGCCGTGAGATGGTGCCGCGATGGCGGCGGCGAGAATCGCTATCCCCCCGTCTCGGTCGTGCCGTCGGTGGTGGTGGCGTCGGTGTCGGTGCCCAGCGCCGCGGTCAGCGCCGACTGGATGCCCAGCGTGATGGCCAACCCGAACCCCTGAAGAATGCTGGTGTTGATGGTCTGGTTGATCTGCTCGCGGTTGGGAATGCAAGACGTATCGGCGAACAAATACGAGCCTGAAAGCAGGGCTATCAAGCACTTACGAAAGCTGCTGGACCGCATTGGCGTAACCTCCGGGAGGCGTCTCGCATCAAAAGGCCGCTTGGCGACGACACAAGGCCGACCCCTGACCCTGGCGTCAGGCAACCCGACCCGCTATCATACATATACTTCGGCGATTGTCCGTCCTGGAGTAAAGGGCCGATTTGATGCCAGACCTGGAATTGTCCGCCCCCCCCGCCCTGGCCGCAGTCGCTTTTCCGTCACGCCCCCGGCGGGCGGGTTTCACGTTGATCGAAGTCCTGGTGGTTGTGGCGATCATGGCCCTGCTCATCGCCATCCTCCTTCCCTCGCTGGGTCGGGCCCGGGCCCTGGCCCGTAACGGCGTCTGCAACCACAACCTGCACCAGTTCGGGGTGGCCATGAACGTCTTCGCGGGAGAGCACAAGGGCTTCGTGCCCCGCGGCATCTCCCGCCACGGCTTCGCGGACGCCTCCGGCCCGATCAACTGGGTGCGGATGGTGGCCCGGCTGTTCGGCGACAAGAACGCCTATGCCATCAACTTCAACCGCGTGCCGGTTGAAAAATACGAGGCTTTTTCCTGCCCCGAGCGGTTCCGGGATTCCAACGCCCGCTTTCTGGACTACGTGGTCAACTCGACGGACAGCCGCGGTCCGATCAACGCCTCCACCTGCCAGCCGGACCCGGCGGGCGGCTCGTGGTATGAAGTCGAGGGCGTGACCAAGATCGATCAATGGAAGTTCCCCGGCGAAACGGTTTACATCACCGAGGCCATCGAGGAAAGCTGGAATATCGACGATCCGAACAACTCGTTCTCGACAATGAAGGGCATCCGCGAGAACATCGGCACGATTCGCGCTCAGGCTCCGCCGACCAGCACGGGGCTGGACTGGTTCGACGTGGCCGGCGGACGGAACTTCCCGACGTATCGGGAATACCTCAGTTCGGCCCGGCGGCCGCGCGCCGCGTTGAAGATGCACCTCGGGCGGGGCAGCAACGCCGTCTTCGCCGACGCCCACGTGGCCATGCTG
>JABRVU010000510.1:0-2094 GCA_039961895.1 Phycisphaerae bacterium | reverse complement strand
CTGGACAGCTTGATGGCCGCCCCGCCCGTCGAAAACAGCAGCGCCGCCAGCACGATCTCGGTCCGGGCGGGGAATCGCCGGCCGCCGTGCGGCGGTTCCACCGGGCCTACCGTCTCCATCCGCTCGCTCGGGAGCGGCGTAGTTCGGCTCATGGTGCGAGCATCTTAACGCGGAAATCGCGGAGGGCACGGAGGCGGACGAGTCGCCGCCGGCCGGCGTTTCGGAGTATCATGCCCGTCGGCCTACACGGCCGGAGAGACGAACGGAATGACCGAACGGCGACCTGGGATCAGCGAGGACTGGCTGGCCGTCTGGATCGGGCTGCTGGTGGTGGGCCTCGCTTTCGTGACGCTATCCGGGCTGGAAGTCTATGGGTGGGTCGCCAAGATCGGGGTGTGGACCCGCCCGGACCAGGCGGCCGCGCCGCTGTCGCCGGGTCTGGCGGGCCTGTCCGGAGCGGCCAGCGTCGTGCTGACCGGGCTGTTCGTGCTGGCGATTTTCACCGGCGGGGCCTGGGTGCTGGGAACGGAGGTGAAGCGGTTCGCGGCGGCCCTGGCCGTCGTGATCGGCGTCTCCATGACCTGCTGGGTAGTTGGCCATTACGCCTACCTGGCCGCCACGCCCGACAAGCTCAAGTCGTTGAACATCGGCTGGTCGCTCAACCTCACCGGCGAAGCCGGCTACATCCTGGCCCTGCTGGCGGGGCTGGCGGTGGGCAACGGCTTTCCGCGTCTGGCCGAGCGGCTGCGGCCGGCATTGCGGCCGGAGTGGTACATCAAGACCGCCATCGTCATCCTCGGCGCCGGCGTGGGCGTGAAGAGCGCGGAACGGCTGGCCCTGGCCGCCGACGTGCTGGTCCGCGGGCTCTGCGCCATCATCGAGGCCTATCTGATCTACTGGCCGGTGGTCTACTTCATCGCCCGCCGGTATTTCCGCTTCAGCCGGGAGTGGGCGGCGCCGCTGGCCTCGGGCATTTCGATCTGCGGCGTGTCGGCGGCGATCGCGACGGGAGCGGCCATCCGGGCCCGACCGGTCGTGCCGGTGATGGTCTCGTCCCTGGTGGTGATCTTCGCGGTCGTGGAACTGCTCATCCTGCCGTTCGCGGCCGGGCACCTGCTCTGGGGCGAGCCGATGGTCGCGGGGGCGTGGATGGGCCTGGCGGTCAAGACCGACGGGGCCGCCCTGGCCGCCGGGGCCGTTGCCGACGCCCTCATCCGGGCCCAGGCCCTGGGCGCGGCCGGGCTGGGCTACGAGCCGGACTGGGTCGCCAACACCACCGCGACCGTCAAGATCTTCATCGACGTGTTCATCGGGGTGTGGGCCTTCGTGCTGGCGGTGGTGTGGGCCGCGTGGATCGATCGTCGGCCGGGGCAGCGCGTCCGGGCGGTCGAGGTCTGGCGGCGGTTCCCGAAGTTCGTGCTCGGCTACGCGCTGACCTTCGCGGTCCTGCTGCTGCTGGCCACGCGCTCGCCGGGGCTGATGCAGGCGGCCAGAAAGATCACCGCCGGGCCCGACGTCCTGCGGTCGATGTGTTTCGCGCTGACGTTCTTCACCATCGGCGTGGTCTCCAACTTCCGCAAGCTGTGGCAGGAGGGCATCGGACGTCTGGCGGCGGTGTACGTGTTGTGCCTGTTCGGCTTCATCATCTGGGTGGGGCTGCTGGTGTCGTGGATCTTCTTCAAGGGCGTCCGGCCGCCGCTGATGTGACGCCGGGCGGGTCCTTCGGAATCGAGGAGCGTTCCATGCCCGACGACGACCCGAAGATCGCGGATGAACTCCGGCGCATGGCATACGAGCCGCTGCTGCCGGCGGAGAAGAAGCTCATCGCCGCCAGCCTGGCCCTGGGGGTGGTGCTGCTGATCGCGTTCATCGTGCTGACCCGGCTCTTCGCGCCGGGCCGGCCTCAAGGCCGGGCAGGCCCGCTCCCCGCGCCGCCTTGCGCCGGACAGGGGCTTTCCGCCGCGAACATGATTCAGAGCGAAGCGTTCGCATCAGCCGGGCGGCTTGATGCGCTTGAGGCCCTCACCCATCCAGTCGAAGTGGGATGACAACCCGCCGCGGGCCGGGCGGGGTTTCTTGGCGGGCTTGCTTTCC
>JABRVU010000509.1:0-8938 GCA_039961895.1 Phycisphaerae bacterium | reverse complement strand
GTTGACGAGGGCGGAGAGCCCGATACACTCCGTCACCTTCAGCCTGCAAGATCAGGCCTTCACGTCCGTGCCGGTCCATTCGGAGTCTTGTACATGGCCGAGGCCATCGGCGATACGGTGATTGGGCGATTGGCGGTCGAGCGGAAGCTCATGACCCAGTCGGAGCTCAGCGCCTGCCAGGCGGAGCAGAAGCGTCTGTACAAGGAAGAAGGCAAGCGGCTGCCGCTCTCTGAAGTCGCCCTCCAGATGGGTTATCTGACCCGCTCCCAGCTCCAGCGCATCGCGGGTGACATGGAAGACTCGATCGCCACCCGGGCCCAGCAGATACCCGGCTTTCAGATCCTTGAAAAACTCGGGTCCGGGGCCATGGCCACGGTGTTCAAGGCCCGGCAACTGAGCCTGGACCGGCTGGTGGCGGTCAAGGTGCTCTCCAAGAAGCTCGGAGAGAACCCGGAGTTCGTCGAGCGGTTCTACCGGGAGGGGCGGGCGGCGGCCCGGCTGAACCACAACAACATCGTGCAGGCCATCGATGTCGGCGAGGCTGGCGGATACCACTACTTCGTGATGGAATACGTGGAGGGCAAGACGGTCTTCGACGATCTGGCCGCCGGGAAGGTCTATTCCGAGAAGGACGCGCTGGCCCTGGTGATCCAGGTGGCCCGGGCCCTCGAACACGCCTCCGAGCGCGGCTTCGTGCACCGCGACGTGAAGCCCAAGAACATCATGATTACCAAGGACAACGTGGCCAAGCTGGCCGACATGGGCCTGGCCCGGGAGATGTCGGACCGCGAGGCGGCCGAGGCCGAGGCCGGACGGGCCTATGGCACGCCTTATTACATCAGCCCCGAGCAGATCAAGGGCGAGCGGCACATCGACTTCCGGGCGGACATCTACTCGCTGGGGGCCACGTTCTATCACATGGTCACCGGCAAAGTGCCTTTCGAGAGCAACACGCCGGCCTCGGTCATGCACAAGCACCTCAAGGAGGCGCTCATTCCGCCGGACCACATCGTGCCCACGCTCTCGACCGGATTGGGCGAGGTCATCGAGCGGATGATGGCCAAGAACCCGGACGATCGCTACTCCTCGATCGCGGACCTCATCGCCGACCTGGAGGCCATCCAGCGGGGCGAGCCGCCGTTGCGGGCCCGCAAGCGGTACGATCCCAACATCCTTCAGGGCCTGGCCGAGAGCGGCGAGACCGTGCAGATGCAGTCGCCGGTGGCCGAGGAGGTGCCCGCCGCTCCCGTCCATTCACTGGTGTGGATATTCGTGCTCGGCGGGCTGTTGGGCGTCTCGATCATCGTCAATATCATTCTGGCCGTGACCCGTTGAGGCCGCCGGGAGTGACGGCTTATCCACACCCGACCATCATCCGAACTGAAGACCTGTGATTACCCGATTGCACGGGTGTCGCCAAGTTTTTTTGAGACTTCGCGAGTTTGGGACTTGTATTTATCGGGCCTGCGTAGTATATTGTCTATTACGTGACGGCGCCGGACCCGTGGGAAAGGCGGGGTTCGCGGCAATTCAAGGCCGTTTCATCAACAAGCGGCCCCGTGAATCCGACCTCCGGTCGTCCTGCGGGTCAGCCAGTTGCCCGTCAGTTCAGGGATGAGCTGAGGTGTCAGTCTCGGCAGGGAGGCTCCTTTCTCAAGCCGGGACCCCAGCAAACAACTGAATAGCATCGTCGAAGGGTGCCCCTCGGGCGCTCCGCGCCGGCGCATCGGTCTTGGCCGTGTCCGCGCGGAAGCGGCGGCCTCGCTCGCGGGCCGCGGCATGGCCGGGTGCACGCGCCTTGGAATACGGTCAGTCACGGGAGGACGCGATGAAGACCCAGAAAACGGATGTTCGCAAATCGGAAGGCCGCGGGGCCCCGTCCCGCTCCAATGGTGTCCGCAAGAATGACGTTCAAACCCTCTGGAGGAAGTACCTCAAGACCCGCGACGAAGAGTTCCGCAACGCCCTCGTCGAGCAGTATGCCCCGCTGGTGCACATCCAGGCGGCCCGCCTTTCGCGCAAGCTGCCCGCCCAGATCGCCTACGACGAGATCTGCAGCGCCGGCTACGACGGGCTGATCGAGGCCGTCGAGGGCTATGACCCCGCCAAGAAGGCCAAGTTCGAGACCTTCTGCCAGCAGCGCATCATCGGGGCGGTGATGGACTGGCTCCGCTCGCTGGATCCGCAGTCGCGGACCATCCGCACGTTCGAGAAGAAGCGGATGAGCGTGCGCGAGCTGCTCGACGCCCAGCTCGGCCGCCCGCCCATGCACGACGAGATCGCCCGCTACATGGGCATCTCCCAGGACCGCTACGACCAGCTTTCGCGCATCTCGCAGCTCGGCCGGGAGGTGCATTTTTCGGCCATGGATCCGCGCAACGGTTCGGACTCGCGCAGCCGGGCCGGCGACCGGGCCTGGGACGTGGGCGACCCCCACCAGACCGATCCGTCCGCCAGGATCACCCGCAGCGTGCTCACCGAGTATGTGACCAGGGGCTTGAGCCGCGAGGAGCGGCTGGTGCTCATCCTCTATTACTTCGAGGACCTGACCATGGCCGAGATCGGCGTGGTGCTCGACCTGTCCGAGTCGCGCGTCAGCCAGATCCACAAGGACGTGATCGCCCGCCTGCGCAGCCGGTTCGGAGGCAAGCACCAGGAGGAAGTGCTGGTGTGATGAAAGGATGAGAGGGGGCAGGGTCCGCGATCCGCGATCCGCGATCCGCATGCCGCAATCGGAATTCACGTGTCCTGGTCCGGCTTGATGCCCAGTGCCGCCATGCGCCGATAGAGCCGGCTGCGCGAGATGCCCATCAGGCGGGCGGCGAGGTTGCGTTGTCCGTGGGCTTTTTCGATGGCGGCCAGGATGGTCCGGCGCTCGACCTCCGCGAGGCGTTGATCGAGATCCAGGGCCTCAGCGGCCTCTTCCCGTGCCGTGCCGGCGGCGGGTGAAGCGGACGGCGGGAGCCGGTCAGGGCGCTCATCGCCGCCTCGGGCGGCCTCCCGGAGTTCATCGAGCGCCCTGAGTATCGCCGGCCAGCGGGCCAGCAGTTCCCCAGTACCGTGATCCTGCCCCAGCCGCTCGCGCAGGGCTTCCACTTCCGCCCGCAGGTCCTCGATGGTGTCGCGCCAACCCCCTTCGCGCAGCCGGGCGTCGGAGTCGTCGCGCATGACGCCGATGATGCCGCACGGCCGGCCGGTCGGGTCGCGCAGGGCGGTGTATTGCGTCTCCACCCAGCGGGCCTGCCCGTTTTGGGCGCGGATCCGCATCCGCTGGCGCAGGGCCGGGGCCGTCCCTTCAAAGACGGCCAGGCCGGGGCAGAGCTGGCCCGACAGCGACCGCCCCTGCTGATCGCGGCAACCGGTCAGCGTCGCGCACGAGCAGCCGGTGCCGACGACCTCGTCGGCCGACCGCCCCGTCATCCGTTCGCAGCCTTTGTTGAACAGGATGAAGCGCCGCTCCTGATCGAGCACGAACACTCCGTCTTCGGTCGAGTCCAGAAGGTCGCGCAGCGCCGACAGCTCACTGGTTGACTGATTCAGACTCATGCTTCCGGCTCCGGCGGGAAGGTCAGGCGCGATGATAAGGACCGCGGAAGCGCTGTCAAGCCGTCGGTTGGCAGCGCCGCTCCGGCCTGCTATCATGCCTCCGACGGCGTGACCGGCCGAAGTGGCGGAATCGGCAGACGCGCGGGTTTCAAAAACCCGTCCACGCAAGTGGGTGAGGGTTCGAGTCCCTCCTTCGGCAGTGGCTTGAAGCTCCATCAGGTCGTGGGAAAGGCGTGATGCCGGTCAACGCGGACAAACCTCAACGCTGGAAGGCGGATATCGCCCGGTCGATTGACGCTTTCAACGCCTGGTTCCTGAAACTGGCCCCGAGAGTCTTCCGGGACGCCAGGCGGGATACCGCCCGGCAAGTCATGACCGGCATGAGTGCGACCGACAACCTTCGGAGCCTCTCACCAGCGGTTCTCAAAGAGAACCCCGGCGTTCTCTCCTTGCTCCGCATGGCGACGTGCCCGCCACTGGCCAGAGACCGTCTCGCCGGCTTGGCTCACGTCCGAAAAAGCCTGATCCACACGATGGAAGAGAAAAATCGCATTCCGCCGCGCGTGGAAGCGGAGGAACTGTGCCGAGAACTGGCCCGTATCTGTGATATCATCGGGCGCCTGCTGGATCGAGACCTGTTCACCTGGCTTGACGAGCGTCGCGGCCCGGCGCGACGAGCGGTTGAAAGAGCGACGACGGTCGTTGCCGACCGACTCTGTGGCTGTCTGGCGGACCCCATCCTCCGGAACGCCCAGGAAAAGCGGCAGCTCGCTCGAATCGGCGACTATCTTGACGCCCGGGGGTATCGTCGGCAGACTCCCCGACCTGAAAAAACTCTTTGTCAGATGCCGGCCGGGACTTACTGTTTCCGAATGAACTTGAGGGTCGTACGGGAAGGCGCTGAGATCAAGATTCCCATCGACGCCGTCATTCAGCCCCATTCCAATGGCGGGAACCTTCCCATCCTGGTGGAGGCCAAATCGGCCGGAGACTTCACGAACACGAACAAGCGGCGCAAGGAAGAGGCCGCGAAGATCCATCAACTCCGCGCCAGGCTCGGGGACGAGATCAGGTTCGTCCTCTTCCTGTGCGGTTATTTCGACAGCGGGTATCTTGGCTACGAGGCGGCCGAGGGGATAGACTGGGTATGGGAGCACCGGATCGAGGATTTCCTGGAGTTCGGCGTGTAGTCATGAGCAGCATCGCCGATACTGAGCAAATCAGACAGGAACGACAAAGGGCTTTTGACGGCTGTACCTCGCCGTCCTGCCGGAACAAGACCGGCCAATTCGCCACACCGGCGCGATTGGCTCGAGAGATGGTGGAATTCGCCCTTGAGCTGCTCAAGCCGGACGAGGGCGGGATTCGCTTCTTCGACCCGGCTGTCGGAACCGGTTCCTTCTTCTCGGCGCTCTTGCACAGTGCTCCGCGCAGCCGGATAAAAAAAGCGCTGGGCATCGAGATTGATCGGGGCCTGGCCGAGATTGCCGGGAATCTCTGGTCCGGAAAGGGCCTGCGCGTTGAAACCGGCGATTTCACGCGGCTGGAACCGCCGAATCCAGCCGGTCGTTTCAACCTGTTGGTCGCGAACCCGCCTTATGTACGGCATCATCACCTTTCCCCCGGGGACAAGGCTCGGCTCCAGAGGGTCATAGCCCGGCGCCGGGGGATCGAATTGAGCGGCCTGGCCGGATTGTACTGCTATTTTCTCCTGCTCGGCCATGACTGGATGGCGGCGGACGGACTTGCGGTCTGGCTGCTTCCCGCCGAGTTCATGGATGTCAACTATGGCCGGGCGGTGAAACGTTACCTCCGAGAGCAGGTGACGCTCATTCACGTTCACCGGTTCGAACCGAGCGACGTGCAATTCGATGACGCGTTGGTTTCTTCGGCGGTACTCGTCTTTCGGAACTCGGCTCCGCCCACGGACCACCAAGTCGTATTCTCCCGCGGCGGGACGTTGACTCGTCCGGCAGTCAGGTTTGGCTGCCTTCAATCCAGCCTCTCCGACCTGGAAAAGTGGACGTCAGCCGAGAGGGGGGCAACGCTCTCCACAGGGTTCAAACCAACCCTCGGAGATTTCTTCACGATCAAGCGCGGCATCGCGACGGGGGCCAACTCGTTCTTCATCCTCAGCGAGTCAAGCGCCATAGCGAAAGGCATTCCCGCCTGTTGCCTGAAGCCGATCCTGCCCGGCCCGCGATTTCTGGCCGAGGACGTCATCGAGGCCGATTCGCACGGCGCCCCGATTCTCGACCGTCGGCAAGTGTTGATCGACTGCCATGATTGCGAAGCTGTCGTGCGGCAACGGTGGCCCGAATTCTGGGCGTACCTGCAGGAGGGGAAAGCCCGTGGAATGGACCAGGGATACCTGGCCAGCCGCCGCAAGCCCTGGTATAGCCAGGAGAGAAGAACTCCCGCCCCCTTCCTGTGCACCTACATGGGTCGGAAGGTATCGGGCAAGAGAACCCTGCGCTTTATCTGGAACCGGTCGCGGGCGGTGGTTCCCAATGTATATCTGTGCCTCTATCCCCGGCCGGAAGTTGAAAGCGCCTTGCGAAAAGAGCGGGTCGGCCACGATGACATCTTCAGAGCGCTGCTGAGCATCGAATTGGAGGCGCATCTTTCGAACGGCCGGGTTTATGGCGGCGGGCTGTTCAAGATGGAGCCGAAAGAACTCGCCCGGATCGATGCCGGACCGGTCGCGGAGGTCCTCCGCTTCGCGTCTTGCTCCAGAGAGGGACTCTTGTTTGAGCCGGTATGAGCCCGCTGGTATCCTGGACTCATCATGGACGCCGCCGAACATGCCGTCGGGGGATCTCGCGCGCCGTGGGTCGAGGGCATTCCCTTCGATCGTCTTCCACCGGGGATGACGCTGCGGGCCTTCGGGGTGGATTACGCCCACATTCGGACGGCCGAGGGCGGCGATCTGTACGTGACCCGTGAGGGCTGGCCGTTCCTGCGGCCACTGCTGCCCGAGAACTGGTATACCGACGGCTGGTACGTCCAGGCCGGCGAGCGCCTGCCGGGCTCGACCGGCAACGTCTATCGTGTGCCCACGCGCCCGGCGGGCGGCCGGTCCATCGAGATCGTGGTCAAGTTCTCGCGCGTCGGCCAGGAAGTGCCGCTCGAGGTCCACACCACCTTCCCCGACACGGTCCGCTCCGACGAGATCGCCGGGGCCCGCTTCAACAGCCCGATGGAAGAGTTCGGGCTGGTGATGGAGATGCGCCGCGGCGCGTTCGGGCCGCGCGGCGTCCGCATCCTCTCGCACCGCCCGCTGGCCATCTTCACCCCGGCCGAGCGCTTCGAGCTCTGGCAGCTCGGGCGCAGCCACAGCCGGTTCTCGGCCCACAAGCGGCTGCTCGAGGAGGACCGTGAGGAGTCGACCGGGGCCATCGAGCTGGACATCCGCCGCGAGTACGTGCTGGTCTACAGTTGGCTCAAGGGCGAGAACGCCGAGGAGGCCTGCAACGCCGGCCGGCTGCCCGAGCGCGAGCTGGCCGCCCTCACCCGCATGGTCATCGAGGACCTGCGGGCCAAGGGTTTTCGCGTGCTGGACAACAAGCCCAAGCACTTCATCCTCCGCCCGCGCGACGGGGGGGTGGTCCGCCGGCGCGACGGTCGGATCGTCTACGGGCTGGTCGATTTCGAACTGCTCCAGCGCAGCGTCGAGTACCAGAACCAGTTCAAGTACGCCCAGCGCGTCCGCTACTGGCAGCTTCAGAACCCGCTGCCGGGCGAAAAGCCCGCGGATACCAGGTCCGACGTGGCCCGCATGCGTATCTTCGGCGTCAACTACGTCTTCGGCACGGCGCCCAACGGCGGGCTGGTCTGGGCGGTGGGCGAGGATCCCAACCTGCTCGATTACTTCCTGCCCGACCGTTGGCGGCGGACCCCGCGGATGCGGCTGGCCCTCTCGCACGAGGTCTATCGCACCCGCACGCGCGACAACATCCACGTGGTCTATCGCCGCTCGCGGGTGGGCGAGCGTCCGAGCGCCGATCCGTTCTATGAGCAGGGCAAGCGCATCCGCGAGCACGGGTACAACAGCCCCTTCGAGGAGATCGCCATCGCGGAACGGCTGCGGCGGGTGGGTATTCCCTGCGTGTATCCGCGGGCCATCTACCGCACCGGGCATGAGTCCATCAAGGCCGCCCACCTGCGCGACGAGCGCCGCTTCGCCAGCCACGCCCACCTGTCCACGCCCGAGCCGGTGGTCCAGCCGATCCTCAGCCCCAATTACGACTACTACGTGATCCTGGGCTACTTCCGGGGGATGGACCCGCACAAGTATTACCGCCGGACCGCCCACTGGGGCTTCATCGACGCGGAAAAGGCCTACGACGACGGGGTGATCACCCTCGAGGAGCGCCGTCACGTGGTGGAACTCACCCGCCGGCGGCTGGCCCGCCTCGGCTTCGCTTCCGAGGCCATCGACGACGTGGATTTCCTGCTGCCCTTCGACGAGAACCAGGTGCTCCGCCGCGACGAGAAGGGCGAATTCGAGGTCATCTGGTGCACGGACGCACGGACCGCCTTCGAGCACGGGCTGCTCAGCGAACAGGGCTACGGCGAGGTGCTGGCGGGTTTCGAGGCCCGGCTGCGGGCCATCGGCTGCGAAGCCCTCAACCTCAGCGGCAACCACCTGCTGGTGGCCATGAATCCCGACGGCGTGCTCCGCCGTGACGACAGAGGCGCGGTCGAGGTCACGTTGTGCAACTTCGAGCTGCTGCGCACCGCCGACTGGCCCCTGGATGACAGGCTTGGCCCCGGGGCCGCCTGATGCAACGCCAAGGCGGGGGAATCTGATGCGGATGGTCCAAACGGAAACGTTCGATCCCGTGCCGGTACTCGTGCTGATTGCCGCCTTGGGCCTCGATCCTGGCGCAGGCCTGGCGCAAAGCACTTTCCCGGTTCCGCAGCCGCGCTCCACCAGCCAGGTGACTCGATCTGGAGCCGAAACCCGTACGGCCTGGGAGGCTCATCGGGCATTGGAGACCCGGCTGGGGCCCGAGCCGCCCCGGGTCGAGGCCCTGGACCGCGATGATCTGTCGCGCTTCGTCCGCCGGTTGATTCTCCGCAAGCTCCGCGACGGCGAGGATTACGCCCCGCCGGCGGTTCCCGAATCGCTCCGCGGACTGACCTGCCGGGCGAGCGTGACCTTGCGGGAACAGGGCCGGCTGGCGGGTACCGCCGACTCGTCCATGCTGCCGGTGATGGAGGCCGTCGCGCAGGCAGCGCGCGCGGCGCTGGCCAACGCCCAGGTTCGATCGACGCCGGCCGAGACCGATCTGGCGTCCCTGGGGCTCGAAATCGAGCTGGCCGGACCGCGCGAGCTGATCGGCCACGGCGGCGAGCCGCCCGAGCGCCTGGCCCGCCACTTCGAGCC
>JABRVU010000508.1:0-3262 GCA_039961895.1 Phycisphaerae bacterium | reverse complement strand
TCGCGTTGCCCGGGCTCCCGGGCGGGCGGTCGCCGGCCATTCCGAACGTCAGCGGCATGTCGAAGAACACCTGATCGTCGGGCAGTCCATCGTAGTAGCCCCAGGTCTTATCCTGGTCCCACGGATACATCTGCCACTTGTCGCGCTTCGTGTCGTGATAGGCATAGTAGTTATTGAAGAAACCATCCCAGTGGGAAAGGACCATGTTCACGGCGAAGTAGGAGGCCACCTGCTCGACGTCGAATCTGTCCTGGATCACCTTCCATTGGTCCTGTGGATTCCCCCCGGCCGCGCGAAGCGCGTCCAGCAGGGCCAGCAGGTCTTCATGGCCGGTGTGCACATGGGTACGTTTTTCGTGCTGGGCGACTACACCCTGGCCCATCCAGCGCTTCTTATAAAGGTTGCCGTCCTCGTCGATCCGGTTGCGGCGCAGGAATGATCGGTTGACGCGCTCGACCATGAGGTGATAGCCGAGCAGGCGGCCGTCCACCCATACCCGGACGAACTCGCTCAGGGAAGCCGGGCATCCGGCGCGACGATAAAGATCGTAGGACAGCCATTCGGCCAGCAGAGACCACTCGCTGCCCTCGAAGATGAGGTTGACGGCGCGCAGATCGCCGAGCATGTGGTCCTTGTGCAGGAAGATCTTGAAACCCCGGTTGTTGTTGCGCGGAACGGCGTTGATGAAATCAAAAACGGCGGTCTTTGCGGCCGCGGGATCGTAGTAGACGAACGCAGAAGACCCGCGCGGTGGGCGCGGCGGCTCCTCCCGCCGGCCCCAGCCCGCGAAGTTGGGCGTCGGCCCGCGGCCGGAGAACCCGGGGAAGCCGCCCGGCCGTTGATTCCGCCGGGCCGCGGCCTCGTCCCGCCTCCGGGCCTCCTGGTCCGTTCCGCCGAGGATCAACAGACCCAAGGGAATGCTCGCCGTCTCCCATTTGTCGTGGACGTAAACCGAGCGCGCCGGCCGGAGATCATGCTCGGCCGGGCAGAAACGCACACTGCCATCCTCGCCCGTCACCTTCACCCGGTAACGTATCAGCGATCCGGCGGGCTGGGGGGGGATGCTCGCGCTGAATCGGCCGCTGTCGGCCCTGGTCATGGCGAGCGCCTCCTCCTTGCTTTCCGATCCGTTGAAGACCACTCGATACAGCAGGGCCAGCTCGCGGGCCTTTCCCTTCGCGGCGGCCTCGACGCGCAAGGCCTGGCCCGGCGCGACGTCGGCTGGCGCGGCCTCCAGGGTCACCATCGGGGGCAGCACCGCCGAGAAGTTGGCATTCTGGCGACCGGGAGTGCCTGAGGGCTTGGGTGTCGCGGGCAGCGGCGAGGCCGCCCAGTTGTCCTCTGAGTCGCCCGGCGCGGTGGGACAGATGCGTTCCAGAGACGCCGAATAGCCATCGGGGCTCACCGGCCAAGGCGGGCGGTCTTTGTACCGCACCTCATCGACCAGCCTCTGCGAGCCGTCCTTCAGGTGAAGCTTCTCGCCGCCGCGTTCCAAGGGCCGTTCGAGCGGCCCAACCGCCTGACCGTCGTACCATTGGCTGAAGCGATCCGGCCGCAACGCAACCACCAGGTAGCCCTTGGGCCCGATGGACGTACCCCCGGGGAAGGTATAGAGCCTGCCGTCATCGAGCGTCCATCCGCCGAGGTCAACGGATTGGTCGGACGTGTTATAAAGCTCGATCCATTGCACGTCCTCGAGGTCGTCCGGCGCGTTATAGAAGATTTCGTTGATGACCACTCCGGCGCGAACCGCCGGAGACAGGCCCGCCAGCAACAGGAACATGATCCGTGCGTGGTGCATGAACCAAACCTCCCGGGCTGCTCATGATAACCGTTCAGGGTTTGAGTTTCTTGATGTCGGGGTGGTTGAGCAGGTACGCGCGGCGCTGCTCGGCGAAGGCCTTGAGGCTCATCTCCCGCCCGGGTCCGAAACGGGGGCCGCCCGGGCCCATGCCGCCGGGCCCGCGCGGGCGGGCGAAGCCCCCGCCCGGAGGTCCGAAGCCGTCCGGTCCCGCGTCCGCCGGGCCGCCGGGGGGCTGCGCCTCGGGTGGATCGGCGGGCTGCTCCTCGGTCATGCCGCGCTGGAAGGCCGCCGTCGAATAGAGCTTGCGCGTATCGGCCTCGACTTCTGCCGCGATCAGCGCCTGGTAGCGCTCGACCGCCGGGCCGAGCCTGCTCCAGTCCAGGTCCTCGGCCGCGATCGTGCGCAGGTTCCGCAGGTATTGCTCGCGCAGCGAAGGAATGCCCAGCAGCCGCTTGAGCAGCGGCTTGTTGGGGTCGTCGCTGCCGGCGAAGGGATCCAGCTCCACGCCGCGCGTGCGCTGCCCGCGGCCCATGCCCGGTCCGCCGGGGGCCTTGAACGCCTCGTTGACGTCATGCGGGATGACGTGAAACCGCTTCTGGGCGTCGCGGAACAGGTTGTAGTCGCTGGCCCGAATCCAGTATCCGTCGTTGTTGATGAGGGCGTTGTCGAGAGCCAGGTACCAGAGGACGCCTTCGACGTTCAGCAGCGGCTTGAGCGTTTCGACCAGCTTGTCGTCGGGCGTCTGCTCCAGGGCCCGGCACAGGGCGGCCAGTTCCTTCCAGGCCTTCTCGCCGTCGTCGCTCTTCATCTCGTAGAAACGCTGGTAGGCCGCGAGGTCCTCGCCGAGGTAGCTCAAACCCCCGCCGCCCTGGAACGCCGGCGGCACCTTCCAGCGGACGCCCTTGGCGCTGGGGAACCACTCGCCGATGAACTGCTTGTCCACCTGCTGGAGATTCACGTACAGGCCCCAGCTCTCGCCGTTGATGACCACCTTGACGAAGTTGGCCTTGGGCGCCGGCAGGTGCCGCCGGGCGATGTCCAGGTACAGCACCGTCCGCAGGAAGGTCGGGTCTTCGTGGGCGTTGAGCAGGTTGAGGTTCTTGTAGCCGTACAGCCGCTGCCTGGCGTCGATGAAATCGGTGGAAATGTTGAGCGATCGCTTGTAGCCCTCGCCGGCCGTCATGTAGGAAGACGTGCCGCGGAAGTGCACGCCGACGTTGGGATAGACTTTGCCGTCCACGGTGAGCGTGGCGGGGACCTCGACGTCGGTGTTGTGGAAGTCGGCCAGTTCGGCCTCCCAGTCGGGGGCCTCGAAGTCCAGGAAGAAGGTCCTCAGCACGTCCGGGTCATAGAGCGGTGCGTCGGGATAATGCTTCACCTCCGCCGGCGCGACCTTGGCGCCGGGCTTGGGCGGATCCTGATTGCCGCGTCGTCCGAACCCGCCCGGCGGGTTCGGGC
>JABRVU010000507.1:0-19181 GCA_039961895.1 Phycisphaerae bacterium | reverse complement strand
GATGAAAACCTGCCCACGGAGGTGCTCGGGCCCCAGACCGCGCCGCTCTCGCGCCTGCGCAATCTCTATCGCTACGACTTCCTGATCCGCTGCCCGAATGCGGCCCGGCTGATGGACGCGCTCAACCGCCTCCGCGACGCCGGCGCCCTGGTCGCCAAGGCCCGGAGCGTCACCATCGACGTGGACCCCGTCTCCTTGTTATGACTCCCCCGGTGTCTCCCATTCGACGACCAGGGCGGTGGCGTCGTCGGCGAGGTGGGCCGAGCCCGCGTGGCGCAGAACGGCCTCGAACAGCGTGGCAATCGGGTCGGCGGCGGCGGCCGGGTCGGCCAGCCCCGCCTGCACGCCGGCCAGGCCGAAACAGCCCCCCCCGCGCGGCGCTCCGCGGACCGGGGCGTCGGACTCGTGTTCATCCGGCTCCTGGGCCGTCTGCTCGATGAAGCCGTCGCTGAGGATCAGCACCCGTCCACGGGGCGGCAGGACCATCCGTCGGGCCTCGAACACACCGTCCAGCCGGATGCCCACCAGGTCGCCGCAATCCTCGCGCAAGACCTGGACCTCGGATCCCGGCCGGGCCAGCAGCGCGTACCCGTGTCCCGCATCGACGAACGTCAGCGTGTGCGACTCGCGATCGAACACCCCCACCCACAAGGTGAGGAACTTGCCCTGCGGGCAACGCGGGCAGAGGTACTGGTTCAGCTCCTGAACCGCCTGGACCGGGTCGCCGCTGCGCCGCAGGGCCGCGTGCAGGAAGCCCTGGGACACGGTCACGATCACGGAGGCGGCCACGCCCTTGCCACTCACGTCGCCCAAGGCCACGGCCAGCCGGCCATCGTCCAGGGGGACGGCGTCGAAGAAGTCGCCGCCCAGGTACTGCCCCGGGCGGCTCTCGCCCAGGCAACGGAAGGGGCCGGCCCGGATTTCCCGCCGCGGCATGACCCAGCGCTGGACCTCGGCGGCGGCGCGCAGCTCGGCCTCGACGTGGGCCTGACGGCGCTCGACGTCCAGCCGGCGAAGATTGGCCAGGGCCAGGCCCGCCAGCCGGGCCAGGCCCGCCGCGAACTCGGCGCTGTCCGGCGATTGGCGCGCCGGGCTCCTTCCTCCGGCGCGATCGTCGAGATACAGCAGCAGTTCCACCGCCGACTCCAGCAGGATCGGAACGCACAGCGCCTCTTCGATGGCCAGCTCGACGATGCTGTGGGTGGTGGGCACGTCCGCGGCGACGCGAGACAGTCGGACCGGCTGGCCGCGGCAGGCCTCGCGCACCAGCGACCGGCTGATCGACGGTCCCTTGCTCCCGCCGAAGCCCGGACCGCGGTATTCGACCACCGACACGCGCCCGTCCGGCTCGATCGGGTGCAGAATGGCCGCGTTGGCAAAGCCCGTGCCCGCCATGGCGGCGTCGAGCACGACCCGGGCCAGGGCCGCCTCGCCGTCCACCGTCTGAAGCGACTCCGCGCAGCGCAGCAGCAGGGCCAGGCGCTGCTGGGCCAGCGACTCCAGACCCCGGGTCTGCAAGGGCAGGATCGTGGCCTCGGTCACGGGAGAATCCTCGGTGGCCACCGAGGTGCTCGTCGTGCGCGAGGCGCCCAGGGCGTCCTCGACGCGCAGGACCCAGGGGGCGATGGTGATGAGATCGCCGGGCCGCAGCGGGATGGGCTCGTCGGGCGCCAGGGCCCGCCCGTTAACGCGCGTGCCGTGCTTGCTGCCCAGGTCGGTCAGCGTCCATTCGCCGGCCGTCGCCCCCGCGTCGGTCCCCACCGGGCGGTAGGCCAGCCGGGCGTGATCGCGCGACACCATCCGGTCGGCCAGCTCGAGATGATGCGTGGCCCGCCGGCCGATCATGATCGGCCCAGGCGGTTCCAGCCGCAGGATCACCGACGTCGGACCCGACACCGACGCCAGCCGCCAGCTTTGCGCCGATGCTTCCATCATCCTGGGCAGGCACTCCGTGAAGAATGACGCCGACGGCCGAGACGATGCGGGCTGGATGCCGCCGGCCCATTCATCTTACACGACCGGCCGGTCCATGGCCCAGGCTGGTTCCACAACCCCCTCAGCTCGACGCTTGCCCTTTGGGGGAGCGGTTTTCGGGAACAGCCCCGTAAGACGCCTTTTCCTGGAGTTCGGGATTCTCCGCCACGGCTTGCGGACGCTTCCAAACCTCTCCGCCGAGCGAATCTGCCCGGAAACCGGGGATTTCACGGGCCGACACAAGGCAACAGCCGTGCTCAGGGTGGTACGCTTCGCCAAACGTCTTCAGGATCTTCTGCCGATACATCTTCCATTCATGACCGGCATTGCGATGGCCATGACGCAGTGGATGGGATGGGGCGCGGTCGCTTTCGGAGCGGTGCCGGCCTCCGCTCCATCGAGCGCGCCCGCCTCGCCGCTTGAACGGCCCGTCCGGCTCAGCATCGACGTGGCTCTGCCCGACGAGGCGAGGCCCGGCCGTTACGAGCTGCGCCTGCCCGCCGGTTACGCCGCGGGGCAGAGGCCCGCCCTGGTCATCTGCCTTCACGGCACCGACGACGACGCCGGGCAGGCGATCGCGTTCTGGTCCGCCCGCCGATCGCCGCTGCCGCTGATCTTTGCGGCCCCGCAGGGCCGCGGCCGGGGCTGGAGCGAAGCGGACCTGGTCTTGGTCCGGGCGATGCTGGCCGACCTGAACGGTCGCTTCGGCTATGATCCTCAGCGCGTGCTGTTGATCGGGTTCTCGGCCGGAGGAGCCATGACCTTCGAGCTGCTGTATGAGGAGGGCCTGCCCGTCACCGCCGCCGCCGCGCTGGCCAGTTACGTCCCGCCGCGGTTGACCCGCGAGGGCGTGGCCGCCCGCCGGAACGTTCCGGTCTTTTACGCCGTGGGCATGGACGACGTCAACCACGAGCGCATGCGCGTAGGGCTCGATTTTCTGCGCTCGGCGGGGGCCAACGTCGAGGTGTATCGCCCGCGCATCGGCCACACGCTGGACGCCGGCGTGGCCCAGGCGGCCCTCGACTGGTTTTTCGTCCGCGGCCGGCGGGCCCTCGAGACGGCCCTTGAAAACGCGGAGCGCTCGTCCGACCCCGCGGCCGCCGTCGCGGTACTCGAAAGCATCGTCGATCAGTCGCGCTGGCATGAGCCCGACCAGGCGGAGCGCGCCCGCCGGGCCCTGGAGCGCATCGAGCAGCCCGGACGGGCCGAGCTGCTGACGGCGACGAACCTGCAAGCCGCGGGCAGACCCGCCGACGCGGCCGAACGGCTGGCCGGCGTCGAGGCGACCTTCGGCCCGGGGCGGCTGGGCCGAGAGGCCCGCCGACTGCGATTGAGCCTCGAGGCCGATCCGGCCGTCCGCGACGAACTCGCCCGCCGCCGGACACGGGCCCGCGCCGAGCAGGCCCAGGCCCTCTTCGCCGCCGCTCAGCGCAGCGTGGCCCAGGGTCGGCTCGCCGACGCCGCCGACCGGTGCCGGCGCATCCTGTTCGAGTATGCCGATACGCCGGCCGCCGACAGGGCCCGGAACCTGCTCAACACCCTCGGACCAGGAAGCACACGATGAACCCGCCGAAGTTGACCATCGCCACGTTTGTCGAGCCCTCATTCGGCCAGAACGCCTATGTGGTGAGCACCGCCGCGGAAGGCGGGCGGATCGGATGGATCATCGATCCGGGTTTCTCGCCGCAGGTGGATGAGTTGCTCGCCCACGCGCGCGACCAGGGCATCCGCATCGAGCGGATCGTGATCACTCACGGGCACCTCGATCATATCGCCGGCGTGGACGCCGCCCGAAGGGCCCACCCCGCCGCCCGGGTGGCCATGCCGGTCGAAGAATGGGGCTCGCTGGGCAGCGCAGAAGAAAACCTCTCCGCCGCGCTGGGCATGGACCTGACCCAGACCACGCGGGCTGATGAAGACCTGCCCCCGGGCGGCGAGCTGTCGCTCGGCCCGCTGAGTTGGCGAATCCTGGATGTCTCCGGCCACTCGCCGGCCGGACGGGCCCTCTATTGCCCGCAAGCCGGCGTGGTCTTCAGCGGCGACGCCCTCTTCGCCGGCAGCATCGGGCGAACCGACTTCCCCGGCGCCGACGCCCCGCGGCTGCTGCGCAATATCCGCACTCACCTTTTTCAGCTTCCACCGGAGACGGTCGTTTACGCCGGTCACGGACCGCCCACGACCATCGAAAATGAACGCAAGTTCAACCCCTTTGTGTCCGACTGATCGGTTATCGGGAGTCGGTTTTTCGCCGGAAAGCCCGCATCGACCGACGGGCGGGAGGTAAATACCACCATTCGATTCCGGTCCCGGTTTTTACTGGACAGGCGGCGGGAAACGCGAGTAGTATTGCATAGAGAGACGAGTTCGCAGCGCGGTTGTCGTCCCTCGGCCATCGAAACAGACGGCCTCATTCCATTCATCATTTTCCCTGACGACAACGGGATGCCGCTGCGATGGACCAGTCGGCAGAGACGGAATCGGACGGCATCAGGGCTTCCCCGGCAAGGGCTGTCGGAGCGGAAAAGACGGCCGGAGTCTTGTCATGCCCCCACCCGAGAAGATCAAGACCCGTTGCCCCATGTGCCAGACGACCTACCGCGTGCCCAACACGCAGATCGGGCATCGTGCGCGCTGCCCCAAGTGCGACTCGGTCTTCCGCGTGACCGTGCCGACGTTGCCCACCGAAGATCGCCGCCGGCCCCACGTTCCCACCGACGACGAAATCCTGGCCTGGCTCAACGAGGCCGCCGAGCGCGACGATGACCTTCCGGCCGGACCGCGCCGGTGGGAGTCCGCCGCGCCGCCTCCGTCGCCGCCTCCGCCCGCACCCGCCTCGAACCCGCCCCGACCGGCTCCCGCGGCGAAACCCGCGCAGCCCCAGGTTCAACATCCTTGACCGCCGATCCTCCTCCTCCTGCCCCGGGCTTTGACGTCTTGCCTCATTGTCATCTCTCGTTTGCCAAAGCTTCCGCCCTTCTCCAATCCGCAATCCGAAGTCCGCGGTCCGCAATTCCCTTGCTCCTCCATTGCAACCCGGCGTGACGGACATACAATCCCGCCCAGGAATCCAGGAACACCAACCCCATGCGCATCGCATTTATCGGACCACTTTCCAGCGGTAAATCGACGCTGTTTCGCGCCGTGACCGGTCAGCAGGCCGCTGGTCACCACGCCGGCGAGCAGTTGGCGGCGGTGAAGGTGCCCGACAACCGGCTGGACTGGCTGGCTGAACGCTATCACCCCAGGAAGTACACCGAAGCCACGCTCGAATGCCTCGACGTGCCCGGTTTCAGCCAGGAGACGGCCGCCTTGCAGGCCGAGTTCCGCAAGAGCCTGCCCTCCATCCGCAAGTGCGATGCCCTGGTGGCCGTCGTGCGGGCCTTTGACAATCCGTCGGTTCCGCCTTACCGCAACCGGGTGGACGCGCGGGCCGACCTCGACGAGTTGATCGCCGAACTCATCTTCTGCGACCTCGAGGCGGTGGCCACGCGCATCGAGCGGCTGGAGAAGTCGCTCAAGAAGCCCACCAAGACCCACGAAGCCGAGAAGAAAGAGCTGGAGCTGATGCACCGCCTGCAAGCGGCGCTGGAGGCCGAGCGGCCGGTGGCCGGGGCCGTCCAGACCGACGACGAGCGGCGGATGCTGGCGGGGTTCCAGTTTCTCACCGAGCTGCCGTTGATCGCGGTCATCAACGTGAACGAGAGCCAGGCCGCCGCCTCCCCGCCGTTCGAGTTCCCGGCCGCCAGGGCCACGCTCTCGCTGTGCGCCGAGACCGAAGCCCAGATCGCCCAGCTCGAACCGGCCGACCGCCGGGCCTTCCTCGAGGACCTGGGCGTGAAGGAATCGGCCCGCGACCGGCTGATCCGCACCTGTTACGACGCCGTCGGGCTGATCTCGTTCCTGACCTGCGGCGAAGACGAGGTCCGGGCCTGGCCGATCCGCAAAGGCACCACCGCCGTCGACGCCGCCGGCAAGATTCACAGCGACCTGGCCCGCGGGTTCATCCGCGCCGAAACGGTGGGCTGGGCCGACCTGGTGGCCGCCGGCGACATGAAGGCCGCCCGGGCCGCCGGCAAGGTCCGCCTCGAGGGCAAAACCTACGTCGTTCAGGATGGTGACGTCATCAATATCCGGTTCAGCGTGTGAAGGCCCGGTGTTCGAGGTCTGGGTCCGGCGGAGGAAGAGAAGAACGGCCGCCCTGCTCAAGGGCGTGCCCCTGGCCGAATGCGATGAGCCGGCGGAGCTGACCACCCCGAACGGGCCATCCACCGGGTTCACTCCAGTCCATCGCTGGGAGCGGGCGCCGCGGACGGTGCGACCTCTTCGATGCACCGCCGCACGACGGTCATGAGGTGGTCGAGTTCCTCGATCGAGAGAATCAACGGCGGGAAGATGACGATGACGTCGCCCAGTGGTCTGAGGATGACCCCGTATTCCCGGGCCCGGGCGCAGACCTGAGCCCCCACCTGCCAGCCGGCGGGGAAGGGTTCGCCCGTGGTCGGGTCGCGCACCAGTTCCACCCCCGCGATGAAGCCGCATTGGCGCACGTCCCCGACGTGAGGGGCTTCGCGGAGCGCCGCCAGGTGCCCGGCCAGTCGCTCGATCCTGGGTTTCAGCTTCTCGAGCGTGGCGTCGCGTTCAAACACATCCAGCGAGGCCAGGGCGGCCGCGCAGGCCAGGGGGTTGCCGGTGAAGGTGTGGCCGTGATAGAACGTCCTGCCCGCCTCGATCGGGCCCAGGAAGGCGTCGTAGATGTCCTGCCTGGCCAGCGTCGCCCCCAGCGGGAGGTATCCGGCCGTCAGCCCCTTGGACAGGCACATCAGGTCGGGGGTGACGGCCTCGTGCTCGCAGGCGAACATCCGCCCGGTTCGCCCGAAGCCGGTGGCGACTTCGTCGGCGATCAGCAGCACCTCGTGCCGGTCGCACAACTCGCGGACCCGCCGGAGGTATCCGGGTGGGGAGGTGATGATCCCGCCCGCGCACTGCACCAGCGGCTCGATCACTACCGCGGCCACCCGCCCGGCGTGTTGCTCCAGGAGCTTGCCCAGTTCATCCGCGCAAGCCATGCCGCAGGTCTCGCGGCTCAGCCCCAGCGGACAGCGGTAGCAATGCGGCGGCGGCGCGAAATGAGTCTCGAACAGCAGCGGACGATAGACCCGGTGAAAGGCGTCGATCCCGCCGACGCTCACCGCGCCCAGCGTGTCGCCGTGATAGGCCCCGCCCAGGGCGATGAAGCAGTCGCGGCCGGCGACGCCCCGGTGCCGCCAGTAGGCGAACGCGATCTTGCAGGCCGCCTCCAGGCTGGTCGAGCCGTCATCGGAATAGAAGACCTTGGCCAGCCCCGGCGGCGCGATCTGGATGAGCCTGCGGGCCAGCTCGATGGCCGGCGGAGAGGCCAGCCCGAGTTGCGTCGAATGAGCGATCCGGCCAAGCTGGTCGGCCACGGCCCGGTCGATCTCCGCCCGCCGATGACCGTGCAGGTTGCACCACAGGCTCGAGTGCCCGTCCAGGTATCGCCGCCCGTCGGCGCCGATCACGTAGGCCCCCTCGCCCGCGATGATGATGAGCGGATCGACCCGGTTCCACAGGGCGTGTTGCGTGAACGGGTGCCAGACGTACCGCCGGTCCCAGTCGGCCAGGCGACGCTGATCGGATTCGGAGAGTGGCGGCGACGGCGCGCGGTCGGTGCTCATGGGACGGCTTTAATGTAGGGCCGGCGCGGGCGCGCGGCAATCGGGACGGAGGGGAAAGACGACCTGGCGACAAGGAGACCCGCCGTCACCACGTCGCCTTGTCGTCGGTTCGTTCCACGCCATATAATCGCTTCACCAGCGATCGATGGACGCATTCCTCCCGGTGTTCAGGCTGGCGGGGCCGCCATGTCCATTCGCTTCATCGTCGGACGAGCCGGCAGCGGCAAGACCCATCGCTGCCTCGAGCAGCTCCGCGCCCGCCTGCGCGAAAGCCCCGCCGACGGCAACCGTCTGCTGCTGGTCCCCGAGCAGGCCAGCTTTCAGATGGAGCGGGCCCTGATCGAGACGCCCGACCTGCCCGGCTTCACGCGCTGCGAAGTGGTGAGCTTCCATCGTCTGGCCTTGCGCATCTTTGCCGAGGCCGGGGCGAAAGGGGTGGACCAGACTATCGGCGGGCTGGGGCGGCTCATGCTGATCCGCCGTCTGATCCGCCAGGAGCGTTCGAGCCTGAGGCTGCTGGCCCGCGTGGCCGACAAGCCCGGCCTGGTCAAGCAGGTGGCCGTCGCCCTCGAGGAGCTGATGCGCGAGCAGGTCGGACCCGAGACCCTGGCCGACGTGGCCGATCAGGCCGGCGACGACGACCCGCTCCAGGCCGCCAAGCTCGCCGACCTGGCCCGGCTGTACCGCGCCTACCTCGATGCCCTGCTCGACGACCGCACCGATCCGGCCCAGTACCTTTCGCTGGCCGCCGAACGCATCGTCGCCTGCCCGACGCTCCGCGGAGCCGAGGTCTGGGTGGACGGCTTCGCCGGTTTTACCGCCCAGGAGTATGAGCTGCTGGTCAGGCTGGCCGGCGTGGCGGCAAACGTCGAGATCGCCCTGCTGGTCGATCCCGACACGCCGGCGGTCCATGCCGATTCGATCCCGGCCTGGTCGTATTCGCTTTTCTCACGGACCGAACGGACGATCGTGAAACTCCGCCGGCTCCTGTCCGCGGCCGGCCTGCGGCTCGACGAGCCCGTTCGCCTGGCGAACCCGAAGCCGTCGCGTTTCGCGCATCCGGATCTGGCCGTGCTCGAGGCGAACCTCTTCGGTCGCATCCACGCCCGGCCGGGCCGGACGGTGGACGCGGCGCCGGCGGGCGCGGCGGCCGGCGGGGCGGTCCGGGTGCTGGAGCTTCCCGACCGGCGCGGCGAAGTGCGCGCCGCCATCGCCGAGATCGAGCGTCTCCGCCGCCGGGCCGTCCCGCCGATGCGTTACCGCGACGTGGCCGTCATCGTCCGCGACCTGGGCCCCTATCACGATCTGCTGTCGGCTGAATTGAAGGCCCACGACATCCCTTGCTTCCTCGACCGGCGCCAGCCGACCACGCAGCACCCGCTGGTCGAGCTGGTTCGGGGGTTGCTGGCCGTCGCGGCCGACGACTGCCGGCTCGAGTCGGTCCGGCTGGTGCTCAAGACCGGCCTGCTGCCGATCGCACGGGACGACGCCGACCTGCTGGAGAACTATCTGCTGGCCCACGGGATCACCGGGCGGTCCGCCTGGGACGAGCCCTGGCATTACACGCGCCTCTTCCGCCGCCGCGGCGAGGCTGATCGCCTTCGCCCGGATCAGGCCGCGGCCCTGGAGCGCGTCAACCAGGTTCGCCGCCAGTGGCTCGACGCGATGGGCGAGTGGCTCCAGGCGGCGGTGGGGCCGCGCGAGGCCGCCGGTCGCGCGTGGGCCCGGGCGTTGTACGGCTGTCTCGAACGTCTGCACGTCCCCGAACGGCTTTTCGCCTGGGCCGATGACGCCGAACGCGCCGGCCGGCCCGATGAGGCCGACGCCCACCGCCAGGTCTGGTCCGATTTCGTCGAGCTGCTCGACGAGTTCGTCCGCGCGCTGGGCTCCGAGGCCATGAAAGTCAGAGAGTTCCAGGAGACGCTCGAGGCCGGCCTGGCCGAGTTCAGCCTGGGCCTGGCCCCCGCCACGCTCGACCAGGTGCTGGTCGGCGCGATCGAGCGCAGCCGGCATCCGCCCGTGCGGGCGGTGATCCTGCTGGGCTTCGATGACCGCCATTTTCCCATGCGTCGCGGCGAAGACCCGCTCTTGGGCGACGACGAGCGGCGGGCGCTGGAGCGGGCGGGAGCCGAGATCGGCCCGCCGCGCGATCGGCAACTGCTCGATGAGCGCATGCTGGCCTACATCGCCCTGACCCGGGCCAGTGAGCGCGTGGTCATCACCTATCCGCGGTCCGAGTCCGACGGCCAGCCCGTCCAGGCTTCGCCCTATCTGCGCGACGTGCTGGCGGCGCTGCCCGGACTCGCCGTCGAGACCCCGCCGGACGGCCGCGCCGAGCGCCGGCCGGAAGGCCTCACCCGCCCCGGCGAGCTGGGCGCCTGGCTGGCCAGCGAGTTCCGCTACCGCCCGGAGCCCGGCCAAGACCCCGACCCCGCCCGCCGGGGGCGGTGGAACGCCCTCTACCTGGCCGCCCGCGAGCGCGCCGAGTGGCGGCCGACGCTTGTTCGTTCGCTGGCGGGGCTGAAATACCGCAACGTCGCCGAGCCGGTCCGCGGGCGGATCGGGCCGCTGATCGGCCGGCCCTTCGCCGCCAGCGTCAGCCGCCTGGAGCGCTTCGCCGCCTGCCCCTTCGCCCACTTCGTCGAATACTTCCTGAAGCTCGAACCGCGCATCGAGGCCGACATGCGCGACGTCGATCTGGGCAACCTCTGCCACGCCATTCTCGAGAAAGTCATCGGCGAGCTGGCCGACGCCGGCGGACGCCTGGCCGACCTCGAGGACGACGACATCTCCGACCGCGTGGCCAGGGCCGCCGACGCCGTCGTGCCGCTGATCTCCGACGACGTGATGACCACCCAGGCCCGCAACGCCTTCCTGCTGTCGCGCGGGCGCGAGCACCTGCGGCGGGTGCTGCGCTGGCAGCGCAACGGGGCCCGCGTGGGGGCCTACCGGCCGTGCAGGGTCGAATATCCGTTCGGGTACTCCGATGATCCGGGCGCGCAGCTTCGACTGGTCACGCCCAAGGGACGCGAGGTGGTGCTCCGGGGGCGGATCGACCGCGTGGACCTGGCCGAACTCGGCGGCGAACTGCTGGGCCTGGTCATCGACTACAAGCACACCACCGACCGCCGGCTGGACCTGGCCAAGGTCTACCACGGGCTGGCTCTGCAACTGGTGGGCTATCTGCTGGCCCTTCAGCAGACGGGCGCGTCGCTGGCCGGCCGGCCCATCCGCCCGGTGGCCGCCTTCTATCTGCCCCTGCTCGAGCCGTTCCGGACCGTCGCCCACCCCAGCGAGGAGAAAACCACCACCTATCTTTGGCGGGGCATCGCGGACGCCTCCGCCCTGGCCACCCTGGACCGCACCGTCGTCCCCGGCGGGCAATCGCAGTTCCTCTCCGCCCGGCTGAACAGGGACGGCCGGCCTCATCCCCACTGCGACCTGGCCCGCGGCGAGGACTTCGCCGCCCTGATGCGGCACGTGCTGGCGCGGATGGCCGAACTGGCCGATCGGATCATCGACGGCGAGGTCGCCGTGGCTCCCTATCGCCTGAACCGGAAGACCCCCTGCTCCTTCTGCGAGTACCGCCCGGTCTGCCGGTATGAAATCGAGACCCAGCCGCCGCGAACCCTGGAAGCCCTGCGGAAGGCCGACGTCTTCGAACGACTCAACGATCCGCCAACCACCATCCCAAATCCCACGTCGTCTGCGGGGGGTGAGGCATGACCCCCGCCTCTTCCGTCCCTCTGAGCCACCTCACGCCCGCCCAGCGCGAGGCCGTCGGCTGGACGGCGGGCAGCCTGCTGGTTTCGGCCGCCGCCGGCTCGGGCAAGACCACCGTCCTGGCCGAGCGCTGCGTCGCCCTGGTCTGCGACGTGGAGCCGGATCGACGCTGCAACATCGACGAGCTGCTGGTCGTAACCTTCACCGACGCCGCCGCGGAGGAGATGCGTTCGCGCATCCGGGCGACGCTCCGCAAGCGCCTGGAGGCCGACGGCGGCGAAGACCTCCAGCATCAGCTCTACCGGCTGGAGACCGCCAGCATCTCGACCATTCACGCCTTCTGCAAGACGCTGATCGAGCGCTACTTTCCCCAGGCCGGCGTCGATCCGCAGGCCGCCGTGCTCAGCCAGGAGGAGGCCGACCTGCTGCGCGAGGAAGTGCTCGACGAGCTGTTTCTGTCGCTCTATGCCGCCAGCGGGCCGGAGGCCCTGGCGTTTCAGGGACTGGTGGACGACTACGGCGGCGGGAACGACGCGCCGATCCGCCGGATCGTCTTGCAGGTGCACGACTTCATCAGCACGCTGCCCGACCCCGAGGATTGGCTGGAGCGTTCGCTGCGGCGGCTGGCGGTGGACGGTGCGGCGAGCCCCGACGGCTTGCTTGCGACGCTCGATCAGTGCCAATGCCGGCGGATCGGCGAGGAGTTGCGGGCCCAGATCGACTACGGCCGCCACCTGGCCGGGGTGATACGCGCGGCCTGGCCGGTGGCGGCCATGCACGCCGAAGGCCTCGACGAGCACGTGAGCCGGCTGGAGGGCTGGCTGTCCCGTCTGGACCCGAACCGGCCGAAAAGCTGGGCCGCGATCGCGGAAGAGATCCGCGACTTCACGTTCGAGCGTGCTCCGTCCCGGCCGCGCGGCCTGGACGACGAGACCAAGGCCGCCTTCGACGCCGCCAAGGAATGGCGCGACGAGGCCAAGCGGCTGTTCGCCACGCGCCTGCAAGAGCGCCTCTGCCGGTTCACCGCCGACGAATACCGCGACGGCCTGGCCCGGACGGCCCCCGCCGTGCGGACGCTGGTCCACCTGGTGCGCGGGTTCGACGTCCGCTACGCCGACGCCAAGGACGCGCGGGCCGTCGTGGATTTCAACGACCTTCAGCGCCGGGCCTTTCGACTGCTGGCGGATCCGGCCGACCCCGACCGCCCCTCCGACGTGGCCCGCCGCCTTCAGCGCCAGTTCCGCTACGTGCTGGTGGACGAGTTTCAGGACATCGACCCGTTGCAGGAGCGCATCCTGCGGCTGGTCAGCCGCGAGACCGCCGACCCCCCCGCGGGCAACCTGTTCACCGTGGGGGACATCAAGCAGTCGATCTATCGCTTCCGGCTGGCCGAGCCGCGGCTGTTTTCGGAGCGGGCTGAGCGCTTCGCCCGCGACGCCGCGGCCGGGCGGCTCATCCACCTTCAGAGCAATTTCCGCAGCCGGTCGCCGGTCATCGACGCGATCAACCTGGTCTTCGAGTCGCTCATGAGCCGCGATTTCGGCGGCAGCCCCTACGACGACGGCGCCCGCCTGCGGGCCGGGGCCGCCTATCCGGATGCGCCCGGCGGCGCCACCTTCAACGTGCCGGCCGTCGAGCTGTTTCTGCTCGAGCCGGTGACCGAGCGGACCCGCGTGGCGCCCCGCGCCGTCACCCCGGCACCCGCGAACAGAACGGCGGACGAGGGCCGGCAACGAAACGCCGCGGGCGTGGAGCAGGGAGCTGAGGGCTTCAGCCCGCGCGGACTCGCGACCGCGATGGCCCCCACGGCCGCCCCGCTTGCCGAGGGCCTGGTCGGCGATGAAACCGGGGATGGCCAGCCGCCCTCACCGGAAGAGGATCTGGCCGGCATCGAACGCGAGGCCTTCCTGATCGGACGGCGCATCCTGAGCTGGATGGGGCTGGGCAAGCCCGCATCCGGTGCTGCACCCCCGCCCCGGCGGCAGGTCCTGGACAAGCCGGCCGCGCCCGGCGGTCCGCCCACGTATCGCCCCATCGAATACCGCGACGTCGTCATTCTGCTCCGTTCGCTGCCCTTCAAGGCCGAACCCATCGCCGACGTGCTTCGCAGGATGCATCTGCCCGTCCGCATCGAGCGCCAGTCCGGCGACGTCGACACCACCGAGTTTCGCGACTGCGTCAGCGCCCTGCGGCTGATGGACAATCTTCAGCAGGATGTCCCGCTGGCCGCCGTCCTGCGCTCGCCGCTGCTGGGCGACCCGTTCAGCGAAACCGACCTGCTGGACGTCCGCCTGGCCGACCGCGACGCGCCGTTCCATGAGGCCGTCCGCCGCTACGCCGAGACCGGGCCGGACGCGAAGCTCCGCGGGCGCGTCCGTCGCGTGCTGGATATTCTCGACCGCTATCGCACGCGCGTCGCCCGGACGCCGGTGGCCGACGTGCTCTGGGAGCTCTACGAAGAGTTCGACTACCTCGGATACGTGAGCGGTCTGCCCGACGCAGACCGCCGGCGCGACACGCTGGTGCGGCTCCATGAGCTGGCCCGCCAGTTCGGTCGGTTCTCGCGCCAGGGGCTTCGGCGGTTCCTGCACTTTCTCGACGACCTTTGCGCCAATCAGCGCGAGCCGCGCCGCCCCGTCGCCGGCGGCGACGACGACTGCATCCGCATCATGACCATCCACGCCAGCAAGGGGCTCGAGTTTCCGGTGGTGATCCTGGCGGACTGCCAGAAGCGCTTCAACCTCGAAGACCTGGGCGGCAACCTGCTGTTGGACCGTGAGAACGGCATCGCCTTGCGGGCCTCGGACCCCGAGCGGCGCATCTTCTATCCCACGCTGGCCCATCAGCTCGCCGTCGAGACCGCCCTGCGCGAGGGGCTCTCCGAGGAGCTGCGCGTGCTCTACGTCGCGCTGACCCGGGCCCGCGAGCACCTGGTGCTGACCGGGCGGATCAGCCCCCAGCGCGTGGAGTTTTACCGCCTGCTCCAGCAGGCGGTCGCCTCGGAGGTCCACCCGTCGGGCGGTTCGGGCGGCGGGCGGAACGTCGCCCTGCCCCGGTTGCGACTCGAATGCTCGACCAACCCGCTTGATTGGGTGTTGTCCGCCGTCGCCGCGGCGCCGGCGGATCGCGTCCGCTGGCCGGGCCAGCCCTCCGCCGGCGGAGCCCTCTTCGAGATCACCGCCTTCTCCCGCCGAGAGACCGACGCCTGGCGCGTGCCCTCGGCCGATGATCCGCAGCGCGCCGAGGTCCTGGCCCGGCTGGCCGACCTGGACGGACTGCCTCAGACCGAACCGGTCGAGGGGCTCGATGAGGCCCGCCGGCTGGTGAACGACCTGGCCGCGCCCTATCCGGCGCGGGCCCTGGCCGGCGTGCCCGCGCGGATGTCTGTGGGGGAATTCGAGCGCCGGTGGGATTCGAGCCTCGACCCGGACGAGCGCCGCCCGTGGCTCGGCCGGCGCGTCAAGCCGCCGCGGCCGGCGTTCATGGCGGAAGGCCCGCGGGACGACCCGACCGCCAGGGGAACGGCCACGCACCGATTCCTGCAATTCATCGACCTGACCCGGCCGTGCACGGCCGATGACCTGAAGGCCCAGCTCCTCGAGCTGCTCGACCGGGGCCGGCTGACCCCGGCCGAGGCCGACGCCGTGCTGCTGGACGGCGCCGCCTGGTTGTTCACCACCGACCTGGGTCGGCACATCCGCGCCCACGCCGCCGCCGTCCGCCGCGAGGTCGGCTTCGAGGCCCGCATCGAGCCGCAACGGTACGACCCCCGCGTCGTTGGCCTCGACCCGCGCGACGTGATCCTCGTCCGCGGAACGGTGGACCTGATCGTGCCCTGCGACGAGGGCCTGGAGATCATCGACTACAAGACCGACCGACTGGCCGCCGCGGACTGCCCGCAACGCGGCGAGGAATATCGCCCGCAGCTCGAGGCCTACGCCCGCGCGGTCCGGGACATCTATCGAACGCCGATTCGCCGCTGCCGGCTGGTGTTTCTGCACCCGCGGGTGATTCTGGACGTCTCCGCGCCGACGGGTCCGTGACTCCATCGGAGTGCGTCCCCGAACCCGTGGGGGACCGGCTTCCAGCCGGTCGATGGTCAGGGTTATCTTGGGCCCCTGCTCAGCGCGGGGGAGGCGACGTGCGGGGGCCTGCCGTCCCGCTCATCGACCCGCCGATGAGGACACGGCCCGATCGGCGCCGGCCTTCGACCCGACCTTGGTGAACGTGAAACCATCCCCGCTGGAATCGACCTCGATGACGTCGCCGTCAATGAAGTCGCCGGACAGCAGTCGGCGGGCCAGGGCGTTCTCGATCTCGCGTTGAATGAGGCGCTTGAGCGGGCGGGCGCCATACACCGGGTCATACCCGTCGCGGGCCAGCGTCCGCTTGGCCCGGTCGGTCAGCCGCAGGTCGATGCCCCGGTCGGAGAGCCGGCGGCGCAGATAATCGACCTGAATGTCCACGATCCGGGCCAGGTCCTCCGGGCCGAGCCGGTGGAAGATGATGGTCTCGTCGATGCGGTTGAGGAACTCCGGCCGGAAGTGCCGCTTGAGCTCCTCGCGGACGGCGGCCTCGATCTCCACGTCGATGGCCCCCCGCTCGGTCAGCTGCTGGATCAGCCCCCCGCCGATGTTGCTGGTCATGACGATGAGCGTGTTGCGGAAATCGACGGTGCGCCCGTGCCCGTCGGTCAGCCGCCCGTCGTCGAGCACCTGGAGCAGGACGTTGAACACCTCGCGGTGGGCCTTCTCGATCTCGTCGAAGAGGACGACGCTGTAGGGCCGGCGGTGAACGGCCTCGGTCAGCACGCCGCCCTGCTCGAAGCCCACGTACCCGGGCGGGGCCCCGATCAGCCGCGCCACCGCGTGCTGCTCCATGAACTCGCTCATGTCGATGCGCACGAAGGCCTGCTCGCTGTCAAACAGGAAGTCGGCCAGGGCCTTGCACAGCTCGGTCTTGCCCACGCCGGTGGGCCCCAGGAACAGGAACGAGCCGATGGGCCGGTTGGGGTCGCCCAGGCCGGCCCGGCTGCGGCGGACCGCGTCGCTGACCGCCCGGACCGCCTCCTCCTGCCCGACCACGCGCCGCGACAGCCGCTCCTCCATGTGCAGGAGCTTTTCCCGCTCGCCCTCCAGCATCCGCGCGACCGGCACGCCGGTCCACTTGCTGACCACCTGGGCGATCTCCTCGGGCGTGACCTCCTCCTGGACCAGGGCCTGCCCGTCCTGGTGCAGGTCGCTGAGGGCCTTCTCCTTGTCCTTGAGCTGGTTGAGCAACTGGATGAGATCGCCGTAGCGGATGCGGGCGGCGCGCTCCAGGTCGCCGGTGCGCTGGGCGTCCTGAAGCTCGGTTTCCAGGGCCGCGATGCGCTCCTTGAGCTCCTTGGTGGCCTTGAGCATCCCGACTTCGCGCTCCCAGCGGGCGGTCAGGGCCCGGTTCTGCTCCTGCAAGTCGGCTAGCTGCTTCTCCACCTGTTCGAGGTGGCGCTTGGAGGGTTCGTCCTTCTCGCGCCGCAGGGCCTCGCGCTCGATCTCGAGCTGCATGATCCGCCGGCGGATTTCGTCCAGCTCGCTGGGCAGCGAGTCGTTCTCGATGCGCAGCCGCGAGGCGGCCTCGTCCACCAGGTCGATGGCCTTGTCCGGCAGGAAGCGGTCGGAGATGTAGCGGTGCGAGAGCGTCGCCGCCGCCACCAGGGCCGCGTCCTGGATGCGCACCCCGTGATGCGTGTCATACTTCTCCTTCAGGCCGCGAAGGATCGCGATGGTGTCCTCCACGCCGGGCTCGCTGACGTAGACCGGCTGGAAGCGGCGCTCCAGGGCCGCGTCCTTCTCGATGTGCTGGCGGTATTCGTCGAGGGTGGTGGCCCCGATGCAGCGGAGCTGCCCGCGGGCCAGGGCCGGCTTGAGCAGGTTGCCGGCGTCCATCGAGCCCTCGGCCCGGCCCGCCCCCACGATGGTGTGCATCTCGTCGATGAACAGGATGATCTCGCCCTCGCTCTCGATCACCTCCTTCATCACCGCCTTGAGCCGGTCCTCGAACTCGCCCCGGTACTTGGCCCCGGCGATCAGGGCCCCCAGGTCCAGGGCCACCACGCGCTTGTCGCGCAGCAGGGCGGGCACGTCGCCGTTGACGATGCGCAGGGCCAGCCCCTCGACGATGGCGGTCTTGCCCACGCCCGGCTCGCCGATGAGCACCGGGTTGTTCTTGGTCCGCCGGGTGAGCACCTGCATGATCCGGCGGATCTCCTCGTCGCGCCCGATGACCGGGTCGATCTTGCCTTTGCGGGCCAGCTCGACCAGGTCCCGGCCGTAACGCTCCAGCGCCTGGTAGGTCTCCTCCGGGTTCTGCGTGTCGACGCGCTGGTTGCCGCGGACGTCTTTCATGGCCGCCAGGATCGCGTCGCGGTTCGCGCCGGCCAGGGCGAGCACCTCCTTGGCGGCGGAGGGCACGTCGGCCAGGGCCAGCAGCAGGTGTTCGGTGGAGATATATTTGTCTTTCAGGCGGTCGGCTTCTTTGCGGGCCGAATCCAGCACTTTCTGGAACGCCGGGTCGGCGGAGAGCTGCCCGCCGGTCACGCGGGGACGGCGGGCGAGTTCCGCTTCGGCGATCTGCCGGAGCCGGTCGGTCCGCGCGCCGGCCTTTTCCAGAATGGGCGCGACCACGCCGCCTTCACCCTCTTCGCTCAACAGCCCCACCAGCAGGTGAAGCGGCTCGACCTGAGAGTGGCCGGACTCCGAGGCACGCTCCTGGGCACGCTGCAACGCTTCGCCGGCCTTGACGGTGAATGAATCGGGACGCATGGGATCGCTTCCAGTTACCAGTTTCCTGTTTCGAGGTTCCAGCCAGGCAGCGCGGATGCAACCCGCCTTTCTTCATGTTCGGCGCAGGGAGGCAGCGGCAGGTGTCACCTGCTTCCCGTTCCTGACCGTTCGAGTGTTCGAGTGCCTCCCAAAACCCGCCTGGGACCGGCTTCCAGCCGGTCGGTTTTCAGGGTTTCAGAACGCACGCGGGGTTAAAAAAGCAACTGGCGTGCCAGCGGAAGAGCGGTGAATTCGCCGTGGTCGATGGGTTTTTACGCCCTCGGACCACGACGGGAGTGCCAATTTGGCAGGGCCGGGATCACTGACCCAGCGATACGCTACTGACCTCGAAGAAGTCGTAAACCACGTTGCGGATCAATTGTGTCGTGACCGACGAGATCACACCGGTGGTTACGTCGGCGGCCGTTTCGGAACAGGAGGTCTGGAGCAGCGTCCCGCAGGTCAGCATCGAGAAAGCCACCATCATCCGCTGCCACACAGAGAATCGTCTCACCGGTGTCTCCCTTCCGCGCGGCGGTCTGATCCAAAGCTACGTCAACGGGTACTCGGGTTCGTGGTCGGCTGCCGGCTGGGCGGAGGAACGCTCAGTCCGCCCGGGCCGGCGACGGCGGTCGAGCCGCTCACCCGCGCCGGGCGCGTCGAAGCATCCAGGACCAGGATCTCCGAGACCGTGTACAGCGGGATCGGCGGGATCGTGTCCTTGGCGACCTCTCGGGCACTGGCCCTGATGCCCACGTGCTTGCCGAAGTAATCGGCCGGGTTGATGCCCAACTCCGGCGGGACCTCGATATAGGCCAGGGTCCGCGCGCCTGCTCCTCCGGCGGGGTCCACGACGCGCCAACGCTTGGGCCGGCCGGGATCGCCTTTGAACACGTTGCTGGGGCGGATTTCGCCGCGAACGACGATCATGTCGGCGGGGTTGATGTCGAACGGTTTTCGTCCGGGGCGGTCCTTGGCGATCTGGGCG
>JABRVU010000506.1:0-6851 GCA_039961895.1 Phycisphaerae bacterium | reverse complement strand
GCCCTGACTCCCCGGGCGGGCGGCGACTTCGACCGCGACGGCGACGTGGACGGGAACGACCTCGAACGCTTCACTTCCTGCGCCGCCGGTCCGCGCATCGCGCCATCCGGGCCGGACTGCGCGGACGCCGACCTGGACTGCGACGGCGACGTGGACCAGGCCGATTTCGGCCTGCTTCAGGCCGGCATGACGGTGAGGCCATGAGACGCGCCTTCAGCCTGATCGAGACCCTGATCGTCGCGGCGATCATGGCGCTGCTGGCCGCTGTGCTCCTGCCGGCCCTGGCCGGAGCCCGCGAGCAAAGCCGCCGGGCCGCCTGCCTGGGCAACCTCCGGCAGCTTGCCCTGGCCACGGGCGCCTACCTGGACGAAAACCGCGATTACTTCTGGCGATACTACGTGGACGTCAGGGCGCCCAGGGGACGCCGCTGGTGGTTCGGCTTCGAGCCCAACGGTCCCGCGCCGTCGCAGCGCTTCCGCCCGCTCGATAAGCGCCAGGGTGCGCTGACCCGCCAGATGGGCTCGACCGATGACGGCCTGCAATGCCCGTCGTTTCCCTATGACGACGGCCTGTATTTCCCGAAGTTCGCGGCCCGCTCGGCCAGCTACGGCTACAACCTGCTGCTGGGTCCGGCCAACCCGGCCTGGCCCACCCGCCGACGGGCCGACTTCCGCAACCGGCTCTCGACGGTGTTCACCTTCGCCGACGGCATCCACTTCGACCACAACCCCGGCTTCAACGAAGGGCACTACCTCGAGTACGTGGAGGATCCATCGGCGGCGGGGGCGACCGGCGGTTTCGCGCATTTCCGCCATCGCGGCCGGGCCCAGGTGCTGTTCATGGACGGCCACGCCGCGGCCCGGTCGCCGCGCGGCCCGGCCTATTCGGGTCGCCCTCCCGCCGGGCAGGCCGGGAACCTGGCCGATCCCTCCGGTGGCCTGGGCATCTACGGCCACGAATGAAGGAGGACCGCGCGGGGCCCAAGGCCATGCACGCCGCATGACGCCAACGTGATGCCGTAGGATACAATACGACCGCCGTGAAGATATGCATCCGCACGCCGTCGGACTTCCGCTTCCGCAGCGCGGTCTGCTCGCACGGCTTTTTCGCGCTGGCCCCCAACCGCTGGCACCCTCCGACGCGGACGCTGCACACCGTGGTCGGGCTCGATGCCTCGGCGGCGGTCGGTGTCGCCATTCGCGAGGGGCCCGGCCGCGTGATCGTGATCGAATCAGGCGACGAACTGCCCGCGCCGCGGCGCGCCGCCGTCGGTCGGGCGGTGAGGCGCATCCTGCGGGTCGATGAGGATCTGTCGGCGTTTCACCGCCGATGCCGGGCCTCGCCCGGTCATGCCCGGGCCGCGTCCATCGGCTTCGGCCGGCTGCTGCGAAGCGCGTCCCTCTTCGAGGACATCGTCAAGGTCATCTGCACCTGCAACACGACCTGGCGGCAGACCACGGCCATGGTTCGCGGGCTGGTGGCATGGGGCACGCCGGCCGAGCAATCGGGCGGCAATCAGGACGGGCCCGCGCGGGCCTTTCCCACCCCCCAGCAGCTCGCCGGCGTCCGCGAGACCGCGCTCAAGAAGCGGGCCCGGGTCGGGTATCGCTCGGCGTTCATCCGGCGGCTGGCCCGCGACGTGGCCGACGGCCGGCTGGACCTCGGCGAACTCGAATCATTCGACGGCCCCAGCGACGAGCTGTATCAACGGCTCAAACACATCCGAGGCATCGGTGACTATGGGGCCGCCAACCTGTGCATGCTGCTGGGGCGATACGACCGTCTGGCCGTCGATTCGGAGATGCTGCGCCTGTTCAGGCAACGCCACCCGGAGCGGGCCTGGACCCCGGCCGATCTGCGGGCCTATTACGAGTGCTGGCGGCCGTTCCAGTTCCTGGCCTACTGGTTTGATCTCTGGCAGGATTACGTCGAACGGCACGGCCAGGCCGACCAGTGGTGGCCGAACACCACCGGCCAGGCCATCACGAACCCACGACCGGCCGCCGGTGCCGCTCGCATCCGGCAGGGTCCGTGACCGAATCCGGGGGACGCCGATACGATCACGCATCCCCGCCGCGCTCGCATCTCTGATCGGGAATTGCACCCCGCGGGAGGTTTTATATAATATCCGTCAGAGCCTGTCATCGCCTTCGTCGGCGGTTCTCGGAGACCCAGGAGCATCCATGACCCCCTCGACTCTACCGCGCTTCCGGGAAGGGGCCACCCGTGTTTCGCGCCGACCGGGGGCCTTTACGTTGATCGAAGTACTGGTCGTCGTGGCGATCATCGCTCTGCTGGTGGCCATTCTGCTGCCGTCGCTGGCCAACGCCCGGGAGCTCTCGCGACGGACGGTCTGCGCCGCCCAGCTCAAGCAGTTCGGCCACTCCACGATGATGTACGTCGGCGAGGCCCGCGAGACGCTTCCCGGCCCCATCCATCCGGCCCTGGAGCTGGAGACCTACCAGAAGGACAACGCCCTGGACTGGGAGCAGTGGCACCTGCTGTTCCTGACCCGGAAGTTCTTCACCGACAAGAGCACGGGCGGCAAGGCCACGGATGAAGTCGCCAAGTGCCCGACGGCGTTCGCGATCTCGAAGAACCAGTTGAAGAACACCTACGGGCGAAGCGAAGCCTACCGGCCGTTTTCGTACACGCTGAACAACTGGGGCGAGTCCACCGCGGCATACCGGTACGCGACCAACCCGCCGCGTTATTTCGGCTGGCCGGACACCTTCTGGCAGTCGGGCGGCCCGCCGTTCAGGGCCGCGTTCAGCAGTCCGGCCGACGACATCCGGCCGAAGAAGATCTCCGTCGTTCATCAGCCGGCCCGTGAGTGGGCCATCGCCGATGCCTTCCGTTACGCCGACGCCAGGGCCCTTGAAAACCTCGTCAGTCAGCCCAAGCGCAAGCCCGGCGACTGGGCCATTGGAACCTACCAGTTTCCCTTCGCCCGGACGGAGAATCTGATCCCCGACCAGCCGTTCCACTCCCGGGGGATCAATCTGGCCATGTTCGACGGGCACGTCGAGTTTCAGCGCCCCTGGCGCGGCTCGATCAATCCGAAGTGACGACCTGGCGCCGGAAGCGGACCAGCCGGATCGTCTCCGAAGACATCTTCACGTAATTGAAGCCGCGCACCGTTTCGGGAAGCATCCGCGGTTTGAGCGTCTCGGCGATCTCCGGCGACAGGCGGTCGAGCACCCGCTGGGTGACGGCCAGCAGGGCCCCGTCGGGCGCGGTCGTGGCGAGTTCCGCGAGCGAACCGGGTTCGAGGGTGGTGGTCGGCGTGCGGAGATAGAAAAACGTGCTCGGCTCCTCATAGCCGCAGACATAGACGGGCCGGGCGTCTCCGGCGGCCGCGTCGATCGCGCGGGCCAGGTTGCGGCTCAGCCGCGTCGGTTCCCACGCCGGCAACAACCCCAGCCCGAGCGTTGCGTGGAACAGCACCATCGTGACGACGGCCGCCACTCCCGCCGATACCAGTGAACGTCGGCGCATGAGCCGGGCGGCGAAAGCGAAACCGGCCAGCAGAACCAGTCCGGTTGCCGCCAGCGCCGCGCCGGCGGCGGGCGGACCCGCGGTGACCGAGAGAACAAGCCCCGTCAAGGCGAACGCCGCGCCGATGATCCGCGCGACCCCCACCCACAGGTTGAGCGCTCTCCGTTCGTCATCCGCCAGGTCGGCCCAGACGCGCCGGATTCGAAGCGACTCATCGAGCGAACCGGCCAGAAGGATCAACAGCGGGACGTAAGCGGGCAGGATGTAGTGGGGAAGCTTGCTGTGGATGAGTTCGAGGATCAGCCAGGGAACGGCCATCCAGACCAGAAGCGGCCGCCACGGATGGTTCTCACGGCGGCGATGAAAGGCGATGACCAGGGCCCCCGGAACCAGCGGCGTCCAGGGCAGCAGGCCGGCCAGGCTCAGCAGCAGGTAATAGCCGGGCGGTCCGCCGTGGCCGTGAGGCGTGCCCGCGAGGCGCTCGACGATCTCATAGCCCAGAAACTGCCGGATGAAAGTTCCACCGGCCTGACGATAAATGTACGCATACCAGGGAACGGCCACGAGCACGGCCACCGGCAGCCAGGCCCAGTAGCGTCGATCCCACAGCCATGCGCGCCGGCCGGGCGTGGTCAACAGGGCCAGTCCGAACGCCCCGGCGAACACCAGCGTGGCCGGGCCTTTGGCCAGTACGCCCAGGCCGATGAACAGCCAGTAGCCGGCGGCCAGGAGGTGCGGGACGCGGCCGGCACCCGCCGCCTGGGCCATGCTCCAGTGCAGCCGGACCGCCGCCAGCGTGCACAGCAGCATCACCGGATCCGTCAGCAGCATCCGCCCCACGATGGCCGGCAGGCCGGCGGTGACGAAGAGCACGCCGGCCAGCAGGCCCGCCCGCCGCCCGAACAGCGCCGCGCCTAAGGACGCCACCAGCACGACGTTGAGGCTCGACGCCAGCACCGGAACCAGGCGGGCCTGCCACTCGCCGATGCCCAGCCACGAGAAGCTGCCGGCCACCAGCCAATACGTCAGCGGCGGCTTGGCCAGCCACACCCGGCCCAGGTAGCGCGGGACGAGCCAGTCGCCGGTCTCGATCATCTCGCGGCAGACCTGGGCATACCAGCCTTCGTCCCGATCGACGAGGCCGGCTTGAATCCCCGGCAGCAGGATCAGCAGCGCAAGCACCCAGATCAGCAGGCCGGCCGGCACGCCCAAGGTGCGCGGTTCGGCCGGGCGGTGTGCGTCCTCCAGCCGGGAGGACGGCGGTGTGGGGTTCTCGGGGAGCAGACGTTGGCCTCCGTCCGTGATGTCGATGCCTTTCCCGTCTCGACCCGGCGAGATATAGTCAGCCTCAACATGCTTGGCAATAGCGAGGCAGATGCGGCGCCGTCGGTCGGGGCTTCGAACGCGATCCGGGCGCGTGGCCGGTGGTGGTGGGCGCGCGTGGCGCTGGCCGGCGTGGGCGTGTGGCCGTGCGCCTGGGCGGTGCTCGAGCTGGCGGCGAGCGGTCGGGCGATCCTGGCGGTCGGCTCAGCCAACCCCCAGCGGCGCGCGTGGGGACTGGCCGACGCCGCCGACCGACGGGACAGGCGGGCCCTGGACGCGGTGATGGCCGTTCTGGCCGGTGAAACGGATCGGGCCTTGCTCGAAAAAGCCGGCTATGCGGCCATGCGGATCGCAGACCGACGCGCGCTTCCCGTCCTGTTGCGCCGCGCCGAGGAGCCCCCCGACGACGAAACACGGGCCAGGCTGATCCTCTACGCCGCACGGCTGTCGCAGCGCGACCCGCGCCTGTTGGATCGGTTGACGCGGGGGGCCGCGGGCGGCGAGCCCTGGCGAAGGGCCGGGGCCATGCTGGGACTGATCGAGCTGGGCCAGCCCGCCGGCGGGCGGATGCTGATCGAATCGCTGCCGGTGATGGATGGCGCGGTGCGGACCTTCGCCCTGGAGGAATTCCGCGGGCGGCCGGGAGCGGCCATGCTCGAAGCCGTCGGCGCGCCGATGGACTGGTCCGGCTTGGCCGAGACCTCCGCCGCCGACCCGCGCTGGCAGTCGCTGCGCGAATTCTGGAACACGCGCGCCACCGCCCGGCTGCTCGACGACGTGCTCACCCGCCTGGACCGCCGGGACCCCGACTGGTTCCTCGTCGGCCGGCTGCTGCACGCCCGCGAGAAATTCGCCCGGCTTCTCTTCGGGGCGCGGTGACCGCGCCGTTCACGGTTCGAGTGAGCGGAAGGCGGAACCGCACTCTAAACCAGCCCCTCGATGGGCTTGCCGTCGCGGACGATGTCGATGGGGCGGTCGCCGGGGGACATGAGCTTGCGCGTGTAGTCGATGCCGAGCTGCCGGAAGAGGGTGGCGGCCATGTCGGCCGGGCCGACCGGGTTGTCCCTGGGTTCGGTGGCGTAGGCGTTGGAGGAGCCGATGACCCGCCCGGGCTTGAGGCCCCCGCCGGCGAAGGCGATGTTGAAGACCTTGGGCCAGTGGTCCCGCCCGCGGTCCTTGTTGATGCGCGAGGTCCGCCCGAACTCGGTGGTCAGCAGGACCAGGGTCTTGTCCAATAGCCCGCGCTGAGCCAGGTCGCGGATCAGGGCGGCCAGGCCCTGGTCCACCTGGGGCACCAGCCCGCGCATGCCGCCGTGCACGTCCACGTGCATGTCCCAACCGCCGAAGAACACGGTGACGAAGCGGGCCCCGGCCTCGACCAGCCGGCGGGCCAGCAGCACGCGCTGCCCGAAGGGGTGGCGCCCGTAGGCGTCGCGCACCGGGCCCGGCTCGGCGCTGATGTTGAAGGCCTCGCGGGCGTTCTTCGAGCTGATGAGCGAATAGGCCCGCTGATAGAACGAATCCATGGCCGCGAGCTGGTCGGAGGACTCGAGCTTCCTGAAGTGCTCATCGACCGCCGCGAGCAGGCCCTTTCGCCGATCCATCCGCGTCTCGTCCACGCCTTCGGGCAGGTTGAGATCGCGGACCACGAAATTGCCCTGGTGCGGTTCGCCGCCGACGCTGAAGGCGCCGCAGGCCGAGCTGAGATAACCGGTACCGGCAAAACCCGAGCCGCCGTCGGCGTTGGGCACCGCGATGTAAGCCGGCAGGTCGTTGCGCGGGCCGTACTCGTGGGCGACGACCGAGCCCATGCTCGGGTAGGTGATGGCCGGGCTGGGCCGATAGCCGGTCAGCATGTTGTGCGAGCCGCGTTCGTGGGCGGCCTCGCCGTGGGTCATCGAGCGGACGAACGACATCTTGTCGGCCACGCCCGCCACCTGGGGCCATAAGCCGCAGACCTGCATCCCGTCGATCCGGGTGTTGATGGCCCCGAACTCCCCGCGGATTTCGATGGGGGCGTTGGGCTTGGG
>JABRVU010000505.1:0-1724 GCA_039961895.1 Phycisphaerae bacterium | reverse complement strand
TTCTTGAACACCTGGCCTTTTCGGCGGTCGATTCCGCCGGGCCGTTCGTGGTCTATCTCGACGGCATCGACCAGCCCTGCCCGCCGACGTGCGATTTCGACGGCGACGGCGACGTGGACCTCAACGACTTCGCCCACCTCCAGGCCTGCCTGACCGGGCCGGGGCAGCCGGTGACCGATCCGAACTGCCTCGACGCCAGGCTGGACAACGACGGCGACGTGGACGCGGCCGACATGAACGTCCTGCGCGCCTGTCTGAGCGGCGAAAGAATCCCCGCCGACCCGGCCTGCCAACCCTGATTCCCGTCCTCCGCCCCTGGGTCTTCCGCTTGCCCCTGGCCGCGCCGTCGCGGCTTGGCGCATCCGGTCGGGGATCGGTTACAATCCGCCGGCGCCGGACCACGCGGCGGGCACATGAGCGCGGGCAGCGCGAGGATCACCGACCATGAACGACGGGAACCTGTTGATCGCGGGCGGACGGGTGATCGATCCGGCCGGCGGGCTGGACCGGGTCGCCGACGTGCGGGTGAAAGACGGCAAGATCGCGTGCATCGACGCGGGCCTGCCGCCCGGCGACGCCGAAGTCATCGACGCCCGCGGCAAGATCGTCTGCCCCGGGCTGATCGATATCCACGTACATTTCCGCGAGCCGGGCGACGAGGACGAAGAGACCATCGCCAGCGGGAGCGCGGCGGCGGTGGCCGGCGGCTTTACCAGCGTGGCGGTCATGCCCAACACCCGACCGGCGCTGGATGACGAGTCCGCCATCGAGTACGTGTACCATCAGGCCCAACGGGCCGACCTGTGCAACGTCTATCCGGTGGGGGCCATCACCAAGAACCGCGAGGGCGTGGAGCTGGCCGAGATGGGCCAGATGATCCGGGCCGGGGCGGTCGGCTTCACCGACGACGGCTGCGGCGTGGCCAAGTCGGCGGTCATGCTCCGGGCACTGCAATACCTGCGGATGTTCGATCGGCCGCTGCTTCAACATTGCGAAGACCCGGACATCTCGGCCGGCGGGGTGATGAACGGGGGGGTGACGGCGGTCCGGCTGGGCCTGCCGGGCATGAACGCCATCGCCGAGGAGCTCATGATCCAGCGCGACCTGACCCTGGTCCGGGCCACGGGAGCCCGCTATCACGTCAGCCACATCTCCACGGCCCGGTCGGTGGAGCTGGTCCGGCAGGGCAAGGCCGACGGTCTCCGTGTGACCACCGAGGTCTGTCCGCATCATCTGCTGCTGACCGAGGAGGCCTGCGCGACCTACGACACGAACTTCAAGATGAACCCGCCGCTGCGGACGCGGGCGGACGTGGAGGCCTGCCTGGCCGGCCTGGCCGATGGAACCATCGACTGCCTGGTGACCGACCACGCCCCGCACGGCGTGCAGGAGAAGGAGCTGGAGTTCCTGGACGCGCCCTTCGGCATCATCGGCCTGGAGTCGGCCCTGCCGTTGTACGTCAAGGCCCTGATCGAGCCGGGGGTGCTGGACTGGCCCGCGATGATCGAACGGATGACGCTCCGCCCGGCGCGGGTGTTATCGCTGGACAAGGGCACGCTGGCCCCGGGCGCCGACGCGGACATCACGGTGATCGACCCGGCCCTGCGCTGGACCATCGACGTTCGGGAGTTCCGGTCCAAGAGCCGGAACTGTCCCTTCGACGGCTGGGAGGTGACGGGGCGGGCGGTCTGCACGATCGTGGGGGGGCGGGTGAAGTATCGGCT
>JABRVU010000504.1:0-18804 GCA_039961895.1 Phycisphaerae bacterium | reverse complement strand
GCGGCGAGCGCGCCCGGCTGGTCCGCGAGAAAATGGCCGACCTGGCCGGCCAGACGATCTTCTCGCCCCGACCGTTCAAGGACGATCCCTTGACCGAGTTCGTCATCGTGCGTCCGGGCGAGACCCTTCGGGCCATCGCCGGGCGGTTCACCGTCACCGAGGAATTCATCGCCTTTGTCAACCACATCCGCGACAAGAACCTGCTGCGCGAGGGGCAGCGGCTCAAACTCGTCCACGGTCCGTTCCACGTCACCGTCAGCAAGCCCGAGCACGTGCTGGACCTCTACCTGCGGAATCATTATCTGCGCAGCTTCCGCGTGGCCCTGGGCGTCGGCGGCAGCACGCCCTCGGGAACCTGGCGCGTGGCCAACCGCCAGGAAGATCCCGGCTGGGTCGATCCGCAGACCGGGCAGCGCTGGCATCCGTCGGATCCCAACAACCCCATCGGCGAACACTGGATCGGCCTGACCGGACTGGAGGGCGAGTGCGCGGGGCGGACCGGCTACGGCATCCACGGGACCATCGACCCGGTCTCCATCGGACAGGACGTGTCCATGGGCTGCATCCGGCTGGCGCCCGAGGACGCCGCCCTGCTTTACCGGGTCTTGCAGCCGGGGCAATCGTACGTCATCGTGACGGACTGACGCGGCCGGGGCGAGGGCATCGCCGCGGGCCTCCGCCGGTGAGGACGCCGACCCCATTATCATCACCAAGGGCCGGACGGGTTCATCATGGATTCAGACGCCGATACCACCGTGGCAGCGCTGCGCGAGCTGGTCGCCCGGTTCATCCACGAGCGCGACTGGGAACAGTTCCACGATCCCAAGAACCTGTCCATGGCCCTGGCCACCGAGGCCGCCGAGCTGATGGAACTCTTCCGCTGGGTCCGCAACGACGAATCCCGCGACCTGCTGCGGGATGAAAAGACCTTCCTGGCCGTCCGCGATGAGGTGGCCGACGTGCTGGCCTTTCTGCTCTCATTCGCCAACGTGGCGGAGATCGACCTGGCCGGCGCCCTCCGCGACAAGATGACCCGCAACGCCGCGAAGTACCCGGTGGAGCGCTACAAGGGGAAATACTGATTCCCGACGTTGCATCCCGCGCCGCCGGGGAAGTGAGAACGGCGAACGGAGAAGAAAACAGCGCTCACCTGAGTGATTCCGCTCTCCGTTTCTGCCGGCTGCACCTCAAACCCGTGAGGGGGATACGTCTTGCGCGCCGTTTGGAGAACCCGGGGGGGTTATAAACATCCGCCCGCTTTCTACTGGGCGCCGCCGCCCACGCCGGTAAGGTGAGAGTCGAGCGACAGCCGGGGTACGGCACCTGGCTGACCGCGGACTTCCGTTGCGGAAACCCGCCGGCGAGGCGACAATGGCCGACACCGGCGCGGCTTCGAGGCGGGGCGGAGCGGTGTCAGGTGCCGGTCGCTCATGCTGGCAGAAAGGGGATACCGATGGTTTCCGCCCATATGCTGGCCCAGGCCGCTCAACTGCTGGTGTGGTACAACGCCGTCTTCGTGATTATCTTCTGCATCGGCCTGTTCTTCACTTTCCTTCAGCTTCTGGGCCTCAGCCACGGCTCGCACGTGGACGGCGACGCCGGCGCGGACGGCCACATCGACGTGGATGCGGACGCCGACGCGGGCATGGACGCACAGGTAGACACGGGCGTGGACGCTCCGGCGGACGCGGATGTGCACGCGGAGGCCGACGCGGCCACGGACGCCCACGCGGAGGCCCACGCTCACGCTCACGGCGACGGCGGCGCGGCGACGGCCGGGGCCCACTCCGTCGGGCTGGGATACGCCGTCGCCCAGTTGCTCGGGCTCGGCAAAGTGCCCCTGTCCATTTCGCTCATGCTCCTGGGCTACACGATGGGCATTGCCGGGTGGATGAGCAACGAGGTTCTCTCGCGCCGGATCGCCTCGGAACGGGTCTTCTTCCCGCTGAGCCTGTTGTTCTCGCTGGCCGCGGGTTTCGTGGTCCTGCGGCTGACCGCCATGCTCATGGCCCGGTACCTGCCCACGCTCTCGACCAGCGCGATCCCCCGGCAGCAACTCGTGGGCCTGACCGCCAGGACCACGCTGCCGGTCAACGAGCGCTTCGGACAGGCCAGCCTGCATGACAAGTTCGGCACCCTGCACGTGGTGGGCTGCAAGGTGCGCCCCGGCGGCGGCACCATCGAGAAAGGCGCCGAGGTCGTGCTGATCAAGTACCTGCCCGACCGCGACGTGTACATCGTGGGGCGGGCCTGACCGGCGGACCGCCGGCTGGGGCCCGCGCGGCCACGGTCGCGCAACCGCGAAGCGCGCTTCGGCCGTCGTCCCTAACGGGGATACGGGCCTTGGAACGGCGCTTCATGAGGTCACGACGATGAGCTCTCCGACCGCCAAACGCGAGTCCTGGTCGAGGGAAGCCGGGTTTCCCGCGCAGCCGATCGAGGGCAGTCGGAAAGGCAGACCGCCGGCGCCGAGGGCCTCGGCGGAACCAGGTCGAAAGGAGAAGCACATGCAGATTCTCGGGCTGATGGTTCTGCTGGGGCTGGCCATGATCGTGGGCCCGTTCGTCGTGCCCCAGCTGGAATCCATGCGCATCGTCCTGGTGGTCGTGGGCGCGGTGGTCCTGGCGCTCAGCACGCTGTTGCTGATCATCGCCAAGCTGTACCGCCGCCCGGCGGCCAACCAGGCCTTCGTGCGCACGGGCATGGGCTCGGCCACGGTCATCCTCGACGGCGGGGCCCTGGTCGTGCCCGTGGTGCACGAGCTGGTCGAAGTCAGCCTGGAGACCATGCGCCTGGACGTGAAGCGCGTGGGCCCCGACGCCCTCATCACCCGCGACAATCTGCGCGTGGACATCGCCAGCGAGTTCTACATCCGGGTGGACGCGAACAAGGACGCGATCCTTCAGGCGGCCCGCTCGCTGGGCGAAAAGAGCGTCAACGCCCAGGCCGTCTCCGACCTGGTCTATGAGAAGCTGGTCAGCGCCCTGCGCAGCGTGGCGGCGACCAAGGACCTGCTCGAGCTGCACATCAAGCGCGACGAGTTCGCCTCCGCCGTGCTCGAGAACCTCAGCGGCGACCTGGTGCAGAACGGTCTGAAGCTCGAGACCGTGACCATCAGCCAGCTCGACCAGACCCCGCCGGAGAGCCTCAACGAGCAGAACGTCTTCGACGCCCAGGGTCTGCGCAAGATCACCGAGATCACCCAGTCGCAGAACGTCGAGCGCAACCGCATCAACCGCGACGCCGAGAGGCAGATCAAGGAGAAGGACGTCAGCGTCCGCAAGGAGGTGCTCAGCCTGGAGAAGGACCAGGCCGAGGCCGAGGCCTCGCAGGCCACCGAGATCGCCAACATCAAGGCGGCCAAGCTCCGCGAGCAGCAGGAGTACGAGATCCAGCAGCGCCGCGAGGTGGAACTGGCCGCGGTGGCCAAGGACGAGGCGGTCAAGAAGGCCGACATCCTCAAGAACCAGTCCATCCAGGTGGCCGACGTGGAGCGCGAACGGGCGGTGAAGATGCAGATGGTGCAGCGCGACCAGAAGATCCAGGAGGCCGAGGCCGCCCGCCAGCAGGCCGTCGAGGTGGCCAAGCGTCTGGCCGAGATCGCCATCGCGGAGAAAGAAGCCGCCCGGGCCGCCGCCGAGGCCAAGGCCAAGGCCGCCGAGGCCGAGCGCGAGAAAGAGGCCCAGCGCGTCCAGACCGTGGCCGTCACCGCCGAGGCCGACCGCGAGGCCCAGAAGAAGATGATCGAGCAGAAACAGCAGGTGGACGTGTCCCAGTACCGCGAGAAGACCGCCGCCGACGTGGCCGCCTACACCCAGGTCAAGAAGGCCGAGGGCGAGGTCCAGGCCGCCGAGAAGGTCAAGCAGGCCAAGCTGGTCCTGGCCGAGGCCGACGCCGAGGCCGCCAAGCTCCGGGCCGAGGGCGAACAGGCCGTCAAGATGGTCGACGTCACCGTGGACCGCGAGCGGGTCGGCGTCGAGCAGGCCCGCGTCAACGTCGAACGCCAGGAGCTCGAGAACAAGCAGACCTTCAGCGAGGCGGCCCTGAAGTTCGAGGTCTCCAAGCTCGAGATCCAGGCCAGCGCCGAGGTCCAGAAGGCCTTCGCCCAGGCCATCGGGAACATGCTGTCCAAGGCCAACATGCAGATATTCGGCGACCCGACCACGCTGTCGAACATGGCCGGCCGGTTCATGCAGGCCGCCGGCTACGGGCAGATGTTCAACGGGCTGCGGGCCTCGATGCCCGACGGTGTCCGCCAGGCGGCCGGGCACATGCTGGCCGGCATGGGCGCCTCCATCGCCGCCGCCCTCCAGAAGCTCACCGGCCAGCAGGTCGACCCCGCGACCATTGAAAAGGTCATCGCCCAGGTGACCGCCGAACAGTCCCGGCCCGCCGAAGGCGACGGTCACGCGGTCGAAGCCTCAGCTCCCGAGCCCGTCGAGGAACGTAAGAGCAGGAAAGCCTGACGGGCCGGCCGGCGCCATCCGCTCTGCCCGGCGCGCGGCCGGACGTTCGACCCGGTGTTCATCACCTCCCTGCTTCGAGGAGAAGCCCATGCGGAATGACCTCACCAGGCGCGGGCTGCTGCGGACGGCCGTGACGGCGGCGGGCGCGGCGGCGTGCATCGGACAGGAACCCGGCGGACGAAGCCCCTCCGGGCCGGTGCGGCTCGGCGGGCCGGTGTTCAACCCGCCGGAGGACCCCGAGGAGCTGGCCCTGGCCCATCGCAAGCTGGGCTACGCGGCGGCCTACTGCCCCGGCGTCAAGCTGGAGGACGCCCCACGCATCTCGGCCATCGCCGCGGCCTTCAGAAAACACGACGTGGTCATCGCCGAAGTCGGCCGCTGGGTGAACCTGCTGGACGCCGACGCGGACAAGCGGGCCGCGAACCTCAAAACCGTCACCGAGGGGCTGGCCCTGGCCGAGGCCATCGGGGCCCTCTGCTGCGTGGACATCGCCGGTTCGTTCAGCACCCGGGAATGGTTCGGCCCGCACCCGGACAACCTGAGCGAGAAGTTCTTCGACGCGGCCGTCGAGAACGCCCGCAAGATCATCGACGCCGTCAGGCCCCGGCGGGCGAAGTTCTGCTACGAGATGATGGCCTGGTCGCTGCCCGATTCGCCCGAGGCCTGCGCCCGCATGCTCAAGGCGGTGGACCGCCCGGCCTTCGCGGTGCACGTGGACGTGTGCAATCTGGTCAACTCGCCGACGCGCTTCTATCGCAACGCCGAGCTGATCGAAGAATGCTTCGACAAGCTGGGGCCCCACGTGGTGAGCTGCCACGCCAAGGACCTGACCTGGGACGTGGAGATGAGCATCCACTTCCGCGAGGTGGGGGCCGGCGAGGGTTCGATCGACTACCGGACGTACCTGCGGCGGGTGGCGGCCCTGCCCCACCGGCCGCCGCTGATGATCGAGCACCTGCCCGACGCCGCCGCGTACGAGAAGGCCGCCAAGGCCATCCGCAAAGTGGGCGGCGAAATCGGCGTCCGGTTCGCGTGAGAGCGCCCGCCCCGCCGCGCCGGATCGTTCGCCGCCCGGGGTGGACCTCCGGCCCCGCTCACGGCGGCGGCAGGAACACGCCGCCGGAGAGCTTGAAGCCGTCGGCGGCCTGGACGCGCACCAGGCAATCGTCCGAGTTGATGCCCATCGTATGGAAGCCGCCCAGGTAGTTCCGCGGCAGCAACTGCGTCTGCATCCCGTTGGTCAGGGCCTGGTCGTAATAGGTGATCTCCACCGTGGAGGTCCTGATCTTGACGCTCAGGAAGTTCCACCCCGGCCCGTGCCTGAGCCCGGAGAGGTGGATCCAGTGCGTGCCGTTGAAGTACATGAGCCCCTCGCGGTAACCGACGTGCGAATCGTTGAAGGCGGTGAACGCGCCGAAGCCCAGCACGCTGCGGAGCGGGCCGACTCCGCCGACGCCCCGCGGCGTGCTGGCCCCGCCGGAGGCCAGGTCCAGGAAGAAATCCTGCCGGCGGGCGGTTTCGATGTTGGAATTGAGCAGATAGGCGGCCTCGAAGATCAGCGGGGCCTCGTCCGTGCCGTTGACGGCGGTCTTGCCCGCCCCTCCGGGCGCGGCCTGGATGTGCTGGACCAGGTCGTGGGTGTGCCGCCGGTTGTCGGTCTTGGCCCCGCTGGTGCACTTGGGGCCGTCGATCCCGCCGGTGAGCGTGAAGTCCATGCCGGCGCCGATCTCGGCCGGCCACTGGAGCAGGTACGCCGCCGCGTCCTCGTAGGACTCGAAGTCCTCGTGCATCCAGGTCTCGGCCGGCACGCCCGGATGGGGCGGGCAGTCCGGATGGTTCGCCGCCGCGAAGGGAATGTTGGGCCCGGTGGCACAGGCCACGAAAGCCTCCAGGTCGGCCAGGTTGATCCTGCCGTCCGGGAAGCCGTGCCCGCGGTCGAAACACGCGCAGCCGGGCCGCAGTCCGGTCGGGTCGAAGCAGCTCTGGAACGCGCCGAAGTCCACGCCGTCCACGTCGTTGTCGCCGTCCGAGTCGGCGTAGGGGACGCGATCGCACCTGGGGTGGCACGGCACCACGCCACAGGACAGGTAGTCGCCCTGATAGGTGCCCTGCAGGGCCCCTTCGCAGTTGGCCTCGCTGGTGATGGTGCATTGCCCGTCGGGCAGGCAACAGGCGCCGGTCTGCGGCGGGGCCACGTAGCCCTCGCCGCCGTAGAGCACGAAATCGTCGTTGCTGGGCCGGCCCGCGCCGGGTGAACCGCGCAGGCACCGCCGGGCCGCGGCGCAGGTATCCCACCCCGACGAGTTGATCGCGCATCCGATGCCGAAGCCGCCGTGCAGCGTGTCGAACGGCCCCAGGTAGCGCCGCGGAATCGTCGCCACGCTGTACTCGCGCACCGTCAACGGCGGGGCCGCTTCGTTGTAGGAGGTGTATTCCACCTGCATGGTGTCCGTCTTGAGGGTGAGCGCCAGGGAGGCCAGGTTACCGTAGAGCGTGAAGCTCCCCGTGCCCGGATACATCCCCTCGTCGAGCACGATCCAATGCTGCCCGTCGAAGACCGCCAGGTGGCTGACGCTGGAACCGTGGCTGGCCTGCCCGCAGTCGCAGGGGTCGGGATCCAGGTAGGCGACGAAGCCCACGGCGATGCTGGCGTGCAACGGAGCCGTGGCCGGATCCGGGCAGCCGGGGATGGGCCGGTTCTGGGCGCAGAGGACCCGGCCCCAGTCCTGGGTGACGTTCACGCCGCAGGCCGCGCAATCCGCCTGCCTGTCCACGTAATCCGTCGGCGCGTAGTCGGAACCGAAGGACAACTCGTAGAAGACGTTCGCGGCCCGCACGCGGGTGTCTCCGCTCTGGTTCTGGAGATTCATGCTCATGACCAGGGGGTTCGCATCCGTGCCGGCGACGGCCAGATAAGCACTGCCGAAGGTGTTCTGAATGTCGTCGCGGATGGTGACGGTGGTGTGGCCGAGCTGCGCGCCCTGTTGACAGGGCATGCCGTTGCCAAACGGCTCGGAAAACACCTGCAAGCTATCTTCGAGGTTCCAGGTGGAACCGCAGGCATTGCCGTTGGCCAGGTTCTTGGAGGTGAGAACCCAGACCTGCAACATGGGGCCGTTGGTCTTGGCAGCGTCCTCCGGGCACTTGGCCGGGGGGTTCTGCTGGCAGTACCCGCCGGCGCAGTAGCAGTCGTAGTCGTCGCAGAAGATCTGGTTCGGCTGCCCGCTGGGGCAGACGGCCCACGATCGCGTGTCCAGAACCGCTGCGCAGAGGCACAAACCGATGGCCCCGAGGACTCGCCTGCTCCTCATTTCTGATCCTCCCGATGGGATGACGTGTTCAGCCGGGAACTTCAGAACGGCAAGCTTCAGTCTACAGAATTTGCCGATATGTGTCAACAAAAATGTCGGCCGTTCATCGTTTGGGTCGGGCGGACTCGGATTATAATGCCGCCAGCCGCAGCAGCCGCCTCGGTCCGGATCGCGGGGTGGGGCGACCCTGCCGGAAAGCGACCAGCTCCCACGCTCAATCGCCGCGGTCCGGTCCTGTTCCTCAGTGGCCGGGCGGAGTCGGCCAACGGCAGGGTCCAGGTCAACCTTGTCGGCGCGGTCGGCGTGCTCAAGACCCACAACGGCCTGGTCAACCTGGGGGCGGTCAGGCAGGACATGGACCAGTTCACCCTCTCGCGCGAGGAGATCGAGAAGTTGATAGGGGAGTCGTTTTGGGCATCCGTCCACACGATCGTCGCCGGTCGAGCGTCTGCGTGCTGATGGGCATGGTCTTGATGGCCGGCTGTGCCGCAGTACCGACGGCCGCGCCGCCGGATGTTCCCAACGCCCGTCGACCGGCCAACGACGCGGAGCTGCGCTATTGGCTCCAGAACATGGTCTGGTATCACGGCTTCGACCTCGGTGAAATCCGGGCGGCCACCGGGATGTCGCGGACCGAGATCGAAAGGGCCCTGCGCCGGTTCCGCATCAAGGGCGCAGGCCCGCCGGCCCGGCGGTCCGATGGGACGCCGCTGGTGCTGCCCTATCCCGGCGGGCGGCATCCGCGGATCGGCTTCCTCGAAGGGGCGGTCGATCCGCAGCGCGAGACCAAGGTCAGCATCTTCGCCCCGTGGGACCAGGGCGGCTACGCGGTCGCCGACGTGCCCGAAGCCATCTGGTGCGATGGAAAGCTCCTCTACCTGGCCCACACCCACGTCCCCACGGTCTGGTCCGAGCAGGGCGTCGAGCTCGAGAAGCTGGAATGGAACCGCCACCCGGACGGCACCCTGGACTTCGAGCGGAAGCTGCCCAACGGCGTGGTCTTCGGGACGCGCGTGACGCCCCACCAGGGCGGCGCGGTCTGGATGGAGACGTGGCTGCACAACGGCACGACGCGGACGCTGACCGGTCTGCACATGCAGATGTGCGTCATGCTCAAGGGCCTGGCCGACTTCAGCGGCTTGTCCGATCGGGACCGGCAGGATGCCAGGCCTTATGTGGCCGCCCGGTCCGGGGACGGGCGGCGGTGGATCATCACCGCCTGGGAACCGTGCCGGCGGCTGTGGATCAATCCGCTGGTGCCCTGTCTGCACTCCGACCCGCAGTTGCCGGATTGCCCGCCAGGCCAGACCAGCCGGGCCCGCGGGCTGTTGGCCTTCCACGAGGGCGAGAACGTGGAAGCGGTTTTCCGCGGGCTGGACGCAAGCGGATGGCGCGGCGAATGAGACCCGTGTGGTGACGTGGAATCTGCCCGGTCCGTTTTCATGCCTTCCGTCAACGGGCAATGCTGGCCGCCTTGGGGTAGGATGACCCGCCGCCGACTCGAACGCGCGTCGCAGTCGGCGAGCCCGGATCAGCCTGTCCTGGAGCGAAGACCCATGACGTCCATTCTGTTGTACACCTGCGTCCCGATGTGCGCCGTTCTCTCCGCCGGGCCCGATCAGCCCGTCACCCACCGCGAGGCCGGGACACTCTATCGCGAGACCTATCGCCCGCAATTCCACTTCACCGCCCGCGAGAACTGGCTCAACGATCCCAACGGCCTGGTCTACTACCGGGGCGAATATCATCTCTTCTTCCAGCACAACCCCAAGGGGATCAACTGGGGCAACATGACCTGGGGACACGCCGTCAGCCCGGATCTGCTGCACTGGACGCAATTGCCCCACGCCCTTGAACCCGACAACCTGGGCACGATGTTCTCCGGCTCGGCGGTGGTCGACTGGGACAACACCGCGGGCTTTCAGAAAGGCGACGAGAAAACGCTGATCGCCCTGTACACCGCCGCCGGCGGAACGTCCGCGGAATCCGCGGGGCGGCCCTTCACCCAGTGCCTGGCCTACAGCAACGACCGCGGCCGAACCTGGACCAAGTATGACCGCAACCCGGTGCTCAAGCACATCGTCAAGGAGAACCGCGATCCCAAGGTGGTCTGGCACGCGCCCAGCCGCCGCTGGATCATGACCCTCTTCCTGGACGAGCACCGCTTCGCGTTCCTGTCCTCGCCGGACCTGAAGAACTGGACGCGCCTGCACGACATCGATGTCCCCGAGTGCGGCGAATGCCCGGATTTCTTCGAGCTGCCGGTGGATGGCGACGCGAAACGGACGAAGTGGGTCTGGACGGCCGCCAATGGCCGGTATCTGGTCGGCACGTTCGACGGTCGGAAGTTCACGCCCGAGGGTGGTCCGCTGCGCGTCGATTACGGCATGAACTTCTATGCCGTCCAGACCTACAGCGACATCCCGCCGTCCGACGGCCGGCGCATCCAGATCGCCTGGATGAGAGACGGCAAGTACCCCGGCATGCCGTTCAACCAGCAGATGAGTTTCCCCTGCGAGTTGCAGCTCCGCACCTTTCCTGAGGGCATCCGGATGATCCGCCGCCCGGTGAGGGAGATCGCCGCCCTCCGCGTCCGCGAGCACAAATGGGAGAATGAGCCGGCCGACGCGGCCCGGAACCTCCTGGCCGGCGTCCAGGGCGACCTGTTCGAAATCCAGGCCGAAATCGAACTGCTCGGAGCCGACGAGGTGGGCCTGCGCATCCGGGGCGAGCCGATCAGGTATTCGAGCCGGTCCAGGAAACTCTCGTGCCTTGGCGCCGACGCGCCCCTGGAGCCCCTCGACGGCAGGATCCGGCTGCACGTCCTGGTGGACCGGACCAGCCTGGAGGTGTTCGGCAACGACGGCCGGGTCTCGCTGACCTCCTGCTTCCTCCCGCGGCCGGACGATCGCGCGTTGCAGACTCTCGCGGCTGGCGGACCCGCCCGATGGCTCTCGCTGAGGGTGTACGAGCTGCGTTCGACGTGGCCTTAGAAGCACTCTCCCAAGACCCCGGCCTTCGATCGGCTGGAAGCCGGTCCCATACCGGCATGGGGATGGACTTTTGAAAACAGGATCCCGCGAGGAGCGACCATGATGAGAATCTCCAGGTTCGTGTCGGTGATCGGGCCGGCGGCGGTCTTCGGGTTATTGGCTCTCGATCGCGGTGGTGCCGCATACGGCCAGCCCGCGGGCCCGGCGGGATCCGCCGGTTCCTCAAGCGCCCAGGATGCGTCCGCCCTGAAGGCCTGGCGCAAGCCCTTCAAAGAACGTCGGCGGCGGATCATCTTCAACAACGATGGCAACGAGCCGATCCGGTCCATGACCGGCCCGAACGCGCAGGAACTGCTCGACGCCCGCACCAGCGCGCTGGTCGGCACGCACGTCGATACGATCTTCTACTGCACGGCCGGCCCCTTCGGCACCTTCAACCACCTGACCCGGCTCGGCCAGGTCTTTACCTGCAAGGAACCGCCCTACGAGACCAACCGGATGGACGAGCTGGTCGCCGCCGGCCTCGATCCGCTCGAGGTCATGGTCGAGTTCTGCAGGAAACGGCGGATCGAGGTGTTCTGGTCGCTGCGCATGAACGACGTCCACGATCACGGCCCGAGCGGGTACGGCCCGGTGCGCTTCAGGTTCAACAAGCTCAAGACCGAGCATCCCGAGTACCTGCTCGGCTCGCCCGAGAAGCGTTCCCGCTACGGGGCCTGGTCGGGCGTGAATTACGGCCGGCCGGAAGTGCGCGACCTGGCGTTCCGATACCTCGAGGAGGTCTGCCAGCGCTACGACGTGGACGGCGTGGAGCTCGATTTCTTCCGCCACCCCGTCTTTTTCCGTGCCACGTTGGACGGCAAGCCGGTCGGCGATGACGAGCGCGATCAGATGACCGAGCTGCTCCGGCGGGTCAGGCGGATGGCCGATGAGCGGGGCCGGCAGCGTGGCCGGCCGATCCTGATCGCCATGCGCGTGCCCGATTCGGTCGCGTATGCCCGGGCCATCGGGCTGGACATCGAGCAGTGGCTGACCGACGATCTGCTCGATCTGCTCGTCGTCGGCAGCTACTTCCAGCTCAATGAATGGGAATACAGCGTGGCCCTGGGGCATCGCTACGGCGTGCCCGTCTACCCATCGCTGGACGAGTCGCGGGTCAAGGACGAAGCGGCGGCCAGGATGCGCTCGTCCCTTCCTGCCTTTCGCGGGCGGGCAGATCGTGTCTGGGCTTCCGGCGCCGATGGGATCTACATGTTCAACTTCTTCGATCCGCGCGACCCGCTCTGGAAAGAGCTGGGCGACCCCGCTCTGCTGGCCGGACTGGACCGCGATTACTTCGCTTCGGTGCGCGGCGCGGTGGGAGCCAACGGCGGCAACCTTCCCTTCGCTGGCCATCAGAAAATCGAGACGCTCTGTCCGGGCAGCCCGAAAACTCTGACGCCGGGCGGCCAGGCCACCGCCCGACTGAACGCCGGACGCGGGTTTCAGGGCCAGGGGACGGCCCCCGTGTCGTTGCGGCTGCGCCTGCGGTTCGATCCGCCACCGGCCCCGGAGACGGTGGGCGTGACCATCAACCAACGGCCTCTGACCGTGGAACCCGACCAGCAGGGGTGGTTGAAGGGGGCCCTTCAGCCCGCCGACGTGCGCGCCGGGCTCAACGACGTCCGCGTCACGCTCGCGCCGGCCGGTCGGGCCGGCACCAGGTGGCAGGACGCCGTCATCGAGGCTCGGTATGAATAACCGTGCCCGCTCCCAGGCGGATGGCCGGTTGACCAGTCGTCCGAGCTGCCGTCCGGCAAGCCCAGCCCGGCATCCGAGCCGCATCTTGCCGCGCCGCACGTACGGACGGGCCCGCCGCGCAATTTTTGCAGTTACCGGCCATCACGAGGTAGGTTGACGGTGGGCTGGAGCGCCAGGCAACGCCCGGAATTCACAACTGCTTGCGCGCCCTTGCGATAAATAAGACTAGAGTCTTGACCGATGCTGACGTTCTGTTAACATAGTATTAGCATTGGGCCTGTAGGGTATCAGGATGATTGTTGCGGAGAAGCCGGCAAGAGGCCGGGCAAGCCCGGCGTTGCCGAAGCGTTGACCGCTCCTGCCGGCCGGCTCCCCCCCGCGGGAGAGGCCGTGTGGGGCGAGCCTTTGAAACCCTGTAATCCGACCGGCTGAAGGCCGTTCTCCACGGGTTTGAGGATCTACGCCAGTGTGGTTCACGGGGGTGGCGTGAACCTTGCGTCGGCACAGGGCGCCGTTGTTTCAGGGGCCGCGGCGGAGGCTTTTTCGCGGGACTGGATCTGGATCGGACCGGCGGATTCAACGCGCCTCGGCGCAAAGAAAGGGGCCAGCGTGAGCATGTCCAGACGTGAAAACCCCCGGTTCACGATCTCGGTTCGTCGGGCCTTCACCCTCATCGAAGTGCTGGTGGTGGTGGCGATCATCGCCCTGCTGGTGGCCATCCTCATCCCCTCGCTGAGCCAGGCGCGCGAGCTGGCCTATCGGGCGGGGTGCGCCGCCAATCTGCACTCCATCGGCCATGCCATGACGTTCTACTCCCAGGACTTCAAGGACTATTACTTCTACAACGGGGCCTACAACTTCACGACCGGCGCCTGGGCGCAGTCGTCGATCGGCGGCGACTCGTGCGTGGCCCTCGCGGTGGACATGAAGAGCTTCCCCACCCGGACGCCCGGCAACACGGCCGTCGGGGCCCCCAGCAAACGGTACATCCGCACGTGGGACAACGTGCTTTGTCCGGCGACCAAGAACAAGGTCCGTTATGCCAATGACCTGAACAACAACGTGGACTCGCGGCTGAACGGCCCGGGGGACGGGTTCTACGGCCACAGCTATGAGTGGTGGAACGGCTTCCAGCTCAACAATTACGCCGGTCCGGGACCGGTCAACGGCAAAGCCTACGCCCCCACGGACTCGGACACCAACAATGACGGCTTCCCGGACTGCCTCAAGCGGCCGTCCATCTGCGAGAAGCGGGCGGCGTACATCATCCTGGTGCTCGACGGCGACGACCCTCGAACCGCCAGCTTCAGTGACATCAACAACTGGCCGGACAGCCCCGATGACAACCACGGCAGCAAGGGCTGGAACATCATCTTCGCCGACATGCACGCCCGGTGGGTCACCAAATATCAGACCTACAGCGTGCTGAAGCGAAGCGACATGACCTACTCGCACGTCCCGCCGGAGTATATCCCTAAAGGCAGTGGCGGTTGGGGCGGTTGAGCAGGAGGCGTCGGGAGGGGCAGGGAACAGCATCATCCGTGGACGAGAGGGCCTGCCGTGCCATCGTCGCGGAGCGGAGCGAAACAGTTTTCTGACAATTCCTCGAGTCATATCTCTGGGGAAAGGAGATCGGCCGATGAGAACCGCATTTGGCAAGTTCGCCGCGTGGGCGCTGGTGTGCACGTTGGGCAGCGTGAGTGTGGCCTGGGCGGTGGAAGGGGTCTTCAACTTCTCCGACGACTTCGGCGACCGGGACGACCAGTGGGATAACGCCCAGACCAATACGGCGTTGCCGGCCTGGAGCGCGCCGGGCGGCACGGCCGCGCCGAAATTCAACGGCACGCCCATCCTCCTCCAGGTCGTGGTCAACGGGCCGCAGATCCAGGTCATCAAGGACGGCAGCCCGCTCTTCAACATTACGGACAACGAATTGCAACCCGGCAGCGTGGGCATCCACTCCTGGGCCCAGCAGATCGAAGCGGCCCTGCCGGCGGATCAGCCGGCGCCCGCCGGCGGGCAGCCGCAATGGGGCACCCGCTGCCAGAGCCTCACCGTCGTGAACGGGGCCTCGGAAACCATTCTCCATGAGATCTGGACGCTGCCGGTGCCTGGGCCGTGGGTGACCATCCGGCCACAGCACGCCAACGGGACGCTCGAGACCATGGTCAACGCCCGCGGCAACTTCAAATGGGATTTCACCCGCGGCTCGCTGCTGGACGACACCAACAACAACGAGGTCGCGACCGTCGTCAACAACGCGGATACCGCGACGGTCAAGGCCCATCCGGCGTTCAAGACCGATTTCCTCGGTTCGCAGGTCGGCTTCGCGGGCCCGGGCTCCAACGGCTGGACCGATTACCGCTTCCGCACGCGGGTGTTCACCAACGATAACGACGGGATCGGGGTGATCTTCCGTTACTTCGAGGACGCCAACAGCCTCAAGTTCTATCGCGTGTGCTTCGCGTCCGAGAACAACGCGGCCAACAGCAACCCGAGCAACGCGGCCTTCGGCAGCCGCCCGCCGCGCGGGATCAGCATCCAGAAGCTCATTCAGGACAAGACCGCCAACACGGCCACGTGGAAGAGCCTGTACCGCGACCCGGACAACGAGGATCCGGACTGGATCGATCCCGACGGCACCGGCGCCCAGCCGGCGGTGAACGGGCCGGAGCTTCCCGTTCCCACGCCCGACAGCCACGTCTACGCTCCCAACGTCCCGTTCGACGTCGTGGTCACGGTGCAGAACCTCAGCGAGACCGAGACCAAGATCGACGTGAGCTTCACGCCCCTGGGCGGCAGCGAGGTGGTGATCTCGGTTACCGACAACGACAACCCGATCCAGTCCGGCAGCATCGGGTTCTTCAACTGGGGCACCGACCAGACCCGCTTCTTCAGCCACGGCGGCGAGAACAAGCCGGTGGTGGAGACGCTGGACGCCGAGCCGGTCGCGCTGCTGGGCGACATCTTCAAAACCGCCGCCACCACCACCACGGATTCGATCAACAACTACAACGACTGGATCAGCGCCCTCCAGGACGGCGCGGTGGGCCGGGACGCCGGTTTCGGCATCCACCTGGAGACCGGCGACCTGATCGAGGCCTCGGACGGCCGGGAGGCCGACAGCACGGTGGCCGCCGACGGCCGGTACAAGCCCTACATCCTGTACAAGCAGGGTTTCAACAGCGGGACGGATTACACGCTCACCGCGGCGCTGACCACCAACGACAACGACGGATTCGGCGTCGTCTTCGGCTACGTGAACCGCGACAACTACTTCCGCGTCGGGCTGCGGGCCCAGGCCGCGAACCTGGGCTTCCCCACCGGCGTTTCGGTCCAGAAGGTGGTCAACGGAACGATCACCCAACTGGGGCTGGTCTCCACCATTCCGCCCCGCGCGAACCAGGCCGGCATCTGGGTCAAGCGGTTCGGGACCGGGGCCATTGTCCAGGCCGACAACGCCAACATGTACGATACGCGCTTCGGCGTCGATCCGGGCATTGAATACCAGGGTCCGCGGCTGGTCCGCGGCAACGTGGCCTGGACCGATTACACCTATGAGTCGGTGATCGAGGCCGCCGACGACGACGGCGTGGGCATTCTCTTCCGCTACCAGGATGAGAAGACCTTCTACCGCCTGATGTTCCAGCAGCAGAACCAGGCCGGCACGGGGGCCCCGCCGGTGGGCGTGAGCCTGACCCGCGTGGTCAACAACGTGCACACCGTGCTCTTGCAGGACACCGACCCGACGGCCGAGGGCAACAACGACACCGCCCCGGATCCCAACGGGATCGGTTTCATCTACGACTTCCAGAACACGTCCGGGCCGAGCATCTTCCGCCCGCGGGTCACGCTGACCAGCCTGGGCAACGGGCACACCCAGATCCTGCTTCAGATCGACGCCTTCAAGACGACGGAAAACACGTTCGTGCCGTTCTATTCGGCGACCATTGACGACCCGGCTCCGATTCCCAACGGCAAGGTCGGCCTGGCCACGTGGGGCATGGGTGGCTGCGAGTTCCGCGATATCAAGCTGACGCTGGCCGGCCAGGCTCAGCCCGAGTTCGTCGAAGGCGACAGCAGCGCCCCAACGCCCGACCCCAAGGGCTGGAGCGAGACCGATCCGCTGACGCCGGCCGGAGCACTGGTCGGAACCATGTATTCGCTGATCGGGTTGCGGGTGGACCTCGACGACGCCCACCACCCCGACGGGCGGACCATCGGCGCCTCCGATAACGGCTATGCCCAGGGCAGCGGGCAGGATCCCAACAATCTGCCCAAGGGCACGCCCAACTTCGGCGGGCTGGCCGCCGTGGTCGGGAAACTCAACTGGAAGGACTACCGCTACGGCGCGGACATGCGTATGTTCGACGACGACGGCGTCGGGATCATCTTCCGCTACCAGGACAACGGCAACTTCTACCGCCTGATGTTCATGCAGCAGGCCAACAACAACCTGAACGGGCCGCCGCGCGGCGTGTCGGTCCAGAAGGCGCGCGGGGGGCAGTTCACGAACCTGTTCTGGAACCTGGATCCGGCCAATCCGCCGGGAACCAGCCAGTTCATCTACCGGATCGGGCAGCGCTGGCGGGCGGAGGTCACCGCCGTCGGCTCGCACTTCGACATCAAGGTGACCGAGATCGACGGCCCGGCCGCCGGGACGGTGCACACCTTCAGCGTCGATGACCCGGTGGATCCGATCCTGACCGGCAAGGCCGGCGTGACCGTCTGGGGGGCCAACGGTGCGGCCGGCGAGTCCAACACCCTGCTGGGCCTGCCCGCGCCGGGTCTGGACTGGACCAAGAACTTCAGCGAATCGGGGATTTTCGACAATATCATCGCCTGCGGCACGATGGGGCGGATCCCGCCGGAGCTGACCGGCGACGACAAGATCGATTTCAACGATCTGGTCCTGTGGTCGAACTGCGTAACCGGGCCGAACATCCCGATGGAGAACCCGGATGATCCGGTCTGCGACAAAGCCGACGTGGACAACGACGGCGACGTGGACGGCGACGACTTCGGGTACTTCCAGCGGTGCTTCGCGGGAGCGTTCACCCCCTTCAACCCGCAATGCGTTGAGGCCGGTCCGCAGGTGGTGTTCGATCCGCAGATCTGCGAGAACTGACGGCCGGGCGATGGTTGACAGCTCGGTGTAACCAGTTGAAGAAGTGTATCTTATGGGATGTCCATCCCCCGTCGGATGGATGTCCCCGGCGGGTGGCATGGGCTGGGGCTTTGCGTCATGGGTGGCTTGGCCTCGGGCTTGCGTGGCCATGTTGAATACCTTGACGCGACGCCGGGTACTGGAAGATCGGGCAAGCCTGATTCCGCTTTGACGAGGCGGCTCGGCCATCTGCATGACCACCCGGAGTTCCGTGTGGCCATGCCGCCCCGATGGCGCTGCGGGAATTCCCGGCGGCCGGTCTGCTTTCGCCCCCGAGACTCGATTCCGGGCCCGACAATGAGGGCGATCAGGAACCAAGACCGCTGTGGGCTGATAGATCCGAGACCCTCGTGGACCGAATGCCCAGCGCGTCGGCCGGCGGAAAAAAGCTTGAGACGGGAAGCCGCCGGTGGTATGATGAGGAATCGGTTAAGATTGCGATAGCCTTTGGGCAGGCGAACTGCCTCACTTATCTTGGAGGAGGGAAGAACATGCGGCTAGTCACTGTGTTGGCGGTAGCCGGCCTGGCCTCGACGGCCTTGGCCGCTCCGGGCGATACGCTGGTGGGCGACCCGTTCATTCTGGGTTACAACGGCTGGGTGGATGCGTCCCCGCCCACGGTCGGCGGCGGACCGCCCAACTGGGGCATTCATCTGCGCGACGGGGCCCTTCAGGAAGCCTCCGACGGCCACGGTGGAACGAGCGCGGCGGCCACGGATGGCAAGTACACGCCGTACGTCATGGTCAACAACTTCATGACGCCGGCGGATTACGTGTACTCCAGCACGCTGGCCTCTTTCGATAATGACGGGTTCGGCGTCGTCTTCGGCTTCCAGGACAACCAGAACTACTTCCGCGTGGGTCTGCGCAACCAGACGCCGGGCAACCTGGGCTTCGGCCAGGGCGTGTCGGTCCAGAAGGTCGTGGGCGGCGTGATTACGCAGCTCGCGCAGGATTTGACCACCTTCATCCCGGCGAACTCGTTCAATCACACTTCGTTCACCAACATCGGCGTCGAGGTGAAGGTGAACGGCACGAACTGGGCGGTGCACATCAACGGCAACTCCACGCCGATTCTGAGCGGTTCGGACGCTGACCTGGCGCCGGGCAAGATCGGTGTGCATTCC
>JABRVU010000503.1:0-11740 GCA_039961895.1 Phycisphaerae bacterium | reverse complement strand
GCCCCGGCGGCCGCGCCGACTCCATCGGCCATGAACGCCAAACCACCCGGGCCCCAGCCGCCGCCCGCCGCGGCCATGGCCGCTCCCTCCATGCCGCCCAAGCCTGAGGCTCCGCAGGCCGGTGCGCCGCCGATCAACTACGCCGACCACATCCTGCCGATCATCAACGACAAGTGCGCCGGCTGCCACAACCCCGACAAGTCGCGTGGCGGGCTCGTGCTCGTGACCTACAACGACCTGATGCAGGGCGGCAGCTCCGGCAAGGTCGTCGAGCCCGGTTCGCCCGACGGCAGCCGCCTCTATCTGCTGGTCTCGCACAAGGAAGAGCCGTACATGCCGCCCAAGGCCGACAAGCTCGACGAGGCCCGGCTGACGACCATCCGCAAGTGGATCGAGGGCGGAGCCCTGCCGGACGCCAAGGCCAAGCCGATGGCCATGAAACCCAAGGAACCGCCCAAACCGCAGGCGACGGCCAGGAGCGAGCAGGACGGCCCCATGCCCGCCCACCTGCCCGCGGTGGAGATCAGGAAGCCGGTTCATCCGCCGCCGGCCGTCGCCCTGGCCGCCAGCCCCAATGCCGATCTGCTGGCCGTCGGCGGCAACGGGCAGATCGCGTTCTATCAGCTCTCCACCCGCCAACTCCTGGGCGTGCTCGACTTTCCGGAAGGCCGGATCGAGGAGCTGGTCTTCAGCGGCGACGGAACCTGGCTTCTGGCCGCCGGCGGTCAGACCGGAAAATCCGGGACCGCCGTGGTCTTCGACGTCGAGACCGGGGCCCGCAAGGGCGCGTTCGACCGGCATTACGACGCCGTCCTCGCGGCCGCGGTCAGCCCGGACACCGGGCTGGTCGCCGTCGGCGGCACCAACGCGAAAGTACGGGTGTTCAACTCCTACGGCGGGTCCAAGGTTTATGAGCTGACCGCGCACAACGACTGGATCTCGGCCCTCGAGTTCAGCCCCGACGGTACTTTGCTGGCCAGCGCCGACCGCGCCGGGGGACTGTTCGTGTGGGAGGCCGACACCGGGCGGGAGGTGCACAATCTTCGTGGGCACACCGGGGCGGTGAAGGGCCTCTGCTTCCGCGCCGACAGCCAGATGCTGGCCAGTGCCGGCGCCGACGGCAGCGTGCGCCTGTGGGACATGGACGAAGGCCGGCAGCGAAAACAGTGGGGGGCCCACGACGGGGCGGCGCTGTCGGTGCGGTTCTCGCCCGATGGCCGGCTGGTCACCAGCGGCGCCGACGGCCAGGTCCGAATCTGGAACCAGGACGGCAAGAATCTCCGCGACCTGCCCAGGCAGGACGACTGGGTGTACCGCGCCACCTTCAGCGCCGACGCCAAGGCCGTCGTCGCCGGAACCTATCGCGGGGCCGTGGCCTTCTTCGAGACCGACAGCGGCAAACCGATCGCCACCCTCTCGACGGTGCCGGGCGGAAGCTGATCGCGGTTCAGTGGACGGCGGATTGCGGTTGGAACAACAAGTCGGTTGCTTCCAACCGCATTCCGCGATCCGCAATCACTTGAGTTTGGGCGCGTCGCCGGAGAGCGTGATGGGCGGTTCGACCTCGGCGGCCCTGGCGTCGGGTTTGTCGCCGCCTTCGACGTGGAGCCTGGGGCGCTCCTTGCGCAGCCGCTCGAGGGCCTGCGGGCTCAAGCCGGATTTCCACACCGTCACGCGCTGCAAGGCGGGCATGGCCAGCAGGTGATCGACGGCCGCGTCGGTCAGTTGCGTCTGGGCCACGACCAGTTCCTTGAGGGCCTTGTGCCCGGCCAGGGCGGCCAGGGCGGCGTCGGTGATCTTCGTTGCCCGCAGGTCCAGGCGGCGCAGGCGCGGCGCGCCCGCCAGCAGCCTGGCCGTCTCGTCTCCCACCTCGCATCGACCCAGCGAAAGCGACTCGATCTGCGGCAGGACGGGTTTGAGCAGCCTGATGGCGTCGGCGTCCCGGGTTTTCCTGGCCACGGCGGCGAAGTCCACGCGCAGACGGTTGCGGCCCTTGACGATGGCCTCGACGTGGACGAGGGCGCCGCGCATGGCGGACAGCGCGGCCGGATCCGCCGGCGGGGGCTCGCTGACCGGTCCTTCCTTGGCCTCGGGTTCCGCGCTGGTCGATCCTTCTTTCGGGCCGTTGGAAGCGGTATGCCCGCCGGCGGCATGGGCGTCAGACGGGCGGGTTCCAGCCGTTTTCGCGTCGCCGGCGGGCTCGCCCCTGGCCGTAAAAGAGCCCCCGGCGGCCACCCAGTCGGTTATCAGTTTGATCTGAGCTTCGGTGAGCTGCGGCTTGTTGGCCGGCGGCATGTGCCCGCGCTCGTCGAGCGGCAGCCGCAGCCGTTGGACCAGAAGGCTCTCGTCGGGTTTGCCGGCGACGAAAACGGCCCCGCTCTTGCCGCCTCCGGTCATGCCCTCGGGCGTCAGCAGCGACAACCCGGCCTTGGGCCGCTGCTCGCCGTGGCAGGATCCGCAGCGCTGGGCCAGCAGAGGCCGGATCTGCCCGGCGTAACTGACCGCGGCGGCAGCCGCGGGACGGGTGGCCGCCGGGCGCGTCGCGGCCGGCGCCTTGGCCGCGTCGGCCGTCTCCGCCCCCAAACCCACCGCCGCCGGCATCCCCGCCAGAACCGCCGCCATGACGGGAAACCAGCTCTTCGCCGTCCTGCTTCTCACCATCCTTTTCTCACCGTCGCCCTTGCTCATGCACTCTACTCCGTGCCTCGCCCCGGTGTCGCCGTGGCAAACCATATCACGCCAGGATCGGCCTGAGCAGCTTCCCGGACACGTCGGTCAGCCGGTAGTCACGGCCTTGCAGACGGAAGGTCAGCTTCTCATGATCGAAGCCCAGCAGGTACAGCAGCGTGGCGTGCAGGTCGTGGACCTCGACGGGGTTCTCGACGATGTTGTAGGAGAAATCGTCGGTCTTGCCGTAGGTGATGCCGGGCTTGATCCCGCCGCCGGCCGCCCAGAGGGTGAAGCAGCGCGGATGGTGATCGCGCCCGTAATTGTCCTTGGTCAGAGTGCCCTGGCTGTAGACGGTCCGCCCGAACTCGCCGGCCCAGAGCACGATGGTGTCGTCGAGCAGGCCGCGGCGGCGCAGGTCCTTGATGAGCGCCGCCTGGGGCTGATCGACGGCGTCGCACTGGGCCCGGATCTCCCGCGGCAGGTTGCCGTGGGCGTCCCACCCGCGCATGTAGAGCTGGATGAAGCGCACGCCGCGCTCGGCCAGCCGCCGGGCCAGCAGGCAGTTGGCCGCGAACGAGCCCGGCTTGCGCACGTGGGGGCCGTACATGTTCAGCGTCTCTTCGTCCTCGTCGGAGAAGTCGGTCAGCTCGGGCACCGACATCTGCATCCGATAGGCCATCTCGTACTGGGCGATGCGCGTGCGCACCTCGGGATCGAGGCTCTCGCGGGCCTCGCGCTCGTTGAGGTCGCCGACCAGGTCGAGCATCCGCCGGCGGTCCTGCTGGGTGACGCCCTGGGGGTCTTTCAGATAAAGCACCGGGTCGCCGGCGCTGCGCAGCTTGCAGCCCTGGTGCTCGCTGGGCAGAAAGCCGCTGCCCCAGAAGCGGGCCGCCAGGGCCTGCATGTTGCCGAAGCCCTGGGTGATGAGCACCACGAAGGTGGGCAGGTTGGCGTTGGAGCTGCCCAGCCCGTAGCTGACCCACGAGCCGAAGGACGGCCGGCCGGGCTGCTGGTTGCCGGTCTGGAAGAAGGTGATGCCCGGCTCGTGGTTGATGGCCTCGGTGTGCATCGAGTGGATGAAGCAGATCTCGTTGGCGATGCTCGCGGTGTGCGGGATCAGTTCGCCGGCCAGCCACACCCCGTCCTGGTTGTTCTCGTACCGGCTGAACTTGAAGATCGACGGGGCCACCGGGAAGCGGCTCTGTCCGCTGGTCATGGTGGTCAGCCGCTGGCCCTGGCGGATCGAGTCGGGCAGGTCCTGGTCGAAACGCCGGCGCAGCTCGGGCTTGTAGTCGAAGAGGTCGATCTGGCTGGGGGCGCCTTCCATGTGCATGTAGATGACGCGGTTGGCCTTGGGCGGGAAGTGCGGGCCGGCCAGGACCGGCGGCGAGCCCGATGCCGGGGCGGCCACGTCGCCGCGGGCGTTTCGCTGGGCCAACAGCGAGCCCAGGGCCAGCGACCCGACGCTGGCCCCCACCGACCGGGCGGCCAGGCCAAAGAACCGCCGACGGGTGATGTCCAGATAGTGTTCTTCGACCGGATGCATGATGCGTGATCCTCCCTTTTCTCCCGACTCCCCGCGCGGCCCATCGGGCCAACCGAATGTCGCTAACTCTGCGTAATCGTGGCCGACAGATTCAGCAGCGCGTTGGCGATCATCGTCCAGGCGGCCAGCTCGGCCGGGGCGACGTCCTTGGCCGTCGGCGATTCGCCCACCTCGATCAGCCTGGCGGCGTCGTCGGGGGCCTGGCCGTAACGCTCGCGGAATTCGCCCAGGGCCTTCATCAACCGGCCGAGTTCCTCCTCGACCGGCGTCCGGCCGGTGCAGCGACGGAACATCCGCGTGAGCCGCTGGCGGTCCTCCTGCGCTTCCTTCAGCGTCCGCTGAGCCAGCACCCGGGCCGCCTCGACGAACTGTTCATCGTTCCAGAGCACCAGGGCTTGCAGCGGCGTGTTGGTGCTCGGCCGGCGGATGGTGCAGGCCTCGCGCGTGGGCGCGTCGAAGGTCATCAGCGACGGCGGCGGGCAGGCCCGCTTCCAGTACGTGTACAGGCTCCGCCGCCACAGGTCTTCGCCGTCGCCACGCTTGTAATAGCGGGTGTTCGACTGGGTCATGGCCACTTCCTGCCACAGCCCGTCGGGCTGGTACGGCTTGACCGAGGGCCCGCCCATCTTCTCGACCAGCAGGCCGGAGACGTACAGGGCCTCGTCGCGGATGAACTCGGCGGACAGCCGCCGCCGCGGGAAGTAGGCCAGCAGCCGGTTGTTCGGGTCCCGCTCGCGCAGCTCCGGGCGGACCCGCGACATCTGCCGGTAGGTGCTGCTGGTCAGCATCAGTTTGAGCATGTACTGCACGTTCCAGCCCTTCTCGCGGAACTCGACCGCCAGCCAGTCGAGCAGCTCGGGATGGCTGGGCCAGTCGCCCTGCAAGCCGAAGTCCTCGCTGGTAGTCACCAGCCCGGTGCCGAAGAGCATCTCCCACAGGCGGTTGACGGCCACGCGGGCCACCAGGGGGTTCTGCGGCGAAGTCAGCCACTGGGCCAGCCCCAGCCGGTTGGGCGGAGCGTTCTCCGGCAGCTTGCCCAGCGCCGCCGGGATGCCGCGCTGGATCGGCCGGTTCTTGTCCGGCTTGTCGTACTGCCCGCGAACCAGCAGGAACGTCGGCCGGGGCTTGGGCAGCTCCTGCATGACCATCGTCAAGGGCACGTTGTTCTCCAGCTCGGGGATCTGCCGTTCGAGGCTGGCCAGCAGCTCCTTCTGCTTGCGGTAGCCGGGCGAGTAGGCGAGCCGCCAGGCGTTGCCGAGACGCTCCTTCAGCTCCGCCGGCCGGGCCGATTGCGGCACCAGGGCCGCGACCAGGTCGCCGAACAGTTCCTCGCCGCGCGGGCCAGGCTGGAAGAAGAAGCTGCCCGCGCCGTCGGTGGCGATGACCTTGAGGATGATCGAGTTTTCCCCCGCTTTCAGATCCAGGACGGCCTTGTCCTGGTAAAGCTGCTCCTTGCGTTCGCCGTCGCGGCCGGCGACCCGCTTGCCATTCACGAAGAGCACGTACCCGTCGGACGTGCCCAGCGTGACCTCGACCTTCCGATCGGTGGGCGAGATCACCCGTCGGCCGACGTAGCTGACCGCCCCGCCCTCGCCCAGGGGGTTGACCTGCCCGTCGCGCAGTGCGGCCGCGAAGCGCCAGGCCTGCCCGCCGGCCCGTTTGCGCGGGTTGAAGACCGCGTCTTTCTCCGGGCCGAACGCCGTTTCATACGCCGCCTGGCGGGTCTTGGCCTTGAACGGCCCGATCTGGAACCACCCGCCCGCCGCCGCCGGCAACAGGTCCAACCCCTCATCCGCGAATCGGCCGGCGGTGATCCGCACGCGGCCCAGCGTGTGCTGGGCGTAACGCGAGTCATACATCAGCCGGACCGCCAGCTCGGTGCCACCCTCGAACCCGAAGGGCTTGTCCGCCAGCAGAAGGGCGACCCGTCCTCCACCGCGCTCGTGTCCGGCCACCGCCCAGCCCAGGTCATCGTTGCCGTTCAGCACGTTAAGGATGCCGTGATCGTCGTTGGGCTGCTCCACGTCGGCCCAGGCCCAGACCAGGCGCACGGCTTCTCGTTTCGAGGGATCGGCGACGGAACGGGCCTCGACCTCGATGCCGTTGAGCACGGCGTTGCCGTTGTCCGCCCGGCCGACGCGGCCCTGCGGCAGGCTCGGATCGGTCAGCGCCTCGAGCATCAGCAGGCGCAGATCGCGCCCCTCGGTCCGCAGGGTGAGGAAGTGCTCGTCCTGGGGCGGGTTGGCGCCGCCGGCCAGCACCGATTCGTCCGGCTGGATGGTCAGCGTCGCCCCGTAGGTCGAGCCGGCCGCCACCGTCTGCGTCGGTTCCCAGACCAGCCCGGTTTTGCGCTGCTTGTCGAGGATGTAGGCCTCGCGCTCGACGTCGTCCTGAAAGCGCGGCTTGCTGAACGCCGCCTTGATCGAGGCCACCTGCCCGCGCAGCTCGGCCAGCCTGGCTTTCTGCTCCGGCGTCGGAACGGCCATGAACGGCTCAAAGGCCCGGTTCGGGTTCGGAAGCTGCGAATACAGCCCCGGCTCGTCGATCGAATTGAAATAGGCGTAGAACTTGTAGTACTCCTCCTGCGAGATGGGGTCGTACTTGTGCTCGTGACAGCGCCCGCACCCCACGCTCAGGCCCAGGAACACCGACCCGGTGGTGTTGGCCCGATCGACCGCGTATTCGACCAGGTATTCCTCGGAGATGGCTCCGCCCTCGTCGGTGGTGACGTGGTTGCGGTTGAAACCGCTGGCGATCTTCTGATCGTCGGTGGCGCCGGGCAACAGGTCGCCGGCGATCTGCTCGGTGACGAAGTCGTTGAAGGGCTTGTTGTCGCGGAAGGCCTTCAGCACCCAGTCGCGCCACAGCCACATCTGCCGCCCGGCGTCCATGTGGATGCCGCAGGTGTCGGCGTAGCGGGCCGCGTCCATCCAGGGAACGGCCATGCGCTCCGCGTAGCGCGTGCGGTAGGGCTCCTCGGCCATGAGCTTGTCCACCCAGCGTTCATAGGCGTCGGGGCGGTTGTCGGCCAGAAAGGCGTCGATCTCCTCGGGCGTGGGCGGCAGGCCGGTGACGTCCAGGAAAAGCCGGCGGATGAGCGTTTCCCGCTCGGCCTCCGGCGAGGGGGTCAGGCCTTCCTCCTCGAGCCGGGCAAGGATGAAGGTGTCGATGGGGTTGCGGGCCCAGGCCGGCCGACGGACCTCGGGTAAGGCCGGCCGCGTGGCCGGCTGAAATGCCCAGTGCGGCTCGTAGACCGCCCCTTCCTCGATCCACCGGCGGACCAGCTCGCGCTCCTCGGGTGAGAGCGAACGCTTGTTGCTGTTGGGCGGTGGCATCTGCTCTTCGGGGTCGTGGCTGTTGACCCGACGCCACAGCTCGCTGGCCTCGGGCTTGCCGGGCACGATGGGCGTGATCGGTCCGCGCGGTGCGATGGCCGCTTCGCGCTCGTCCAGTCGCAGATCGGCGGCCCGGGTCTTCGGGTCCGGCCCGTGGCACTTGAAGCAGCGGTCGGACAGGATCGGGCGGATGTCCCGCCCGTACCGGACCGGCTTTGAAACGGCCTTGGCCTGCCCACCGCCCTCGGCGGCGACCGGCTCTGCGGCCGCCGACATCGGCCAGAAGTCGCTTAAGGCTCCGCCCCACAGCGCCAGAACCGTTGCCAGAGCCACGACCACTCGCGGAGGAAATGCGTTGCGCATGACGTTGATGACCCGCCCGATTGAGAACCAGTTGAATGGCGCCCGCGGCGCCCCATGGGCGCCCACGTGCCTGTTCCGATGCCCCGGTGGGGTCGGCGCATCCGCCCGGGGCGGCCGGCTTATCCACAGGCCCGAGAATAGATGCGCCGATTCTACCACAACTCCCGCCGGGCTGGGAAGCACCTGCAAACCAGGTCGTGGAGGCAGGGGTGGGTGACAGCAAAGACGAGGGCTGGCCCCCCGTCATCTCCCGCTGAACGACCACGGGTTACGCGGAAAAGAGGCTTTCCCACGGCCGGAACTCGGACTCTGCCCGCGCGGAAACGACAAAGACCGTGGTTCCTGGGGGCCGGATCGGTCGGTTTGAGAGGGGTCCTGACTTCCACGCGGCACAGGTTTTCAACCGGTGTGATTCGGGGGTTTCAGGATGCACGCTAACCAGGACTCAGGCGGGCGTGTCTGGTAAGGTGCCCGAGGGGGCACGGCCAGCGGCGGGCGAGGGGGGCCGCCCGCGGACGATGACCGGCCGTCACCGGCGACCGGGCCGCGTCACGGCAACCGGCGCCGCGCGCCGGGTGCCCGCCAGGCGTTGAATCGGTCGCCGGGCGGCCGCGCAACCGGCGGCGCGCCTCCCTGGACGGATGATGAGGAGTCCGACATGCGTCGATTGCGAAAAAACCTGGTTCCCGTATTGATGGTGCTCATGCTGGGCTTGCTGGCCGGCGGGGACATCGAGTGCGAGATCGACGACTGGCCGGGGATTCACGTCATCGGTCTGCCGTTCTACGACGTCGTGGTGGTCGAGGATTACTGGTACGACCCGTGGTACTGGTGGTGGTGAGCGACCGCGGCGCGACGGACGGCAACTGACGGTTGGCATCGGCGGCGGTTTTGGTGTATCACGCCGTCATGACCGAACCGCCCGGGGTGATCGCCGCTCAACGTCCGCCGTTCAAGGTTCGCCTGCGCGACTGGCTGGAGCTGTGCCGTGCGCCGAACGCCTTCACCGCCGTCGCCGATCCGCTGGCCGGGGCCCTGGTCTGCGGGGCCGGATGGCGGGACACGGGGCGGATCATCATCGTCATGCTGGCCTCGGCCTTCTTTTATGCCGGCGGGATCGTGCTCAACGACTGGCATGATTACAAGCGCGATCTGCGCGAGCGGCCGCATCGCCCCTTGCCCTCCGGGCGGATCGCGCGGTTCCGGGCCCTGCTGGCGGGATCGGGCCTGCTGATCCTCGGGCAGGTGCTGGCCTCGGCGCTTGAGACGGCCACCGGCGGCGTCGGCCTGCTGCTGGTCGCCGCCATTCTTCTCTACGACGTGCTCCTCAAGGAAATCCCCATCGCGCCGGCCATCATGGGCTTGTGCCGGGCCCTCAACCTGGTCCTGGGCATGACCGTGGCGACGGGTGAAGGCTCGTCGGCGCCGGCCGCCTACCTGGCCGTCGTCATGGGCCTGTACGTGCTGGGCATCACCGTCTTTGCCCGGCACGAGGCCGGTCTGGCCCGCAAGGACCAGTTGCTCCTGGGCGCCGCTTTCACGGCGGCGGCGATGGCCATGCTGGCGTCGGTGGTGCCGCTGTTCCGCGAGCGCGGACCGTCGCCGCTGGGGCTGATCTGGCTGGGGCTTCTGGCCGCCGCGCTGGGCTATCGCATGGCGCGGGCCATCCTCAGGCCCGCGCCGGCGCGCATCCAGGCCGGCGTCAAGCTGGGCGTGCTGGGCATCATCCTGCTGGATGCGACCCTGGTCGGGTTCTTCCGCGGACTGGGGCTGAGTCTGCTGGTGGCGGTGCTGCTGGTGCCCGCGGTATGGCTGGGCAAGTGGTTGTATTCGACGTAGCGGCTTTCTCCTTCGCCGAGGCTTCGAGCAGGGTACGGCTTCCGCCGACGCGCGGGACCGCCTTCCGGCCGATCAGACCGGCAAGCGGCCGGCCCACGCGGCGTTCGGTCCCACACGGGTTTTGCTCCCGCACGGAGCCCGGTGCGTGGCGAAGCCGCGGGCCGGTCAGAACCTCCGCTGGCGATTGATTAGAAACTCGACCAGGGCCCGGTCGAAGGTCATGGCGGTGTGCACCTGGGTGAAGTCGGCGCGCAGGGCGGCGGCCTCGCGGCGGAAACGGTCGGCGAACGCGCGCAGAGCCCGCAGGTAGGCGGGTCGCACGGCCTCCGGCGTCGAGACCAGACGCCGCCCGCTCTCCGGGTCTTCGAACGCGCTGACCCGCTCGAAGGGAAACTCGACCTCGGCCCAGTCCAGCACCTGGAAGAGGATCAGGTCGTGCCCGCGAAAGCGCAGATGATGCAGCCCCTCGAAGACCGGCTCTTCGTCGGCGAGGAAGTCGCTGAGCACGATCATGAGCCCGCGTTTGTGCACGCGCCGGGCCAGGTCATGCAGGGCGCCGGCCAGTCCTGAGCCGGCGGGGTCCCTGGCCGGCCGTGCCTCGGCCAGGTCCGCGATGATCCGCGTCAGGTGCGAGCGCTTGCTGCGCGCCGGCAGAAACGAACGCAGCTCGGTGTCGAAGCGGGCCAGCCCGACCGCGTCCTGCTGGCCGATCATCAGGTAGCCCAGGGCGGCGGCCAGGCAGATGGCGTATTCGAGCTTGCTCATCGCCGGGGCCTCGCCGGCGGCCTCCGTCGCCGCCTGATCGCGCGGGCCGGCATAGCCCATGCTCGCCGACGCGTCCACCAGCAGGTAGGATTCGAGGTTGGTCTCGGCCTCGTACTTGCGGACGTAGAAGCGGTCGGTCTTGGCGTACACCGCCCAGTCGATCTGGCGAAGGTCGTCGCCGGGCACGTACTTGCGATGCTCGGAAAACTCGACGGAAAAGCCGTGAAAGGGCGAGGCGTGCAGCCCGCTGAAGAACCCCTCGACGATGAAGCGGGCCCGCAGGTCCAGCCGGGAAACCCGGGCGATCACCTCCGGACGCAGATAGCGAAGGAACGAAGCGCTCATGGCGTCATCATAGTCCTGCGCGGCGGCGGAGGCATCCGGGCGCGGAAAAGACTCCGGCGCTGCATCCGCCAAGGCCCGCGTTACGCGCCCATGCGGTTGGCGAGGCCCGGCTCGGCCTGGCGGCGTCGGACGCGAAGGACGTTGACGGCCATGACCGCCCAGACGAGAAGCAGGACGGCCGGATGCAGGCCGGCCCCGCGCGGGACGGTCAACATGCCGACGGGCATGCTCAAGGCGAAGATCCACAGGGGAATGAGGTTGAGCGGATCGACCCGGCCGTGGTACAGATCGCGCCAGGCCACGTGGCCCATCATCACCGCGACCGGCCAGAGGGCCCAGGCCATGTAATAGGGGGCCAGGTGCGGGCTGAGCAGGATCATCCAGACGGTGAGCAGGCCGTACTGATTGGCCGGCAGCCACGAGGCTTCCTCCGTTGCCCTTGTAACCGCATGCGCGTCGCGTTCGTCGCCGGTCGCCGCGGAGCGGTCGAGTCCGCCGCCCGGCGGGGGCCGTCTGCCGGCCTGCTCCCGTCCGCGACACAGCCACAGGCTCGCCAGCCCCAGCCCGATCATCAACGCCCGTTGACCCCACTGCACGTGGGTTTGCTCCCAATGCGCGATCGGCAGGAACGGCGTGGCATCGTCGCGCGGATAATCGCTCAGCCAGCGCAGCGCGGTGATGGACAGCGACGGGTTCAGCCACGAGGCCGGCTTGGTCCAGCGGATCCGGCCGGGGTATTCAACCGGGTGGCTCTTGGGGTATGAGACGTGGGTGTGATATTCGCGCCAGCCTTCGGCCAGGCCGGCCGGCCCGAACAGCACCAGCCCCGGCAGGAACATGAACGCCACGGTCAGCGCTCCGGTGGCCAGCACCATCC
>JABRVU010000502.1:0-2207 GCA_039961895.1 Phycisphaerae bacterium | reverse complement strand
CGGCTGGAAGGAATCTCGTCAGCACGAGGTGCCCGCCGACACCGTGCTGGCGGCGGAGCGCCCGGACGTCCCGGACAATCGGATGCTGCTCGTCTTCTCCGGCGAGCTGCGCGGGCGGCGATCCAACACGCCGGCGGGTTTCGCCGGCTATTACTGCCGCCGGGCCGTGGAGACCGTTCTCCCGATCCGAGCTGAATACCGGGTGGACGCGCTGCCGGGTTCCGATCGGGAGCGTATCGCCGGCCGGGCGGCGACCACCATCCGGTTGCGTTCCTTTTCCAGCCCCCCGGTGTATTGCCTGGCCCGCGTGGCCGAGGTCGAGCCCCGCAAGGTTATCGGCGTGGTCGTGCTGGCGGTCGGCGACCTTCAGACTTCCGACGCCCGGCTGCTGGACCGGGTCAGCGAGCGGATCGAGGTGGTGGCGCCGGATTCGACGCCGGCCGAATGAGGTTCGTGAATGGGAAGCGGCGTGACGACGCTTGGACGTGGAGCAGGGAGTTCGTGCCGGCGGGGCCCAATCGTGCCGGCGGCGGTCCTTACGGTCTGTGCCTGTGGGCTTCTCGCCCGGGCAGTCACGGCCCAGGAGACCGCTTCCCCCCCACCGCCGGCGACTCAGCCTTCCAAGACCGATCTCGATCCCCCCTACATCGACGGCAGCTTCGGCTTCTCGGTCCGCCCGCCCGCGGGCTGCACGCTGTTCCGGGAGAAACAGATCGCCGACGGCGACGTGGAGGTCGCCCGGTTCGTCGACCTGGTCACGCGGCAATGGTCGTTCACGGTCCGACTGTCCACCACCACCCAGCCGCTGGACGCGCAGACCATGATCGCGGGGATCACCGCCCGGCTGAATGAGCGGAACCAGGACGTGAAGGTGCTCCGCGGCGAGCCGGCCCGCATTGCCGGGCGCGACGGCATTCGCTATGCCGCCGCCTTCAAGGCCGACGAGAAGGACTGGCTGCGCTTGCAGGCCGTGGTGCCGGTCCTGCCCGACGGCTCCTCCAAAGAATACTTCGCCCTGGTGTTCATCACCCCGCTGTCGGACCAGGCCCCGGCCGAGGCCCTGTTCGAACGCATGGTGGCCAGCTTCCAGATCCTTCGCGACACCAACAGCCGCCAGCGCATCGAGAAGGCCCTGGTCCGAGGCCAGCTCCTGCTGGCCCGGGCGGCCCGCGGCGACCTGAACCTCACCGGGAGGATTTTCGAGGACACGTACTACCGCTGTCTGCTGGACGGCAAGGACGTGGGCTACGTGCGCGTGAGCGAACGGGCCGACACCGTCGATCACCACGAGGGGCTGCGCATCCGCCAGTGGGGCTGGCGCTTCGATCCCGACGGCACCGTCACCCACCTGCAATACGACATGTTCCTGTCGTCCGACCTGGGCTTCGAGCGCTGGGACAACAAGGTGTTCGTGATCACCCCCGCGGCCGGCCAGCAGCCCCGCAAAGTCGTCACCGAGTACGAGAACGCCCTCCGCCGCGACGACCGGCTCCTGGTCGCGTATCAGCCACTGCCCGGGGCGCCCGAAATGCGCGAGAAGGCCCTCGCGGTGGAGAAGTCCTATGCATCGGCGGCCTGGAACGTGGCCTTTCCGAGGCTGATCGACCTGGCGCAGCCCGACCTTTACGCCTTCTCGACCTATACCAGCCAGCGTCGCGGGATGGTGCTTCGTACGCTCGAGGTGATCGGCCCGGCCCAGGTGACACTCGACGGACGGCAGGTGCCGGCGGTCCGGATCGAGGACAGCGAAGGGCTCATCCCTCCCAGGAGCGAGCTGTACGTGGGGCCGGACGGGAAAATGCTGCGGCTGGTGGCCGGGCAGGTGGAAATGGTGGCCTCGGACCTCAAGGCGGTCGAGCGGCTGTTCGCGGCCAAGGTCGCCGACGGTGAGAACCTGCTCAAACAGCTCAAGCCGTCGCTGCCGCGCCGGCCGGGCGCTCCCCCGCCGTCCAACCCCGTGCCGCAGGCGCCGATCACCGGCCAGCCCGGACGATGAACCGATCATGAGCGAGCCCGCGCCCACCGCCCCGACCGCCTCGCCGCCTGTGCCCGATGCCGCGGTCTATCATCGCATCAAGCGCATCCTGCACGTCGGCGACATCCTGCTGTCGGTGGCGTACTGGGCGGCCTGGTGCGGACTGGGACCGGGCTGGGTCGCCTGGCTGGCCGGTGTCGTGGATTCGCCCTGGGCGGGGATGTCCCTGTCG
>JABRVU010000501.1:0-3931 GCA_039961895.1 Phycisphaerae bacterium | reverse complement strand
CGGCCCGCCCTCGTAGCGGCTTGTCCCCGTCCAGCCTCCCTCGGTTCGGCTCTTGGAAGCCAGAATCCGCTTCACAACCAGCCCCGCTGGGGGCCATAGTCATTTGCCGGGGTCTTTGAGCCCTCCGTCCACTCGCCGCCCGCACACCCCGCGCTGAAAAGGACGGAGGTTGCCCCCGCCCCTTTCAGGGCTCTGTCTTCAACGCCGCCATTAGGCCTTTTGATCTCCTGCCCCCAGCCTCTCGTATGACGGACCCGAACGGGCAGGAACGCCTGTCGCGCTGTTGACGGGCTTTCGGGCCAACCCTACATTATGGACGGTCGTGTCGATTTCGGCCCGACGGCGGGCTGTGGCCTCAACTGACGTGATTCGCGAGCGCTTTTGAAGACACCGGCAGACCCCGAAGGGCGCCAGGCTCGCACTGAACGCCCGTGGAGAGGTGCCCGAGTGGCTGAAGGGGACGGTTTGCTAAACCGTTGTACGGGATAATACCTGTACCCCGGGTTCGAATCCCGGCCTCTCCGATGGATCCGCGAATTCCTTCGTTCGGCGGGATGGAGCTGCATTCTTATACCGGCTCTGGCCGACCTTTCCTTCGGTGCCGGAGCCTACGCGATCCGTCCCTGTTTCCCTCTCTGTTCGCCCTTCGACCGGATTGCCGCTTCCGCCCGCTGCCCGTGAACCCGGCGGAAACGATCAGGGATCCTCGACCCAGGGGGGATCCTGATCCCCCACGTACCAGCTCATGGGCACGCCCTTGCCGGTGGTCTCGCGGATCTCGGACACGTGCCCGTCCAACCACACGGTGTTGGACCGCTTGAGATGCCGGAAACACTCCTGGACGGAATTGGGGAACCACTTGCCCTGGTCGTAGTTGCCCACCGGCGGCGGGCGCCATTGCATCAGGTTCGCCCCGTTGCGCGAGAAGCAGAACATGTCGGTGGCGCCGTCGCGGGGCGTCTCCATGCGCTGTTCGATGTGGTCCTGGAAGGCGATGATCAGCCCGGGCCGCTTGAAGTCGGAATCCAGCAGCATGCCCTGCTGATATCCCTTGCGCTGCCCGTGGGCGTTGGCGATCCAGCCGTTCAGGCCGTAGGAGCAGTATTTGAAGTACTTCTGATAAGGCATGCCCCAGCCGTTCTCCGGCCAGTCGTCCACGCGGATTTGAGAGGGGCAGGCGAAGATTTCCTTGTTCTTCGAGTATTTGTGGTAGGCGACGCCCCAGTAGGCGTTGGAATCGTTGGGGCCATACTGCCTGAACGCGGCGGGTGCGGGATTGTAGGGCGCGTTGTCCCATAAACCCTGGTTGGGCGACTTGTGGCTCCAGCCCTTGCTGTCCTGCACGTACATGTGCACCGCCCCGACCAGGCCGTGCAGGTGCGCTCCGCAGACCGCCTTCTTGCCGAGGTCCCGCGCCCGGCTCAACGAGGGAAGAAGGATGGCGATCAGCAAGGCGATGATCGCGACCACGACCAAGACCTCGATCAGGGTGAACCCGGTCCTCTTCTTCCACATGGCGAAAAACTCCCCGACAGGGCCGATATCAACGAAACCCGACCACCGAGCGGAACCGGCCCGCCGTTCCGCCCAGGCCCCGAAGACACGACCGGGGGACCGCCGCCGGCCCGACAAGGGCGGCGGTCCCCGCGGATGAACAACTCCATGCGCGCCGGGCGGATCCGTTCCGCACGGCCTGCCTGCGTCAATCGTCACACGTCGGGTCCGCCGGTATCGACGGCCCGCTGAAACAGTCGAGGAACCGGTCGAGATCCACCTGGTTCAGGAACCCGTTCGGTTCGTAATCCGCCCGCACGCATTCGATCGGCGAATTGAGCGACAGCGGGGTATACGGCACGATTACGTCCAGGCACGGCTGGAACAGGCCGTAATCCGCCTGGTCCACGTCGCCGTCGCCGTCCAGGTCGAACGACGGGTCGCTGCCCGGATTGAGCGCGAAGACGACCACGTGGTCGATCGCCCACCACCAGTCGTTGCCCGCGTTGATCAGCCCGAAGCGGATGGTCGCGGTATCGGCCCGCGGGTTCAGCAAGGGGATGAGCACCGATTCATTCGTCGCGTCGGGCTTGTAGTCCGGGTCGCCGAGCGGCGGGTACACGGCCCCGTTCTGCCAACCCGGGTAATTGGCCCAGCGCATCACCCGAACCGGCTCCGCGCCGTCGTACGACACGTCGATGACCGCGGTCATCCGGCCGATGTTGAACGGCGGATCCCACGACTTCCAGCTCGAATCAAACGCGACGTAGAGCTGATTGGGCTGCAAGCCCTTGATGTTGATCGTCGGCGTGGACATGAAGGCGTTGTAGCCGTAATCGAACAGGAGTTCGTCGCCCGGATTGACGCCGGGCGGGTGCGGCTGATCGTCCCACTCGTCGGGATCGGCGACCGCGATGCCGCCCTTGCCCTTCTTGAACTCGGAGCGCTGCTGGTCATCGACGGTCGGCCACCAGGTCACCTGCGGGAAGGACCAGCCGGCCCATTCGGTCCGCCCGTCGTTGTCCTCGAGCGTGTTGGGGACACCCAGGTCGTAACCGACCACGTGGGTGTCATCGAGGGTCCAGCCCGGCGGCGGAACGTCGGTCCAGACGGCCGGCGGCGACGGCGGCGGGAAGGGCGCTTCCTGGACCGGCGGACCCAGGACCACCGTCTCGAAGTCCTCGCTGAACAGGTCGCTGGTCCCGTCGCTGACCACGATGTTGTCCACCGCCCACCACCAGTTGTTCACCGCGTTGGTCATGCTGAAGGTGATGACCATCGAGGCGGCGCCGGCCGGGTTGTTGAGCGGAATGTTGACGGTCTCATTGGGGTTGTCGTTGTGGAAGTTGGGGCTGGCTTGCTGCGATTCCCAGCGCAGGATTTCGACCGCCGCCCCGCCGTCATAGGCGACCGAAACGGAGGCGGTCTGGTTGCCTTCGTCGCGCCAGCTCGAATCGAATTTGAGGGTCAGGCTGTTCTCGGCGGCGCCGCCGATGGGAATGGCCGGCGTGCGCATGTGCGAATTGAACGTGCCGATGCCCTCCGGATTCCCCTTGTCGTCCCACTCGTCCGGATCGGCCACCGCCACCACCCCGGTCCCCTTGCTGAACTGGCCGCGGTCCTGATCGCCGGCCACGAACACCCACCAGTCCTTGAGCGGGAAGGTCCAGCCTTCCCATTCCTCCATGCCCTCGTTGGGATCGCCCACGCCGGGCACGCCGGCGCGGTCCACGCTCCAGCCGACCGGCGGGACCTTCGTCCACACGTTGGTGGGCGGCGGAGTCGTCGGGCAGTTTTCCTCGACGCACGGCCCGAACGGCAGGTTGTCGAAATCCTCGGTGAGCAGCACGGTGATGTTGCCGGGCAGTTGCGCGCTCACCTCGATGTCGTCGATGGCCCACCACCAGTCGTCGGTCGCGTTGATGAGCCCGAAGCTGATGACCATGTTCTGCGCGCCCAGCGGGTTGAAGAGCGGCACCTGCACCACCTCGTCGGTGGCGTCGTTGTGGAAGTTCGGGCCGGCCTGGGAGGTCCAGCGCATCACCTCGATGGGGGCCCCGCCGTCGTAACTGACGTTGATGACCGCCGTCTGGGTGTCTTCGTCCCGCCAACTGGACCGGAACCGCAGGACGGCGGTGTTGGGCCCGGCCGGGCCCATCGGAATCGGCGGGGTGGACAGGAAGCTGTTGAACGTGCCGAGCGCCTCGGGATTACCCAGATCGTCCCACTCGTCCGGGTCGGCCACGGCGACGATGTTGGTGCCGGTGGTGAACGCGGAACGGCCCTGGTCCGCGGCGGTGAACGCCCACCAGGTGGCGCTCATGAAGTTCCAACCCTCGAACTCCTCGACGCCGACGTTCGGGTTGCCGACGCCGGGAACTCCGGTCCGGTCCACGCTCCAGCCGGAGGGCGGGTTGGGCGTCCAGGTGTTGGGCGG
>JABRVU010000500.1:0-8850 GCA_039961895.1 Phycisphaerae bacterium | reverse complement strand
GCACGCTGCCGTCGTCGAAATAGATCTGCGTGATCGACGAAGCGATCCCCACGTTGTTCGAAAACTTGAAGATGGCCTCGGTGGCACTGCCGCTGGTGCCGGTCACCTCCATCAGCAACTGCGAACCCAAGTCAACGCCGTTACCATTATCGGTAAGGCGGACAAAGTTGTAGCTGCTGGTGATGTCGGCTTGGACGAATGGGGCGAAGAGCACCAGAACACCCCCCGCCAACCCGATCACAGAGTTGGTTCGATACATGAGCCTGGCTCCTTTCTGGCGGCTCTCGCCCTTCACAGCCGGGTGTCGCTCACAACCCCCGCTGCGCATCAAAACCTCCTAGCTATCCTACACGTTATTATCTAATTCCGTGGTTATCAAGCTTTTTTTGCGGTCAATGCTCCACCAGGCCGTTTTTTTTCAGGTTCGTTGCTGGTTTGCATAGCTCAACCATTCGGTTTCAGCTTCTTGGCCAGACATCTCATATATCCCAGATTAAAGACAACTTCAGTGCCCAGGGTCCGAAAACCTTGGCATTCGTGCATGTGAAACCAGGGGGATTTCGCGTCATGATGTACCCACATCCGCCTCATGGAACAAAAGATAATCCTTTGTCCTGCATCGGCTTGCACTAGCTATTACTTCGGCCCCCCGAGGTTTTTCACCGGTCGGACTGTAACACCGGCTTTGGGCGCTGACTTTTCCCGCCGCATCTTGATTGCCCATTTTACGTTCGTGGACGATATTTTTTTCATCCAATTCTCCGTTTTGGGATCGTTTTTGGCTTGCGGACTTGGTACACTCCATGCCGATTCAAATCAGGTCCCTGGTCTGTTCTTTGCCGGTGTTTCACTGGCTGAAGGCCACCCGTTTACGATTAGGGGAAAGAAAGAATGAGACCGTACCTTCCCTGTACTTCTCCACCATTTCGAGAGAATGCGAGTCCGAATCAGACGCTGGTCAGACCACAGAATCGCCGATTTGCCTGTTGGGTGAGTCTCCTCTGGGCGACGATGGTCGTTCTGCCCTCCCTGGCGCTGGCAGGTGCCGATCCCGCACAGGGCAAGGGCGGTGTCGTGGGCCAAGGCGCGAGACGACACGTCCCGCGACGCTTGCTGGTCAAGTTTCGGGCTCACGTTTCCGAACCGGCGGCACGTCAGGCCCTTCAGGAAGAGGGCGCCGAGCAGGAGGGCGAACTGTCCCCGATCGGGGTCAAGCTCGTGAAACTGCCAGCCGAAGCCCATGAGACCGCGTTCCTGAAGGCTTTCGCCGGGCGCGCGGACGTCGCGTTCGCGGAACTCGATGAGCTTCACGCGCCCGTCGCCGTGCCCAATGATCCGTATTACGGTATTGCCTGGCACCTGCCAAAGATCGGCGCGCCGGCCGCGTGGGACCTCACGCGCGGGAGCGGCAGTGTTACCGTCGCCATTCTGGACACGGGCGTGGACGGCACCCACCCGGACCTGGCATCCAAGCTGGTGCCGGGATGGAACTTCTATAACAACAACGCGGACAGCTCGGACGTGTATGGTCACGGGACGGCGGTGGCCGGCACGGTGGCCGCCGCAACCAACAACGGGCTGGGCGTGGCTGCCGTCGCCTGGGATTGCAGCCTCATGCCGCTTCGGATCAGCGATCCCCAGGGCTACGCCTCGACCTCGACGATTGGAACGGCCCTGATCTGGGCGGCCGACCACGGAGCCCGCGTGGCGAACGTCAGTTATCGGGCCTCGACCAACCTCACCGTTCAGACCGCCGCCCAGTATTTCCAGAACCACGGCGGGGTGGTGAGCATCTCGGCCGGCAACAACGCCGTCTTCGACACGAACCCCGACAACCCATACGTGTTGACGGTCAGCGCCACCGATTCGACGGACGCCCTCACCACCTGGTCGAATACCGGCAACCTGATCGACCTGGCCGCCCCGGGCCTGGCCATCCCGACCACCAACCGCGGGGGCGGGTATGGGTCCTGGTCGGGAACCTCGTTCTCGGCGCCGGTGGTGGCCGGCGTCGCCGCTCTGGTCATCGCTGCCAACCCGTCGCTGAGCGGCGCCCAGGTGCAGGAGGTGCTCAAGCAGTCGGCCGACGATCTGGGTTCGACGGGGTGGGATCCGTCCTATGGCTGGGGGCGGGTCAACGCCGCCCGGGCAGTCAGTCTGGCGGCAGGCATGCAGACCGACACGATTCCGCCGACGGTTTCGTTCAGCTTCCCCCTGGAGGGCGCGACCCTGGCCGGCACGGTCAACGTCGCCGTCAGCGCGAGTGACGGCTCGGGGGTCGCTTCAGTGGCCCTCTTCGTGGACGGCACGGCGGCGGGGACCGACACCTCCGCCCCCTTCGTCTTCACCTGGAACACCCTGACCATGCCCAACGGCGTTCACACGCTGGACGCGGTGGCCGTGGACCCCAATGGCAATAGCGCCACCGCCCGTGTGGTCGTCACCGTCGATAACCCCCCCGATACCGTCGCACCCGTGATCGTGATTACCTCCCCGGTCGGCGGCACGGTGAACAATCCCATCTCCGTGCTGGTGAATGCAACGGACAACCTCGCCGTGGTCCGGGTCGAGCTGTTCGTGGACGGGCAATACAGCACGTCCTCGAGCAGCGCGCCGTTCACCACCCGTTGGAACCCGCGCAAGTCGGGCGAGGGCCAGCACAGCCTGCAATGCCGGGCCTTCGATGCCGCCGGCAACGTGGGGCTGTCCCAGGTCGTTGTCGTCACCGTCACCCGCTGAGTCGGCGGAGGCCGCTGCCCCACGGCCTGAAGGTCGCGGGCTCACTTCGCCCAGGCGATCAGGGTTTCGGAAACCGCTCCGGCGGGGCCCCATTGGGTGCGGGCGGTGACGCGGCAGAAGCGCCGACCGTCCTGGATGGGAAAGTCGATAACCGCCGACCCTTCCACGTTCGGCGGCAGCAGTCCGCTCACGTCCAGCTCGACGGGCTTGTCGGGCGGGTTGGCGGCCCACTCCGCCAGGTGGGCCCGCGCGTAACCGGCCGCGCTGGCCGTCATCGCCCTGGCCAGCAGGCGGGTCTGGTCCGCCTGCCGGTCCCGATGCATCTGCGTCGAGCAGGTCGCCAGCAGGGTGAGCAGCCCGCCGACCATCACCACCAGGACCAACACCAAGACCAGCAGATGCCCGCGGCGATCCGTGCGTGTCCGGTTCATGGCCCGCCTCCTTCGCCCAGGGCGGCGGCGGTGGCGAGCGTATAGACGCGCTCGGGACCGACGTCCATCGGGACCTCCATCGCGGCCACGATCCAGATGATCCGCGGCCGCGGGCCGATGTTCTCGGTCCGGAAGCTGAGCTTGAGCCGCCGCATCGGCCAGGTAAACCGCGTCTCCGGCTGGTCGGCGGAGCGCTCGGATCGGGCCACGCCGGACGCATCGGACGCGTAGGTCACGTCCAGGCCCGGTCCGCGCAGGGTCAGTCGGCTGCCCTCGGGCGATTCGCCGGCCGAGGCCTCGCCTGCCCGGGCCGCGTCCGCCTGAATCCGCCGGACCACATCGCGCAGCCGGGCGTCATCCTGACGGCACGCGCTCTCGCGGGCCGCCATCCGTTCGACGCGGGCCATCAGCGTGTAGGACATCCCCAGGATCACCAGCAGGATCGGAAGCAGGCCGATGAACTCGATCAACGTAAACGCTCGACGGCGGCGAATCATGGCTTCACCTCCGTTCGGACGTAGCCGCTGATGCGCTCGGCGACCTTCTGCTTGTCATTGAGCACGATGCCGGCGCTGACGGTAACGAGCTGGAAACCCTCCCACGCGCCTTTGCCGGGCGTCGTGCCGACCGACAGTTCGACGTCGGGGGAGAGGACGCCCGCGGGCGGACGGGAGTCGGGCGCGGCCCCGGCCTGGATGCGTTCGAGCTGGGCCGCCGCCGCCCAGGCCGCCGTCTGCCGGGCGGTCGCCTCGTGACGGCTTTTCTGATAGCTCAGGACGCCGGCGGCGGCCAGGGCCACCAGCATCCCCAGGATCGGCACGGCCACGATCACCTCGCTGAACAGCAACCCGCGCCGGGCTCGGGCCTGCGCCGGCGAATGGCTGGTACGGGACCCGGCCACGGAATCGGCGGAATGGCGGATGCCTGGTGGTTGGTTGATGATCATCGCATCCACTCCCCGGCCGCGTTGATGAGCGTCACCAGCGGCAGGAACATGGCCAGGACGACGAAACCGACCATGACGCCCAAAGCCAGCGTCGTCACCGGCCAGATCAGCCGTCCCAGGATGATCCAGGCCCGGCTGAAGACGGCGTTGTGATAATCGGTGGCATAGGTCAGCGCGGTGTCGGCGTCCGCGCAGCGCCGCCCGGACGCCAGGGCGATGCCGGCCACCTGGCCCAACCCGGTCTGATGAGCCGCCAGGCGCAGCTCCTCGCCCTCGGAGATCAACTGGGCGAACCGCCGGAGCCGCCGGCGCAACTGGTGATTCACGTCCATCTCCGCCGCCAGTCTCGCCGCCGGCGGCAAATCCATCCCCGCGCGAAGCCCCATCCGAATGACGCTCATTGCGATGGCCATGCCCCGGGCCCACTCGAGCTTGTGCAGCCCGGGCGTGCACCAGCGGAACCAGTCTGCGACCCGGCTCATGAAGTGCGGCTCTGGCACCCGCCGTGGGCGGAACCACAGGTACACGCCGGCGATCGCGGCGACGCCCAGCACGACCCAGCCGAAGGGCATGAACGGCTCTTCGACCAGGAATCGGGACATGTTGATATAGGCCACGGTCATGGCCGGCAGCGCGGTCTGGTAGTCCTGGAAGATCTCCTTGAACTTCGGGACGATCACGACCATCAGCCCGGCGGTCACCAGGCAGGTGAACGCGGTGACCACGATCATGTAAGGCGTCACGGGGGTATCGACGCGGGCCCGCCGCCGGGCGAGCTGATCGAGATAGCGCTCGGCCTGTTCGACGGCCAGGGGCAGTTGCCCGGCCCGTTCGCCGGCCATGATGAGGCTCAGCACGATGCTCGGGCAGCGCGGCCAGCCCAGGCGAATGGCCTGGGACAGCGACGCCCCGGTGCTCATGTGGACGGCGATGGCGTGCAGGTAGCCGGCGGCCGGTCCAGGCTCCGACTGGGCGGCCACGAAGAGGGCCTGTTCCAGCGGCAGCTTCTGGCGGATGATCCCGGCGACGTGGCCGATCACCGCCCGCTCGACTGCCACTCGCCCCACCCATTGAGCGATGACCATCACCAGGGCGTACAGCACCGTGAAGGCCACGAACGCGCCCAGCAGTACGCCGGCGGTGACGGCCAGGGCCTCGAGCGGGTCCTCGTTGAGCCCGAAGGTGATGAACGACCACGTGAACCCGCCCAGCGTCAACAGGCCGATCGGCACCAGGACCCACCCCGGCATGGAAACCGTCCGATGCTTCCAGGAACCTGAAGCGCCCATCAGCCACCCCCGCTCACCGAGTTCACCAGGTGGACCAACGGCAGGAACATGGCCACGACCGCCAGCATCAGGAACCCGCCGACCAGCACCACGAACAGCGGCAGCAACACCGCCCGCAACAGGCGCTGAGCGTGCACCGCCCGGTCCTCGTAGGAGCGGGCCAACTGGGCCAGGGCGGCGGGCAGGTCGTCCCGCTCGGCGGCCGCCTTGACGCAATAGGCGAACAACGGCGGGATGATCCGCGCTCCCTGACAGGCCTGGTCGATGGGGATGCCCAGCTCAAGGTGCCTGGCGATGAGGTCCGCGTCGGCGTGGAGCAGCCGGCTGCCGGTGGCGTCGGCGGCCAGCCGGACCGCCCGCGGCAGGGGCATGCCCATCTGCACGCCCACCGACGCGGCCCGCAGGAACCGCGCGATCAGCGAGGCCCGATGGACCCCGCCCAGGATCGGAATCGCCAGGACGATCCGCTCGCGCCAGCGCCGCCCGCGCTCGCAGAACCGCAGCGACCACCAGATCAGGATCAGCCCCGCCAGCACCCCGCCGGAGACGGCCAGGATGAGCGGGAAGTGCTCGGCGATCTCGAGGGCCAGGATGGTCAGGGCGGGCAGAGACGTACCGAAGTCCTGGAAGATCTCCTTGAACTTGGGCGCCACCGCGATGAAAAAGAACGACATGACGCACAGAGCCAGCGTTCCAACGACCAGCGGATAGCTGATCGCCTCCCAGAACAGCCGCCGGGTGTCGGAGGCCAGGCGCAGGTGCTGATTGATGCTCAACAGTACGCAGGGCAGCCGTCCGGTCTCTACCCCGGCCCGGACGGCCTGGCTGTAGAGCACCGGCAGGCCCGATTCGCGCAGGGCGATGGCCTGGTCGATGGTCAGCCCGCGGCGGAGGTCCTGCACCAGCCCCTCGATCCACTCGCGCAGCCGGCGCGACTGCACGTCGCGGGCGAGCTGGGCCAGACCCTCGTCCAGGGCCAGCCCGGCCCGCGAGAGTCCGATGAGCTGTTCGTTGAAGAACATGAGTTCATCGGGGGAGATCCGGCCGGCCGGCGGCGGCGTCGGGGCCAGCTCCAGCTCGCGGATGCTGACCCTCATGCGCTCGAGCTCGCCACGTGCCGCCGCCGTGTCCGCCGCCTGGATCGTGCCGTTGATGGCCGTCCCCCCGGGCGCCTGACCTTCGTAGTTGAACCAGGGCATACGTCACCTCTCGCTCAGCGTTCCCAGCACGCGCCGCACTTCGTCCCGCGTCGTCTTACCGCCGTCGATCAGTCGCCGGGCGTCCATCGCCAGGGTCGGACTGGTGCGGGCGATCAGCTCGCGGAGTGCACTGACGGGCGTATGGGCCAGAACGGCGGCGCGAAGCGGCTCGGTCATGGTGACCACCTGCCCACAGGCCGTCCGCCCGCGATAACCGGTCGCGGCGCAGGCCGGGCATCCGTGCCCCGCGCACGCCGTACACACCGTCCGCAACAGCCGCTGGGCACAGACCGTGGTCAGCGCGGCCACAAGCTGATACGGGGCGATGCCCATCTCGCCGAGCCGCGCGACGGCTTCGGCCGGGTCGCTGCTGTGCAGCGTGCTCATGATAAGGTGCCCGGTGAGCGCGGCCTCGATCACCACCCTGGCCGTCTCGGCGTCGCGGATCTCGCCGACCAGCAGCACCTCGACGTCCTGCCGCAGCAGCGACCGCATGGCCCGCAGGTAGTCCAGCTCGCCGTGCGGCGTCACCTGAATCTGGGCCATGCCGGCCACGCGCTGCTCGACGGGGTCTTCGAGGCTGACGACGCTCCGGCCGGGCGTGGCGGCCAGGATGTGCCGGGCCAGGGCATAGAGCGTGGTGCTTTTGCCGCTGCCCGCCGGACCGGTCGCCAGGATGAGCCCGTGGGGCTGCGCGGCCGCCCGGCGAAGAGCGGCCACGCACTCGTCCGACAAACCCAATCCCTCGAGCGTGTCGGCCTGGCCGGTCGGATGCATCAGGCGGATCACCACCCGCTCGCCCCGAACCGTCGGAAACGAGGCCACGCGGATGTCCAGCGACGTTTCGGGCCCGGCGGGGTTCTGGCCGGCCTGGGCCGGGGGGTGGTGATGCCGGCCGACCTGCCGTGTGAACGAGCCTTCCTGCGGGATGTCGATCCGGTAAGTCAACAGGCCGGCCAGAACCTTCAGCCGGGCGACGATATTCTCCGCCAGGGCTTTGGGCAGGGTCTCCACGTCCTGGAGCAACCCATCCAGCCGATAACGAACCTGAATGCCGTCGTCCTGTGGCTCGAAATGGATGTCGCTGGCCCGCTGGGCGATGGCCCGGTCCAGCACGTCCTCGATCCAGGGCACGACGCCATCGCCTCCCGTTGGGGTCGGCGCGGACGGGATGCGAGGCCTGGTCCTCATGGCGCGCACCTTGTAAGTCGAACCCTGAACACTCCGCTTTCCGAGAATGAGGGGCGCGGCGCACACGCCCGCCCCGGTCGGAGAACCCCCGCCGCCGCGACCGGCCACTCCGAACATCCTCTGAACCTGGATTGCATCCCAGGACCCTGAAAACCGACCGCCTGGAAGCCGGTTCCACACGGGTTTCAGGACACACTCTCTTATTGGTTGCTGGACGGGCGATTCTTACCGCATCGAACCGCCAAACAAGCACCGAAAACGCCTTCCTTCAGAGCCGCGACCGTCGGTTTCCGAGGTGCGACCGTGAACATCCGGGCCGCGGCCGTCAGGGAGCGGTTTCGGCTCTCTCCGCTTCCTGACGGGCGCGGCCGGATGGATCAGGGTGGGTGACGCGGGAAAGTTTCACCACCGCGCCATTGATCCGCCGCACTGAAAGGCGCCGGGTCCGTGACGGAATCGGCGGCACGGCGATTCTGTCACGCACGCCCGTCGGCCCGCTCCCGCATGGCCCCCTATGGTATGTGGAAGTCTGAAACCACTCCACAGCCTGCCCCGAAAGGGCTATTGTTGGGTGCGTGACTGAATCCGCCGGACCTGAATTCCGTAGCGACCGGCCCCTGTGCCGGTCGCTGGAACGGTTTCGGGTCTTCCACGGCCCGCACGGGGGCGGGCCGCTACATTGCTTGCCCCCGCCCCATCCGTCACGGACCCGCTATAGTTCTCTCGCCTCTCCACGCCCCGCGGCCCCGCAGGGGCCCAAAGTCAATAGCCGAGGGCTTCAGCCCTCGGCCCATTCGCAATCCACGCACCCCGCCCTGAAAGGGCGGAAGATTTCTCCTCCCTTTCAGGGCGGAGTAGGTTTGGGATGCCAAACCTATTCCGAGGGCTCAAGCCCCCGGCTATGGACCGCAATCCTTTCAGGGCCTCTTCTTCAACGCCGCCGCTCCGGCGATTGATTTCCTGTCATCAGGTCATGGGTCACGGACCCACGGGAGCCGCCCCTTCTGGCGATCACCCGGTAAACGTGCTAATCTCACTTCCCACCGGCCGTTCGG
>JABRVU010000499.1:0-1449 GCA_039961895.1 Phycisphaerae bacterium | reverse complement strand
GCCTGGACCCGCCAGCGGTCCGGCGAAGATTCCGGCGCCGCCGACGCCCGCATGAACCCGCCCGTCGCCGGCGTGAGCCCCCGGCGGGCCCCGCGGGTCTGAATGAGGAATCCGCGCGGCTGGCGCGCGAAGACGGCCCCCTGCCGGTCCGGCTTCTCGAAGGCCGCGCGCAGGTACAACACGTACGTCGGGCGGCCCGTCCGGGCGCCGGGCAGTGGCAGTTCCGCCAGCAGCCGGCAGACGCCCTCGGACTGCGACCAATAGACCTGCTCGCCGCGCAGCTCCAGCCGGCGATCGGCCGTTGAGACCTGCGGCTGCTCCAGCCACACCACGCTCGGCCGAGAGCACCCGGCCGGCAGGATCAGCCCGGCCATGCTCCCCACCCGGCCCAGCACGCGCACCATCATTGAGGCTCTCGTCATCAGGCGGAATCCTACCACAAGCGCGTGGGGTCGGATGGTACGAAAGCCCGGCCGCCCGCCCCGTCAGTACACGTCCTCCATGAAGGCGTAGCACATCACGTGAGTCATCACGAAGAAGGCGTCCTCCAGCCGGCCCATGTGGGCGGAGGGCACCAGCAGCGGCAGCGCGACCAGGTCCTTGAGCCGGCCGCCGCGCGCGGTGGTCAGGCCGATGGTGGTGCAGCCGGCGCCGTTGGCGTATTCGACCGCCCGCAGGACGTTGGGGCTGTTGCCGCTGCCGCTGATGGCGATGAGCACGTCGTCTTTTCCGGCCCAGTTGCGCAGCTGCTCGACGAACACGGATTCGTAACTCACGTCGTTGGCGTAGGCGGTCAGCGTCGAGACGCTGTCGGACAGGCACATCATCCGGAAGGGTCGGGTTTTCTTCTGATAGGACGCCCCTTTGACCATGTCCACGACCATCTGGGCGGCGATGCTGGCGCTGCCGCCGTTGCCGCAGGAGAAGATGGTCCGGCCGGCCTCGCGGGCCTCGCGCAGGCGCAGGATGGCCCGATCCAGGCCGTCCGGGTCGAGGCCCGCCAGCACGGCGGAGAGGTCGCGCAGATAGTCTCGGGCAAAACCGCGTTCGCTCATGGATGGTCTTCCTCGCGTTGTCGCTGCCACAGGGCCAGCCGCTCGGGCAACTGATCGGGCCTGGCCACGCCGGTGGTGCCGAGCTGCTGGACGGTGATGGAGGCGACCAGGTTGCCGACCACGGCGGCCTCGGCCGGCGTCGCCCCGCTGCACAAGGCCAGGGCCGTTCCCGCCGACGCGCTGTCCCCGGCGCCGGTCGGGTCGGTCGGCTCCTCCACCCGCACCCCCGGCACGCGCGTCCACGGGTCGCTGACGATCATACCCTCCGCTCCCAGGGTCACGAACACCGGCGCCTTGTTGCGGGCCCGCAGCTCCTCGGCCGCGGCCAGCAGCCGGTCACGCGGCACCTTCTCGCCGGGCAGCGGGAAGTCGTGCCCCACCGCCTCGAACTGGT
>JABRVU010000498.1:0-10290 GCA_039961895.1 Phycisphaerae bacterium | reverse complement strand
TGCCCGGGGTGTACTTTCCCGGCGAGCCCAGGGGCGACTCCTGGTCGCGGGCCTGTGACGAGCTGGCCTGGCGCGTGCACTATGCCAACGGGCACGGCCTGGTCTTCGGGACCGAGGGCCACGTCGGTTCGCTGGCCCCGCGTCCGCGCGAAGTGCTGCGGCTGGTGAACGCCGTGCCCGGACTGACGCTCACGCTGGATTACACCCACTTCACCAGCCAGGGCATCCCCGACGCCGCGGTCGAGCCGCTGGTGCCCTACGCCTCGCATTTTCACACCCGCGGGGCGCGCAAGGGCCGCCTCCAGGCCGCCTTCGACCGGAACACCATCGACTACGGCCGGGTCGTCAGGCTCATGAAGCGGGCAGGCTACCGCGGCTACTTCGGCGTCGAGTACGTCTGGACCGACTGGCAGCACTGCAACGAGGTGGACAACCTTTCCGAGACCATCCGCTTCCGCGATTTTCTGCGGGCGGCCCTGGCGAGATGAACGACGCTGAGAGTGCATGCTGAAAGCCGTGGGGCACCGGCATCCAGCCGGTCGGTGTTCAGGCTTTTCGGTTGCACTCTGAGCGGGACGGCACGGTCAGACTATCCCGTGGATCGCGTCCGGCGAACGGACTTGGCGGCTGTCGGCCCGGATTGCCGTTCGCGCAGCTCCTTGTTGACTTTCCGCCAGTAGTGCAGGGTGGCGGCCTTGCGGGCGCCGCTCGCCCCGCCGTTGTGAACGCGGGCCAACGTTTTGTAATCGCGCTTCGCCAGGGACTCGGGGCAGTAGCGCTTCCAGTAGGCGATCATGACCCGCTCGGCATACGCCGGATCGCGCACTTGGGCATACCGGCCGGGCACGCCGGCATCCCGCCAATAGGAGCGCTGAATCTGGTAGGGCCCCAGACTCCGCCCGCCGTCGCCGACTGCGTGGCGGTTTCCCCCGGACTCCACTTCCCGGATCGAATCGAACAACGGCCGAAGCTCCGCACGGACGGGGACGGACCAAAACAGCATGGCTCCGATCAACACACATCGCATGGCTTTTCTCCTGTGGCTCCCCCCAACCACGATTCCCGAACCACAACGATTGAACATGGAATCTTCGCCCTCGAACACCCAGGCAACCACCCGAAAAGGTGCCACCGGCGTACCGCGCATCGCCGATCAAAGCTTTAACCTTATGGTTATATTAGTGCTGCGCGCCAAATCGGTTCGCGCCAAGAGGTCAAGGAAGAAGCAAGGCTCGTCGTCGATTTTCCGTCTGACCCGGATGATGGGCTCTATATACACCAAGTCACTGGGTGGTATCAAGTCTGAACACCAGTACTCTTCGGTACTGCAGTCGAGCGGATGACCCATGCGCGAGGCCGATGGGGCTTATGGGGTGGAAGATAGGAACACGGACGATCAGATCTTATTGTGAAATCAGTTGTTACGGATTTCAGTCGCTGCCTGCCGGACAAGCTCCAAGGCTTCGGCGCTCGGCTCAAAGCGACCCAGGTAGGCGGAATAATGGCGACGGGCATAGTAATTCAACTGGCGTGTGTGCCAGGCGGAGAGAATGTCTTTGAGCGCCCCGGCCAAGGCCGGTTCCTCTTGGATCAGGTTCACTTGCTCATCCGGATCGTTCCGAAGATCGTAAAGATCTGCGCTTACGTTATTTAAGTCATAGATATACTTGAATCCGTCGAGGATGACGGCTTCCTGCCACTTCGTGAGCTGCAAGACGGAGAAAACGGGACGATCCCGGCCGGTGTACTCGGGGTCGAGTACGTCGAGGCCCTGCCAGCTCGGGTGCGGGCGGATGCCGACCAGGCCGGCCACGGTGGGGGCGATGTCGACGCACGAGACGGTTCCCGCCACCCGCGAGGGCAGAACACGGCCGAGGCTCTGACGGGCCGCGGAGCCCGCGTGCACGATCAGCGGGACGTGAATCATCTCCTCCCACAAGGCCACGCCATGCCGGGCCAGACCGTGCTCCATGAACGCCTCGCCATGATCGCCGAACACGACCACAATGGCGTTGTCGAACGCGCCGGCCCGCTCCAGCGCCGATCGGATCCGCCCCACCCAGTAATCCGAGTAGCGCATGGCGTTGTCGTACTGGTTCTTGAGGAGCGGCAGCACCTCGGGGGGAATCTGGAGGATGCCGCTGCCGTTGGAATACAGCGGAGGCACGGGCTGGTAATACGAGGCCCACGGCTCGGGGATTTCGTAATTGAAGTGCGTCGATTGCAGATAGAAGCCGCAGTAGAACGGGCGGGGATCGCGCCGCCGGGAAAGCCACTGCTCGAAGCGCTCGACCGCGTAATGATCGGAGATGCGCATGCAGTCGGGCTTGGGGACGTCGGCCACGTCGAGCGAGAAATAAACGTCGAAGTCCGCAGGCGGGTAGAACCGGTTGATGTTGTCGAAGGCCTCGTTCCCGCTGCTGAACAAGGCGAGCTGATAGCCGGCCAGCTTGAGGGCCCGCGGCAGCCCCATGAACGGGAAGGAGGTGTCGGCGAAGTGGTCGTTGTACTCGGCCCGGAGCATGTACAGCGAGGTCATGGCCGACACCAGCCCGTAGCTGGAGAAGGAGGCGGTGGCCCAGCAATGCTCGAAGAGCGTGCCCTCGGCGGCGAGCCGGTCGAGGTTGGGAGTGACGTCGGCCCGCGGATGGCCGTAGCAGTGCAGGGCCTTGGCCGGAACCGATTCGAGCACGATGACCACGACGTTCGGCGCCGGCCGGCGCGGTCCGTCGAGGACGTCGCGGTAATCTTCGTCCGAGATCAGCGGCGCGCCGGGGGCCGGGTCCGAGCCGAGCCGGGCGCGCAGCTCATCGCCGAGCAGGGCCCGGGTCAGGTTCAGGGCCCGCAGCGGCGGCGCGGACCGGCAGACGGCCGTCAGGGCCGCGCTGGGCCGCGAATGGAACTGCCAGGCGAACAGACCGGCCAATACCGCCAGATAGGTTCCCGCCACAGGACCGGCACAGCGGGGGGGCTTCCACCGCCCGGACAAGCCGATGACCGCGACGCGCCAGAGCCGGCGCTCGCCGCGGACGGGTGGAGCACTCGCCGCCTCCGTCGCCCGCCACCGGCCATACGAACAGCGCGACGATCGCCAGGCCAGGACCACTCCGGCCAGCAGGACCGCCGAGACCATCCACACGTATCGCCCGCCCATCTCCCAGACGGCCTCGAACGTCGCCGCCGGGTTGGCTCGGATCATCGAGACGGTTTCGTAGCCGAGTACTTCGGACGTGATCTGATACGTGGCTTCGTTCAGGATCAACCAGACGGCGAAGGGAGCCAGCAGCAGGATCTCGATCGTGGCGGCGACGGGAGGAAATCTCCGCGACGCGAGGGCCGTTCCAGCGGCCATCGCCAGACCGGCGGCCACGCCGGTCAGCATCATGCCCGCGCCCGCGAACAAACCGACCGCCCAGGCCCAGGAGAGCATCCGCGTGCCCGGCGGCAGACCGGCCGGCAGCCGCGCGCAGACCCACAGTCCGTAGAGGCCCAGCAACGCGCCGCCCACCCACATGCGCTGCGTGATGAACCGGGTGGTTCTCATCGCTGTGATGCACCATCCTGCCTGCACGGCCCGCGGCCTCGGCCCGCCGATTCACGGGGAACAGATGCTTATCTTAGCCTGCGCGCCGTATCCTGCAACGCAGAAGCCGCTGAGCCATCCACGGACGGCCGCGCGGCCGGCGAGGCGGGGGCGGCCAAGGGAGCGTCCCGTCGTAAGCGCAGCCCGTGGAGGGGTCACGGCCGTACCACGCCCGGTCCTCTTGGGCCGATCGCCACGGAATCGGCGCGCCGTCGATTCCGTCATGCCCCCGGAGCCACCTCGGGCGGCCGAGGGCTTGACGGTATCGAGCCGATCGTCCATTCTGTCCGTGTTGGTCCAAGCGGCCAGTTGCGGAGCAAGGGGGGAACTACGTCGGGCGGCGTCGGGTGACGGACCGGATGCATGTCCGCGTCGCGCCCGTGAGAGCAGCGGAGCGGGGAAGCACCATTGATGACCGTGAACGGACGGTTATCGCCGCGGGACGCGAAGACGTCGCGGCTTCGGCCGGGCGCACGACGCGAACCTCGCGAACGGCGTCCAGACTCGAACACCCAGGCCCGATGGGAGGCTCCAAGGGGTCATGCTGATTGAATCTCGCACGACGGCGTGGTGGCGGAACCGGACGATCATGTTTCTGGTCATGTTCCTGGGCGGGGCCGCCTGGTTCGCCAAGGATGGGTGGTATTCCTGGCCCAGGGCCAACCGCGAATGGGCGGCGTCGGCCATGGGCGTCGCGCCGGACAGTTTCACGCCCAACCCCGAGGTGACGATCGCCCACCTCGAGAAATTCTTCAAGGACTCGGGCGACCGCGCGCTTCTCCCCGATGACGTCAGGACCCGCTTCGGCGAACCGACGCTTTCGCGCGACGGCGAGAAGTGGTACGTCGGTCCGGATGCGTACCTGAAGGTGGTCAACGGCCGGCTGGAGCTGCCCCCCGGCAAGGCCACGCACTCCGCCGGCAACATCGAGGCTCAGAAGATCTTCGCGGCGGGGCTGGCGGTGCTGGCGGTCTTCTTCCTGGTCCGGCTGGTCCGAATCATGACCACCCGGGTGGTCCTCGACGAGGAGGGGCTGCGCTACAACGGCAGGCGCATCGGCTGGGGCCAGATGACCGGCCTGCGCAGCGGCGATTATGACCGCAAGGGCTGGGTCGACCTCGAATATACCGACGCAGGGGCCGCCCGCCTGTTCCGGCTGGACAGCTACCACGTGGCCCGGTTCGACGAGATCGTGACCGCGATCTGCGAGCGCAAGGGGTTCCCCTCGCCGCTCAACGCCCCGGCGGCGCCGGCCGAAGCCGGCCCGCCGACCACTCCCTCCGCCTGACGGTTCGACGCTCGCACCACGCGCGCCGCAGTGGCGAGCATCCCCCGCGCGCTCCTACCGCCGCTGGGGCTGGCTCGCGGCGGCGGGCAGCGACATTTCGACGTGGACCACGCCGGATTCGGTGCTGGTCTCGATGTTGAGCCCCGAGCGGTGAAAGATCTTGAGCATGCCGCTGTTCTCGACCAGCACGTCGGCCGAGAAGCGGGTGATGCCCTGGGACTTGCCGATCTCGATGAGCCTCTGGAAGATGAGCGTGCCCAGCCCGCGGCGCTGCCAGTCGTCGCGGACGGTAAAAGCCATTTCCGCGCGGGTCTTGGACGGGTCGGTCAGATACCGCCCGGTGGCCACGATCTCCTCGGCGCCCGGCTCGCCCACCGTGGCGACCAGGGCCATCTCGGTGTCGTAGTCCACGTTGCAGAACACCTGCAGCTTGTTGTGCGGCATGGACTTGAGCACGGCGTGGAAGCGCAGGTAAACGGTCTGCTCGCTGAAGGAGTAGAACATCTCCTTCATGCGCGGTTCGTCCTCGCTGCGGATCGGGCGGATCAGCACCTTGGCGCCGTTGCGCAGGGTGGCGGTGGACTCCAGGTGGGCCGGATAAGGATGCCGGGCCGGGGGCATGATCTGGTTGGGGTAGACGATGTGCCGGCGCTTGGCCTGGTGCAGCAGGTCGGAGCGGAAGTCGGGGTGGGCGATGCTGATGAGCGACATGGCCCGCTCGCGCAGCGAACGCCCGTGCAGGTAGGCGATGCCGTATTCGGTCACCACGTAGTAGGTGTCGCCGCGGGTGGTCACCACGCCGGCGCCCTCGGCCAGCGAGGCGCTGATGCGCGAGCGGACGCCGTTCGGCGTGCTGGCCGTGCTGGGCATGACGATCACCGGCTTGCCGTTCTTGGCCAGGGCCGCGCCGCGGATGAAGTCGGCGTGGCCGCCGATGCCGCTGTAGAACATCCCGCCGATCGAATCGGCCGTCACCTGCCCGGTGAGGTCCACCTCCAGCGCCGAGTTGAGGGCCACCAGGTTGTCGTGCTGGCTGATGATGAAGGGGTCGTTGGTGTAGTCCGAGGGGTGCATCTCGATGCCGGAGTTTTCGTGCATGTACTCGAACAGCTCGCGCCCCCCGGCGGCGAAGCTGCCCACGATCTTGCCGCGGTGCAGGGTCTTGTACCTGCCGGTGATGACCCCGGCCCGGGCCAGCTTCATCACCCCGTCGGAGAACATCTCGGTGTGGATGCCCAGGTCGTTCTTGTTGGTCAGCCCGGCGAGGATCGCGTCCGGGATGCGCCCGATGCCGAGCTGCAAAGTGGCCCCGTCGGAGATCAGCCGGCTGACGTGGGCGGCGATCTGCCGGGTGGTCTCGTCGCCCTCCGATTGGCCGGGGAACTCCATCAGCGGCTCGTCGTGCTCGACCAGGTATCGGATCTGGTTCACGTGGATGAACGAATTGCCCAGCGCGTAGGGCATGTGCCGGTTGACCTGGGCGATGACCATGTCGGCGGACTCGGCGGCGGCCTTGGTGATGTCCACCGAGACGCCCAGGCTGCACACGCCGTGGTCGTCGGGCGGCGTGACCATGATGAGGGCCACGTCGATGGGCAGGGCCCGCGACTTGAACAGCCGGGGGACCTGCGACAGGAAGATGGGCGTGTAGTCGGCCCGGGCCTCGTTGACCGCGCTGCGCACGCCGGGGCCGATGAAGAAGGCGTTGGGCCGGAAGCTGGGCGCGTATTTCGGGTCGGCGTAGGGGGCCACGCCCAGGGTGAGCACCTGGACGAGCTCGGTGTCGGCCAGCTTCTCGTTGGCCTGGACCATGGCCCGCACCAGGGCCTGGGGTTCGCCGCTGGCCGATCCGATGAACACCCGGTCGCCGGGCTTGATCTGCCGGGCGGCGTAGTCGGCGGTGACGAGCTTGTCGGCGTAGCGCTGTCGCCAGTCCTGCGACATGGGTTACTCCTCCGCGAGAATGATCCGCGCGTCGGCGGCGACGGCGCCCCGGCCCTTCGCGTAGACGATAAGCGGGTTGACGTCCAGCTCCTGGATGCGCGGATGGTCGGTGACCAGTTGCGAAAGCCGCAGCAGGGCGTCGGCGACGGCGGCCAGGTCGGAGGGCGGCTCGCCGCGGACCCCCTCGAGCAGCCTGTAGGCCCGGATGCTCTGCACCATCACCCGGGCCGAGTTCCTGCGGATGGGAGCCAGGCGAAAGGACACGTCCTTGAGGGCCTCGGTGTAGATGCCGCCCAGCCCGAACATGATCAGCGGGCCGAAGCGCTCGTCGCGGCTCATGCCGATGATGGTCTCCTTGCCCGGAGGGAGCATCTTCTGGATCAGCACGCCCCAGATTTCGACGTCCCGGCCCATCTTCTCGCGGACCGAGGCGATCATCGCGTCATAGGCGGCCCGCACGGCGTCTTCGTCGCGGAGATTCAGGCGCACGCCGCCGACGTCGGTCTTGTGCAGGATGGTCGGCCCGGAGATCTTCATGACCACCGGGTATTCCATTCTGGCGGCGGCGGCGACGGCCTCGTCCGCGTCGCGGGCCAGAGCGTAGGGCACCAGCGTGAAGCCGTAGAGCTTGAGGACCTCCAGGGCCCGGACCTCGACGAGCTGTCGCCGCCCGGCGCCGGCCTCGTCGGCCAGGAGCTTGTCCACCGCCGCCCGGTTCACCTCGAAGCGCACGAAGTCGCTGCGCGGCGTGCGCACCCACTCCGCGAAGCGCGTCTTGGCCGACATGGCCCGCATGGCGCTCTCCGGGAAGGCGTAGGTGGGCACCTTGTGGGCGTGCAGCACCCGGACGCCGGCGGCCACGTCGGCCAGGCCCATCAGGCAGGCGATGATCGGCTTGGGCGAATACTCCTTGGCCTCGGCGATGACCTGGGCGATCTCCTCGACGTTGGTCATGGACTGCGGCGTGACCAGCACCAGCACCTGGTCCACGTCCTCGTCGGCGATGACCGCGTCGAGGGCGGCCCGGTAGCGGTCGTGGCGGGCGTCGCCGATCACGTCCACCGGGTTCTTGAGGCTGCCCGTGGCGGGCATCTGAAACTTGAGCGATTTGAGGGTGTAGTCCTGGAGCTTGGCGAGCTGAAGGCCGTAGCGGATGCAGGCGTCGGTGGCCATGATGCCCGGTCCGCCGGCGTTGGTGACGATGCAGGTGCGGCGTCCGGCCGGTCGGGCCGGGTCCACGAAGATGTCGGCGTAGTCGAACAGGTCCTGCACGTTCTCGACGCGGATCACGCCGGCCTGGGTCATGATGGCGTCATAGACCTCGTCCGAGCCGGCCATCGAGCCGGTGTGCGACGCCGCCGCCGCCGCCCCCTGGGGCGTCCGACCGGTCTTGATGGCCAGGATCGGCTTGGGGTCGGGCCCGTGGGTGATCTCGTAGGCGGTCCGCACGAAGGCGCCGCCGTCGGAGAGGTCCTCGATGTACATCACCAGGACCTGGGTATTCGGATCGGCGGCGATGGCCTTCATCAGGTCGATCTCGGTCAGGTCGGCCTTGTTGCCGAAGCTGACGAACTGCGAGAAGCCGATGCCGCGGCCGGCGGCGTAGTCCAGCAGGGCGGCGCTCAAGGCCCCGCTCTGCGAGACCAGCCCGATGGGCCCGACGGCCGGCATCCCGCGTCCGAAGGCCGCGTTCATGCGCACCGCCGGGTCGGTGTTGATGATGCCCAGGCAGTTGGGTCCGACGATGTTGAGCTGATATTCGGCCGCGACCGCCTTGAGCCGTTGCTCGCGCTGCTGGCCTTCGCCGCCGATCTCCTTGAAGCCCGCTGAGATGACCACGAAGTTGCGGGTGCCCTTTTGGGCCGCGGCGGTGACGACTTCCTCGACGGCCGGCGCGGGCACGATCACCACGCAGAGGTCCACGGCCTCATCCAGGGCAGGAATGCTCGGCACGCACCGAATACCCAAAATGCTTTTGGCCTTGGGATTGACCGGATACACCACCCCGGTATATCCCCCATAAATCAGGTTCTGGAGGATGTCGTTGCCGACCGAGCCGGGGGTGCGCGAGGCTCCCACCACCGCGATGGACTGGGGAGAGAAGAGCGACCGCAGATCGCGGCCGGCCGCCGGCACGGACGCATCAACAAGTGCGGCTTGGGTCATCACACGCATCTCCTGGGGCGAAAAACGCAGTCCGGTCACGGCCGGCGCCGCGGCAGGTCAGGTCCTGAACAGGCGGAGGCCGGTGGGGTCGAACGCGGGACGATCTGTCCATCCGGGCAGCATCCGCCGTGCCAACCACGCATCCCCGCAGGCCGTTCGCCGCGCGCCGCGGACAGTATACCACCCGCGGCGATCGTGTTACGATATGCGGATGAGTATGCCAACCGGTTTCGTCTGGTCGCCGCGCTTCCTCGAACACGATACGGGACGGGGGCATCCCGAGCGGTCGGAACGCCTGCGCGCCGTGCATGAGCACCTGGGCGCGACCGGCTTGCTCGATGGGCTGGCCGTCCTCGATCCCTCGCCGGTCGATCCGGCTCTGGTCGCCGCCGTCCATGAGGCTGATTACATCGACCGGTTCCGGGCGGCCTGCGCGGAAGGGCGCGCATGGCTGGATACGCCCGAGTGTCCGCTGCGGGAGATGAGCTTCGAGATCGCGCGGCTCGCGGCGGGGGCCGGCATCGTCGCGGTGGACGCGGTGCTGGAGGGGGTGATCCGCAACGCCTTCTGCGCCGTCCGCCCGCCCGGCCATCACGCCGAACGCGCCTTGGCGATGGGCTTCTGCTACTTCAACAACGTGGCCGTCGCCGCCGAGCATCTTCGCCGCAACCGCGGCATCCGCCGCGTCGCCATCCTCGACTGGGACGTGCATCACGGCAACGGGACGCAGCATCACTTCGAGGCCGACCCCGACGTGTTTTTCTGTAGCATCCACCAGCACCCGCACACGCTCTATCCCGGCACGGGCTTCGAGTGGGAGAAGGGCCACGGCGCCGGCGTCGGGGCGACGCTCAACGTGCCCATGATGCCCGGCAGCGGAGACGATGATTATGCCCGGGCCTTCGAGGCGAAGATTCTACCGGCTATCGAGGCCTTTCGTCCCGAGTTCCTGCTGGTCTCGGCCGGATTCGACGCCCATCGCGACGATCCGCTGGCCCAGATCGAGCTGACCACCGCCGCTTTCGCGTGGATGACCGCCCGGGCGGTTGAATTGGCCGAGTCGGTCTGTGCCGGCCGGCTGGTCTCGCTCCTGGAGGGCGGCTATCACCTCCAGGCCCTGGCCGAGTCCGTCGCGGCCCACGTCGAACAGTTGGCGCGGAGACGCTGAGTTGGCCCCGGCCTTGCATCCCGCAACGCCGGCGAGAGGACGGCCTCGAGCATGGATCTGCCCGTCGAAGCGTTGCTGGAGGCGGCGCGCCGCCCGGAGGTGGCGGCGGCCATGCGCGCGTTTTATGAAGAGGTGGACGCC
>JABRVU010000497.1:0-9765 GCA_039961895.1 Phycisphaerae bacterium | reverse complement strand
GCCCACAACACGAGGATCATCGTGCCCGGTGTCGTCACGCCCCTCCCGGCGAGTTCCAGCGGTTCCCGACCGTGCCCGGAGGCAAGAGGAGGCAGAGCCCGCGCCTTGATCGCCCGGCCAACGGGCCCGAGCGTGCCTCCTTTCGACACCTGCCGGTCGTCGAACCCCGGTCCGCCGGCCATTGCGCGGCCGGTCCGCCCGCGTATCGGAGGGCTACCTCATGGGGGCCAGCACCTGGGCTGTCCGGGCGGGGATGTAGAGCTGGATGCTCTGCTGACGGCCGTCATAGGGAACCGGCTGGCACGGATAGGGCTGGCCCGGCCGGACGATCCCGTGGCCCCCGAACCAGAAGTCGTCGGTGTTGAGCACCAGCCGATAGTCGCAGGGATCAGGCACCCCCACCCGGTAGCCGGGCAGCGACTGGCTGGTATGGAAGTTGAAGACGAACACCAGCGGCCCGCGGCGACAGACCAGAACCTTGTTATCCTCGTGCACCTGGATTTTCTCGATCAGCGGGTCGGTCAGGAGGTTGAACTCCTCATCGAGCGCCAGCATGGCCCGGTCGAACTCGCCGAGGTCGCGGTAGCGCAGGGTGGGATCGTCGACCAGCGACCATTGCCGGCGGGCGTAGTGGTAGGAGAAGCCGTTGCCCTCGCGGGGGAAGTCGATCCACTCGGGATGGCCGAACTCGTTGCCCATGAAATTGAGATAGCCCTCGCCGCCCAGCGCGAAGGTGATCAGCCGGATCATCTTGTGCAGGGCCATGCCCCGCTCGATGACCGCGTTGGTGGTGGACTTGCTCATCAGCCAGTACATGTCGGCGTCCATGAGCCGGAACGCGATGGTCTTGTCGCCGACCAGGGCCTGGTCGTGGCTCTCGGCGTAGGCGACGTGCTTCTCGCCGAAGCGCCGGTTGACCAGGACGTGATAGATTTCATCCATCGGCCACTCTTCGTCGCGGCGTTCCTTGAGAATCTTGATCCAGTAATCGGGGATGCCCATGGCCAGGCGGTAGTCGAAGCCGATGCCGCCCTCGTCCAGCGGGCGGGCGATGCCCACCATACCGGAGACGTCCTCGGCGATGGTGATGGCCCGGGGATTGACCTCGTGGGCCACCTGGTTGGCCAGTTGCAGGTAGGCGATCGCGTCCTCGTCGAGGTTGTGGCGCAGATAGTCGTCGTAGCAGGTGAAGGGCCTGCCCAGCCCGTGGTCCAGGTACATCATGCTGGTCACGCCGTCGAAGCGGAAGCCGTCGAACCGGTATTCCTCGAGCCAGAAGCGCACGTTGGAGAGCAGAAAGCGCAGCACTTCCCACTTGCCGTAGTCGAAGAGCAGCGAGTCCCAGGCCGGGTGCTGGCCGCGCGGCCCGGCGTGGAAGTACTGATGATCGGTCCCGTCGAAGGCGTTGAGCCCCTCGTGGATGTTCTTGACCGCGTGGCTGTGCACCAGATCGAGCAGCACCAGCAGGTCCATCTCGTGGGCGGCGTCGATGAGGGCCTTGAGCTCCTCGGGCGTGCCGAAGCGGGACGAGGGGGCGAAGAAGTTGCTGACGTGGTAGCCGAACGATCCGTAATAGGGGTGTTCCTGGATGGCCATGAGCTGGACGGCGTCGTATCCGCCGTTGGCGATGCGGGGCAGGACGTCGCGGGCGAACTCGGCGTAAGTCCCGACGCGGAACTGCTCGGTGGCCATGCCCACGTGGGCCTCGTAGATGCGCAGGCCGCCGCGGAGGACCGGCACGGGGTTGCGCCACTGGTAGGGCGTAGGCGGGTTCCAGTACTGGCCGACGTAGGAGTTGGTTTCAGGCTCGTAAACCGCGCGGCGGATGTAGGCGGGGATGCGGTCGAGGGCCCCGGCGGCGCTGCGCACGTGGACCTTGACCAGCCCCCCGTGAACCAGCCGATCGGCGTATTCGTCGTCGGGCAGAAAGAGGCTCCAGACGCCGAAGCGGTCGCGGGTCATGGGGTTGGCGGTGCGGTCCCAGTTGTTGAACTCGCCGGTGAGAAAGAGGGCGTCGGCGCCCGGGGCCCATTCTCGGTAGAAGACGCCGGGGCGTCCGTCGAGCGTCCCGCGGTTGAGGCCGAAACGCTCATACCCGCGGGCGAACTCCAGCAGCGAGCCCTCGGCCTGGCGGATGCGCTCCAGCAGCGTCTGATACTTCCGGTATCTGCGGCGCAGGTCGTCGGCGTAGGGTGCAAGCCAGGGGTCGTTCTGAATCAGGCCGGTGCCGTCGGGGGCGGATGCGGGCGAGGATGTGGCGACGACGCTCATGGCGGAAACCTCTCGTGACCAGGGCCATTCTACCGGCGGCCGGGATGGACTGAAGTTCCCCGGCGGTTATCATAACGGCCAGTCGTAACCGGTGCGCGGTCTGGTTTCACACGGGATGCGGAGACGAAAGCGATGTCAACTCGGCAATCGAACGAATCCTCGATGCCCCGGCGGGATTTTCTCAAGAAATCGGTGGCGACGGCGAGCGTGCTCGGAGCGGCGGAGGCGGGCGGCGGGCAGCAGCCGCCCGCCGCGACCTATGAGCTCGAGACCCGCCGCATCGAGTTCCAGCGGCCGGCCGCCCAGGCCGGGGGCGCCCGACGGCCCTTCAACGGCCCCTACACCGGCGAACACCTGAACCGCGTGGCCTTCCCGCTGGGCGGCATCGGCGCGGGCATGATCTGCCTGGAGGGAACCGGCTCGTTCTCGCACGTCTCCCTGCGGCATCGTCCGGAGATTTTTCACGAGCCGATGGTCTTCGCCGCCGTCTGCGTGAAGGGCTCGCCGAACCTGGCCCGCGTGCTCGAGGGGCCGGTCCCCGCGTGGAAGGCCTTCGGAGCGCCCGACACCGGCAACGGCGCCGGCGGAAAAACCTTTGGTCTTCCCCGGTTCCGCGAGGCTTCCTTTCAGACGCGCTTCCCGTTCGGGATCATCAGGCTGGCGGACAAGAAGCTGCCGCTGGCCGTCGAATTGACCGGCTGGAGCCCGTTCACGCCGCCGGACCCGGACAATTCCAGCCTGCCGGTGGCCGCGGTCGAGTACAAGTTCACCAACACCGGCTCCCAGCCGGTCGAGGCGGTCTTTTCCTTCAACGCCCGCAACTTCATGGCCTCGGGCAACCGCGGCCCGCTGGAGGGCTCGGCGATCAAGCCGGCCCAGGGCGGGTTCGTGCTCTACGACGACGGGACGCGCGACCGGCCCTTCGACGAGGGCTCGTTCTGTGCGTTCGTGGCCGACCCGGAGGTGAAGGTCAATCACGCCTGGTTCCGCGGCGGATGGTTCGATCCGCTGACCATCGCCTGGCGCGACGTGGAGTCGTGCACGCCCATCGAGCGCCCGCCGGTCACCAGCGGCTCGCCCGCCCCGGGCGCGAGCCTGTTCGTGCCTTTCAAGCTCGAACCCGGCGGCAACAAGACCATCCGACTCCTGTTGGCCTGGTACGTGGGCAAGTCCAACCTGCGCAACGGGGCCGACCCGGCACCGGACCCCTCGCCGACCACCTACGCGGCCTGGTACACCGGGCGGTTCAAGAACATCGAGGAAGTGGCCGCCTACTGGCGCGAGGCCTACGGGCAGCTCCGCGAGAAGTCGATGCTCTTCGCCGACGCCTTCTACGACTCGACGCTCCCGCCGGAGGTGATCGAGGCGGTGGCCGCCAACCTCACCATCCTCAAGTCCCCCACCGTGCTGCGGCAGACCAACGGGCGCATGTGGGCCTGGGAAGGGTGCAGCGACAACAACGGCTGCTGCGCCGGCTCGTGCACGCACGTGTGGAACTACGCCCAGGCCGTCGCCCACCTGTTCCCCGCCCTGGAGCGCAGCCTGCGCGACACCGAGTTCGACGAGTCGCAGGAGGACAGCACCGGGCACCAGACCTTCCGGGCGGCCCTGCCCATCCGCCCGGTGAAGCGCGGCTTCCACGCCGCCGCCGACGGGCAGCTCGGCGGGATCATGAAAGTCCACCGCGAATGGCGGATCAGCGGCGACAACGACTGGCTCCGCAAGAAATGGAAGGACGTCAGGCAGAGCCTGGACTTCTGCATCGAGGAGTGGGACCCGCGCCACACCGGCACGCTCGAGGAACCCCACCACAACACCTATGACATCGAATTCTGGGGCCCGGACGGAATGTGCACCAGTTTCTACCTCGGGGCCCTGGCGGCGGCCGTCCGCATGGGCAAGGCCCTGGGCGACGACGTGAGCAAGTACCAGCAGTTGTACGACAAGGGCCGGGCCCGGATGGAATCCGAACTCTGGAACGGCGAGTACTTCATCCAGAAGGTGCAGTGGGAGGGTCTGCGGGCCAAGAACCCGGTCGAGATCGGCAGCATGGTCGGCGACTACTCGCCCGAGGCCCGCGAGCTGCTCACCCGCGAGGGCCCCAAGTACCAGTACGGCAACGGCTGCCTGTCCGACGGCGTGCTGGGGGCCTGGCTGGCCCTGGTCTGCGGCGTGGGGCAGGTGCTCGACCCGGCCAAGACCGTCGGGCACCTCAAGGCCGTCCACAAGTACAACCTCAAGCCCGATCTGTCCGACCACGCGAACCCTCAGCGGCCGTCGTATGCCTTCGGCGCCGAGGGCGGGCTGCTGCTGTGCACCTGGCCCAAGGGCGGGGCCCTGTCGCTGCCCTTCGTCTACAGCAACGAGGTCTGGACCGGCATCGAGTATCAGGCGGCCTCGCACATGATGCTCATGGGACTGGTCCAGGAAGGGCTGGAGGTGGTCCGCGCCGCCCGGCAGCGCTACGACGGGCGCGTGCGCAATCCGTTCAACGAATACGAGTGCGGCCACTGGTACGCGCGGGCCCTGTCCAGCTACGGACTGCTCGAGGGGCTTACCGGCGTCCGCTACGACGCGATCGACAAGACGCTCTACATCCGCCCGCGGATCAAGGGCGACTTCCGCACCTTCCTTTCCACCAACACCGGCTTCGGCACGGTGGGAGTCAAGGACGGCAAGCCCTTCGTCGAGGTCAAGTCCGGCAAGATCGACGTGAAGAAGACCGAATACACCGCGGCGGTGTAGTCCCCGGCGTTGCATTCCGCGACGTGAGGGACGCCCCCGCTGCGCATCCTGGCCGGGATTCAGGCGCGGAGCACGGCGGCAACGGCGGCCAGGACCTGTTCACGGACCGCTTCGAGGGTAGCCTGAACGCGGGCCCCGGCGGCCCGGGCGTGTCCGCCGCCGCCGAAGCGGGCGGCCAGGGCCGACACGTCGATGTCCCGCCCGCAGACCTCCGGCGACCGGCTGCGGAAGTTGACCCGCACCACGCCGCTGCCCTCCGCGTCGGACAGCAGCACCGACACGATCACCGACCCGATGGCCAGCGGCTCGTTGACCAGATCCTCGGCGTCGGGGGGCTCGGCTCCGGCCCGCAGGAACATCGCCTGCGTCAGCCGCATGACCGCGACGGTCTGGTCCTCGTGCAGTTCGAGCGTATCGAGGGCTTCGCGCAGCAGCCGCAGCCGGGCCGGACGGTGACCCTCGAACAGCCGGGCGTACATCACGTCGGGTTTGACGCCGGCCTCGATCAGCCCGGCGGCGGCGCGGAGCGTCCGCCCGTCCACGCTCGGGAAGCGGAACCACCCCGTGTCGGTGGCCATGCCCGCGAAGAGCGCCTCGCGGGCGGCCTCGTCCAGGCACCAGCCCTGCCGCCGTCGCCACTCGTCAATCAGCCCGCAGGCCGAGGCCGCCGACGGGTCGCTGACCAGCTCCCACGCGCTGGAGGCGGCCTTGAGATCGTCGCGGGTCTGATGATGATCGACCACGATCTTGGGCAGGGGCGTCGAACGCAGGAAGTCGCCGGCCGGATCGAGCTGCTTCCATGAGCAGGTGTCGAGGATCAGCACGCCGTCGAAGGGACCGACGGGACCGCCGGGTTCGAGGGGCCAGCGCGACACCCCACAGGCCTCGGCGATAAACCGGTAGCGATCGGGCGGAGCATGAAACAGGCACGCATCGGCGGCCCGCCCGGCCCGCTCGATGATCCGCTTCATTGCGCCGATGCAGCCGATCGCGTCGCCGTCCGGCCGATCATGGGTGAGGATCAGCGTCCGCCGCCATTGTTCCAGCAGTCGGCCGGCTCGCTCGAACGCACCTGCCAGCATACGCCGCACCTCCGTGCACGCGGGCCCATCCTGACTCGGCCGTCCGCCCGACGGATGGCCCGACGCCGCCATTCTGACCGCGGGCTCGCCGAGGTGCCAGCCTGCCCGCGTTGGCACCGGCAAGGATGGGCGCGATACGAAAGGCGGCGCGACGACGCACGGGCGGCCAAGGAACCGGCTCACGCGGAAACGGCTTCCAGTTCCGCCGAATCGGTATTGTCCGCGGTCAGTCCCGCGGGGGCCTGCCCGCGAAGCTGGGCCTCCAGCCGGGCCAGGTGGGCCTCGATGGCGGCCCGCTTGCGTTTGTCGGCCACCAGCTTCTCGCGGTAGCGCTTCAGGAAGTAGGCGATGGTCTCGATGCGGATCTTGATCGAGCCGGCCGGCTTGTTCTCGTCGATGTCCTTGAAGCAGAAGTAGGGCGTGCCCGAGCGCTCGATGATGTCCTCGATGTTCGAGTAGATGGGCGCGTCGTGCCCGCACTTGAAGCTGGACAGCTCCAGGGCCACCAGGTTCGGGTGCCGGGCGGTGTACTTGGCCGCCCACAGCTTGCGGTTGGTGTTCTCCGAGTAGCTGTTCTTCCACACGTCGTCCAGCGACAGGGGCGACTGGACGGCCCCGGCCCGCACCTCGTCGCCGAACAGCCGCTCCAGGATGTCGGCGTCGATGGGCAGCAGGTCCTGGAAGAAGATCGGATAGCCCAGCTTCTGGAGTTCGTCGCAGATTTCGTGGTTGACGCCGGGGTCGTTGTGGTACGGGCGGGCCAGCAGCACCACGCCCAGACGGTCCTCGCGCTCGAGCTGGTCGAGCACCTCGCGCGACTGGCGGCGGATCCTGGCCTCGTAGGCGGCCTGGGCCTTCATGCCCTCGGCCACGGCCCGCTGCGTCTCGGCCTCCGAGAGGCCCAGCTCGTCCTTCCAGTCCAGGAACAGCTGGCGGGCCAGCAGGGCCGGCTGATCGAGGTTGACGAAGGTCTTCTTGAAGACGATGCCCTTCTCCTTGAACAGGTCGCCCTCCTTGATGAAGGCCGCGTGGGTGGCCTCGGGCGTGGCCGCCACCGTCGGGCAGGCCCGGGTGCCCTGGACGTTCTCCAGGAAGGTGGGCAGCGAATCGACCATGGGGAAGAAGATGTGCGTCAGCGGCGTCTTCTCGTGCTGCACGTAGAGCAGGTCGTGCACGTGCGGGATGCCCAGCTTGCTGGGGAAGCAGGGGTCGATCGAGCCGCGCTTGGCCCCGCGCTTGTAGAGCTCCTCGCTGGTGTATTCGGAGAAGACGATCTGCTTGTATTCGAGGCCCAGGGCCTGGAAGAAGCCGAGGAAGAACGGCGCCTGGCTGTAGATGTTGAGCACCCTGGGGATGCCGATGCGCAGGCTCTTGCGCCTTGCGATCAGCTCGCGGCGCCGGCGCGTCGCCCGCCGGACGGCCGGGGTCATGTACCATTTGACCTCCGGTGGAGGATCGGCGACCGCGGCCGCCTCGACGGCCTTGAAGGCCTCGTGGGCGGCCAGGTGCACGAAGTTCGGATGGGCCTTCTTGAGGGCGTCCAGCCCGGCCTTGATCTCGCGCATGTCGTCCACGCTCTCGACCGTGCCCTTCTCGCAGGTGGCGATGATCAGCCGCTGCTCGCCGGGCTGCATGGGCACCTTGCTCTCGTGATTGAGGCCCGACTTCTTGAAGGCCGGAGCCTCCGCCGCCGCCCCCTCCTCGGCCGAACGCTTCACCCGGGCGTGATGGCCCGACTCCGAGCCGCTCTTGAGCAGGTGGCTGGAGAGGTCGATCAGGCCGCCGGCATGCTGGCCCTGGGTCTTGACGTCGATGAACGTGCGCAGGCACTTGTTCTTGCAGAAATAGCAGCGCGTGGCCTCGCTGCGCGTGGTGCGGTACTGGATCTGCTGCACGCGCTCCATGCCGATGAAACTGGTCCGCAAGCCCTGCTCGGTGTAGAGCCGATGGGCCTCGATGGCGCAGCCGATGGCCCCCGATTCGCCGCAGTGCTTATGGACGATGACCTCCGGCGTAATGCCCGTGCCCACGAAGCGCGACTCGATGAAGTCCACCTGGGCCTTGACCGCGGCCAGGTTGTGCTGGGTGCCGCCCTGGAGCACGAAACGCTTTCCGAGCTTGGCCAGGTTGGGCACCTGGGCGACGTAGAGCCAGATGTTCTTGGGCAGCACCGCCGCCAGGCCGGCCATGATTTCCGTGGCCGTCCAGCCCTGGCGCTGGAAATCCACGATGTCCGACTGCATGAACACCGCGCAGCCGTAACCGAACTCGGGCATGGCCTGGGCGCTGAAAGCCAGGTCGGCGTACTCCTTCACGTCGTAGCCGAAGCCGGTGGCCGTCGATTGCAGGAAATAGCCGTTGCCGGCCGAACACTGCGTGTTGAGCTTGAAGTCCTTGACCCGCCCGTCCTTGAGGATGATCAGCTTGATGTCCTGCCCGCCCACGTCCACGATCACGTCGGTGCCGGGATAGAAGAACAGGCCGCTCTCGGTGTGGGCCACGGTCTCGACCAGGGCCACGTCCGCGCCGATCACGTCCTTGAGGATGTCCTTGGCGTAGCCGGTGGTCCCCACGCCGAGCACCTTGAGCGTGCAGCCCTGGTCGCGGATCTGCTTCTCGATCTCGCGGAAGACGTCCATGGTGTCTTCGATGGGGTTGCCCTTGGAAAGCTGGTAGGCCTTGGCGACGACGTTGCGGTCCATGTCCATCAGCACGGCCTTGGTGCTGGTCGAGCCGCCGTCCAGGCCGATGAAACCCTCGACCACGCTGCCGGGTTTGAGCGCGGGCGGAACCCACTTCTCCTTCTTGTAGCGTTCCTTGAAGCGGCGCAACTCGTCCTCGGACTTGACCAGCCCGGCGGCGCCGGCGGCCTTCTTCTCCTCGATCCGCCCGACCTCGATGTACCAGCGGAGCATGTCCGTGCCCCGGTAGACGGCCTGGTCGGGGTTGTCCTCGATCTCGACCTTGGCGAACTCGACCGCCCCGATGGCCGCGAAATACTGGGCGTTCTCGGGGACGATGATGAGGTCCTCGGGCGCGGCCCCCTCCGGCAGCGGGACGTTGCGCTCCTTCCAGACCAGCGGAATGTTGTGCCGCCAGCACTCGACCATGCCCTTGATGTAGGTGTTGGGGCCGCCCAGCAGCAGCACCTTGGGCCGCAGCGTGTGCCCGCGGGTCAGCACGGAGAGGTTCTGCATGATGATGGACTCGAACAGCGAGGCCATCAGCTCGTCCGGCGGGACGCCCTGTTTCTGAAGGCCGTTGATGTCGGTCTCGGCGAACACGCCGCACTTGCCGGCCACCGGGTGCAGGCGCAGCCCCTCGTAGCCCATCCGGCAGAGCTGCTCGGCGGGGATCTTGAGCTTGGCGTTGATCTTGTCGATGACCGCCCCCGTGCCCCCGGCGCATTTGTCGTTCATCGAGGGGATTTTCTTCTTGTTGCCGGTCTCCTCGTCGGTCTTGAAGATGATGATCTTGGCGTCCTGCCCGCCGAGTTCGACCACGCTCTGCACATCGGGATAGAACTTCTCGACGGCCAGCGACACCGCGTTGACCTCCTGCACGAACTTGGCCCCGATGTGCTGCCCGACGTTGGTCCCGCCCGAGCCGGTCATGAAGACGCGGAAGGCGTTGCGCGGCACGTTCGGGAACGTGCCCTCGATGCGGG
>JABRVU010000496.1:0-2764 GCA_039961895.1 Phycisphaerae bacterium | reverse complement strand
TGCCCGACCTGATCCGCGACCACCGCGAGAGACTGGCCTGCGACTACGTGGTCATCTCCGACACCGGCAAGCACGACGCGGCCACGCCGGCCCTGGCCTACGCCACACGCGGACTTGTGTATAAACAGATCACGATCGAGGGGCCGGCCAGGGACCTGCACAGCGGGCAGTACGGCGGGGCGGTGGCCAATCCGGCCAACGTTCTGGCCGGCCTGATCGCCTCGTTTCACGACGCCGACCGCCGCGTCACCATCCCCGGCTTCTACGACGGGGTGCCGGAACTGACGCCGGAGGAGCGTCGCCTGCTGGCCGGGCAGGACCTCTCCGACGCCGAGCTGATCGCGGCCACCGGCTGCCCCTGGCCCTTCGGCGAGGCGGGCTTCAACACCAGAGAGCGCTGCACCGCCCGCCCGACGCTGGACGTCAACGGCATCTGGGGCGGCTACACCGGCGACGGTTCGTCCACCATCATCCCCGCCAAGGCCCACGCCAAGGTCTCGATGCGCCTGGTCGGGCGGCAGGATCCGGAGAAGGTCTCCGCGGCCTTCGACGCCTACGTGCGCGCGTGGTGCCCGCCGGCGGTCCGGGTCAGCGTCCAGACCTACGGCACTTGCGCGGCCTACCTGGCCCCGACGGATTCCCCCGGCCTGCGGGCCGCCGCCAAGGCCCTGGCGGCCGGCTACGGCAAGGAGCCGGTCCTGACCCGCGAGGGCGGCACACTGCCGATCCTGCCGCTGTTCAAGCAGGTGCTGGGCGCCGACAGTCTCATGCTCGGCTTCGCTCATCCCGACTGCAACGCCCACAGCCCCAACGAGTTCTTCCACCTCGCCGACTTCGAGACCGGCACGCGCTGCATCCTCCGCTTTCTGGCGGCGATGTGCGAATGACGCCGGCAATGCCGCCCAGGACGGTTTTATCGGACTCGCCCGCCCGTCGCGGCCAACAAGTTGGCCCTGACGGCCGACTTGGCCGATACCCTGGTAATGGCCGTATGCGCCGCGGCCCATGCAAACGCGGGGAGCGGGGCAGTCGGGCATGGGATTCCCTTGACGTCCGGTGGGAATCTCGGCACACTCAAGTTGGATCGGGGCTTCGCGCAACCGGATGCGCCCATCGAGCGGTCGCGGCGGCGGACTGTCCGCGGCTTTGTGAGGATGCCGGACGCCGCGGTCCGCGGACCCGGGAGGAACGGTCATGAATCGCCCGCGAGTGCTGGTTCTTGCAAGTGCCGTACTGGCCGTCTGGGTCGCCGGGGCCCCGCAGGCCCGCGGCGAGCTGTACAAGGACGTGGCCCGCGGTCTGGCCTTGCTGGACTTTCAGTTCTCCGGCGAGCGAAACCTTCTGGGCGACGGCATCACCGTCAACACCAGCGCCTTCTACAACAACCGGACTTTCGATTTCGGCGTCGCTCAACTGACCCTGACCGGGCAACTGAGCGCTTCGGCCGGCTTCACCCGCCGGGGCATCCCCGGGGCCAACTTCTCGCTGAACACCGGCGGCGGCAACCTCAACTACACCTTCACCGTCAACAACGGTCTCCAGGACCTCACCGCCACGGGCACCGCCCTGGTCAACGTCCGGGCCAACGTCAACGCCCTGGGCTTTTACGACAAGCAGATCCAGATTTCCAACCGGGGCACGTTCACCACCGACGGCGTGCTGCTCGACGAGGGCGGAACGCTGGCCTTCGACGTCGGACCGATCAACCAGAGCGGGAACCTGTACGCCGATCTGCTGGCCAGGCTGACCCAGCCCCTGTTCGAGGCCGCCGGCACGGAAAACTTCTTCGCCAAGCTCTCCGACCAGGCCACCAAGGTGGTGGAGGCGACCAAGAACATCGATTTCCTGCGGGCCCGGGCGGCGGCCGGCGAGCCCCTGACCGAGGCGGAGCTGACCACGCTGGTCAACAACACCATCCTGGCCGCCGTGCTGGGCGGTGAGCCCTCGCCCGACCTTTTCGCCCGGATTCTCGCCGGCGACGGCGTGACCATGACGTCGGAAACGCCTGGTACCGCCTACCAGGCCGTGCCCGAGCCGGTCCTCATGACTCCGCTGGCCTTGCTGCTGCTCTCACTGCGCCGAATCCGACGCGCCTGACACGGCCGCTACAGCCTTCTCACGCGCCGCCCTCTGAGAACCGGATCATCGGAAGCACGAAGGGGTTCGGAGTGCGCCCTGAAACCGCCGCGACACCGGCGTCCGCGGGGGCACCAGCGTCTTGCCGGTGTGAATAAGGAGAGGCAGGACCTGCTCCTTATCTCGTGACCGTCACGCTCACGCTGGTCAGACTGCTGTTGCCGGAGGAATCGTAGACCCGCACCGCGATGGTGTGGGTGCCGGGCGCGACGGTCGTGGCGTCCCAGTTGAACGCCAGCCGGGCCCCGGCCTCCTGGAACGGCACGCTGCCGATCAGGCTTGCGTCCACGAACACCTCGGCCAAGGCGACGCTGCGGTTGTCGACCGCGTCGGCCCGGATGGTGACGATGCCGCTGACTTGGGCGCCGTTGGCCGGGCTGACCATGTGCACGCTGGGGCGGGTCAGGTCGGGCGGTCCGGCGAAGATCAGACTGATTTCATGCTCGGCGCTGTTGCCGGACACGTCGGTGGCCACCGCCCGGACCGCATGAGCGCCGGGCGTGAAGCGATTGGGATTCAACAGGAACTGATACGGCGCGACGAAATCGCCGGCGACGGGTTGTCCGTCGATGAGCAGGGTGACATCGGCGATCTCGTCGTTGTCCGTGGCGGACACGTTGACGGCGAC
>JABRVU010000495.1:0-26363 GCA_039961895.1 Phycisphaerae bacterium | reverse complement strand
ATGCCGCCGGGACCGCCTCCGCCGCGGCCCGCCCGCCCGCCGGCGAAAGCGCTGAACAGGTCGTCAAGGTCCTCGATGGGGATATCCGGTCCGCCGCCGGGCAGCCGCGACATCGAATCCACCGTGGACCTCTCGTTTCATCAGGCCGTTCACGGCACGACGCTCGACGTGCGCATTTCAACCCCGGACGGCCGAAGGTCCGGCGAGACGCTCAGCGTGAAGATTCCGCCCGGCGTGGCCGATGGACAGCGCATCCGGCTTCGCGGCCAGGGCCGGCCCGGCAGCGCCGGTCAGCCGCCCGGCGACCTCTACATCGTCTGCCGCGTCGCGCCCCATCCCTACTTCCGGAGGCTCGGCAACGACATCTATCTCGACCTGCCGCTCACCGTCGCCGAGGCCGCCCTGGGCACCAAGGTCCAGATCCCGACCCTGGATGGAACCACCGTCCTGAGCATTCCGCCCGGAACCCCCAGCGGCAAAAAACTGCGGCTCAAGGGCAAGGGCGTGAAGCCGGCAGGCGGAAAACCTCCCGGCGATCTCTACGCCGTCGTCAGGATCGTGCCTCCCCGAAACCTCTCCTCCCGGCAACGCGAGCTGCTGGAGGAACTCCAGAGGACCGAAGTCGAACATCCTCGTGCCAACATCGGCTGGTGACCCGGCGCGAGCGCCTGGCCACGTCGCCGGCTTGCCGACGGTGGCAACGGCCACCGCGCCGCCCATCCGGTTCAAGGGTTTGGAACGGCCTTTCGGTGTGTCCTAGAATAGGTGGGGTGGATAGCCCAGGGGGGAAACACCCGACGAGGGACGCATCCATGGCCGGCGTGCAAGAGGAAAACCGCAGGCGCATCGCCCTTTCACTGCTGGTCGTGGGTACGGCCCTGATCCTGTTGGGCGTTTTTCTCTGGATCAGCCATCAGCGCGGCATCGCGGACACCGCGGCCTTAGCACCCATGACCAAGCCCGGCCGAAGCCCGGTGGATAAAGTCACGCAGGTCAAGGTCATCCAGCACGTTCTGTTCATGCTCATCGTGCTCATCGGCATCCTCTCGGTGAGCCTCTATGCCTTGAAAGTGTGGAGTCGCCGCTACCGGCAGGCGTTGTTCCGCAAACCGGCCGCGCCGACGCCCAGCAGCGACGTGTGGGCCATGCACAAGGTCCCTGAGGAACTCCTCCCCGACGACCAGGACCTCAACCGTCCTTCGCCCGAGGGGGAAGGGTAAGAGATCGCGTACCGATCGCGGACAGGGGGGCTGACGGCGGCATAGAACCGGTTAGCGCTGTGAACGGCAAGGAAACAGGGCCACGCGCGCCTCACCCCGTCGGTGGCGGCACGTCATGGCCCCCGCACCGGGAAAGACCATCGTCGTCGAAACCGGATGGAATCGGCCTGTATGAGCTGAGGGTAGTGGTCTCAACTGTCCTGAAAACAGGAAATGAAAGACGACCGCTTCTATTCCCGGCCACGAGACCCCGCCGCCGTCACGATTCACTTGAAGTCCGTGGCGGCTTTCTGGATGGATCGACTCATGGAAACGAATGCGTCTGGCTCTTTGGGTACCCCGGAATATCACGATGAGACGTCCCCTCACCGCGCAATCTTCACCGCCGGCACATTCGTCCTGCTGTCGGTCTTGATCGGATGTCTGGCCTTGGGTGGCGCGATCGCCGGCGTTGCCGTGCTGGTTCTGACGGGCTCCGCTTCCACGAGCCTGGCCGTGGCCGTGATCGCGGGTTTGGTGATTCTGGGAATCTGCGGATGGGTGCTGCTGTTGATCTCACAACGGGTCGGCCGGCAGCTCAGCCGGCTGCTGGAACAGGTCGGGGCCTTGGAGCAGCGTGCGGCCATTTTGGCTGAACAGACCGCCGCGCGTTCGCGAGAAGCCAAGGATGCGCCCGCCGCCGCGGCGGTTGACCCGCTCGAGATGCGGGCGCTGTTCACCGACATACGCGACATCCTTTTATTGCCCCAGGAGCTGCGCATCCGGCGCTATCAGGCGGCGGTTGAAGCGGAACATCAGCGGCGCCTCGCCGCCGCCGAGCGGTACATCGCCTCGCGCGACTTTCACCGGGCCCGTGATGAACTGGCCGCCCTTGCCGAGCGGTTCGGCGTGGATGACCGCCTGCGCGAGGCCCGCAACCGGCTCGAACACGCCGCCGAGGAAGCCCGGGCCCAGGACATCAGCCAGGCAACCGCCCGGGCCCAGGACCTGATGAGCCTGTCGCGGTGGGATGAAGCCGAACGGCTCGCGGCGGAGCTGGCCGACAAGTATCCGGCCGCCACCGAGCCGGCTGCCCTGCGTGAACGCATCCAGCGCGAGCGGGTCCTCTTCGAGCAGCGGAATCGCCAGCGGATGCTCGAGGAGATCCAGCAGTGGGTGCGGCAGCGCCGCTGGCGCGAAGCCGCCGCTGGCACGCGGCGCTTCCTCGAACTCTTCCCCCGTGACATCGAGGCCCCGGCGCTCCGCGAGCAGTTGGCCACCCTCGACGCCAACGCCGAGATTCAGACCCGCCAGCAGCTCGAGCAGCAGTACAAGGAGCTGCTCGCTCAGCACCGCTACTGGGACGCCCTGGGTCTGGCCCGGCGGATCATCGGCGAGTTTCCGTTCAGCCCGCAGGCCAAGGCCCTCCGCAACCAGGTCGCCCGCGTCGAGGAGCTGGCCCGGCAACTCGAACCCCAGGCGTAGGACAAGGCGCCGCGCCTCCGGCGACGATGATGGCCGGCGCCGGTTGCCGTTGAGTGCGGGCGAATGGCTTGTCGAGGCCCTTCGGCATCACGGCGTCCGTGAGGTTCCGGTCAGCGCGGAGATCTGCGTTCGGGCCAACGGCTTGCCGGCTATCCCTACTGATCTCCTTCGATCGAATCATCATCGCGACGGCCCAAACGGCCGGGATGCGGCGGATGACGCCCGACCGCACGATCAGGGCGTATCCAAACACCGACGTCTGGTGGTAGAATCCCGCCTTTCGTGGATGGTCCCGCCGGGAAAAGCGAGAGAAGGATATGCCCTTTGCAGGCGTTGATGAACAGCTCTCGGTCCTGACCCGCGGCTGCGAGCGGATCGACACGCTCGACGAGCTTCGGGGCAAGCTCGAGCGCTCGCGGGCGACCGGCCGGCCGTTGCGGGTCAAGCTGGGCTTGGACCCCACCGCGCCGGATATTCACCTGGGCCACGCCGTTGTGCTGCGCAAGCTGCGGCAATTTCAGGACTTGGGGCATGTGGCGGTGCTGATCATCGGCGACTATACGGCCATGATCGGCGACCCCTCGGGGCGCAGCAAGACCCGGCCGGTGCTCGATCCGGAGCAGATCAAAAGGAACGCCCGGACCTATTTCGAGCAGGCCGGCCGCGTGCTGGACACCTCGCCGGAGAAACTGGAAGTCCGCTACAACAGCGAGTGGCTGGCGCCCCTGACCTTCGCCGACGTGCTGCGTCTGGCCGGGCAGATGACCGTCGGGCAGATGCTCAAACGCGAGGACTTCCGCCAGCGCTTCGAGTCCGAGACGCCCATCGGCGTGCACGAGCTGATGTATCCGCTCATGCAGGGCTACGACAGCGTCATGATCCGCTCGGACGTGGAACTGGGCGGCACCGATCAGACCTTCAACAACCTGGTGGGGCGCGACCTGCAAAAGAACGCCGGGCAGGAGCCGCAGATCGTGGTCACCATGCCCATCCTGGTCGGGCTGGACGGCCGGCAGAAGATGAGCAAGTCGCTGGGCAATTACGTGGGCGTGACGGAATCGGCCCACGACATGTTCGGCAAGCTCATGAGCGTGCCCGATGAGTGCATGGCCAACTATTTCACCCTGTTGACCGATACGCCGACCGAGAAGATCGCGGCCGCCTGCGACCCGAAACGGACCCACCCGATGGAGGCCAAGAAGAAGCTGGCCCACAAGGTGAGCTGCGGCTTCTGCGGTCATGAGGCCGCCTTGCGGGCCCAGGCCGAGTGGGAGGCCATCCACCAGAAAAAGGCCGCCACCGGAGGACTGGTGGTGCCCGCCGACACGCCCACGATCACCCTGCCGCCCGACGGCCTGCGCGACGGGCGGATCGGTGCCATCAAGCTGGTGGTCGCGGCCGGCTTTGCCACCAGCAACGGCGACGCCCGACGCCAGATCGAGGAACACGGCATCCGGCTCAACGGCGAAGTCATCACCGACGCCTTGGGCACGGTCGCGGTCAAGGACGGCGACGTGCTCCAGCGCGGGAAGCGCAAGTTCGTCCGCCTGTCGCTGGCGCCGGGCGCGGGCCGGTGAAACAGGTCTTGGGCCACGTGAACGACCGCTTTCTGGCCGGTTGCGTCCGGGTACGCCCTGACGTGAGAATAGGCCGGCACGGGCCGGACGGAGAAGACGCGGTTGATTCACCGCGCCGAACGGCGATTGCCCGTCGTCACCGGCCGATCGCGCCCGTGGAGGTGATCCTCCTCTTGACCGATGCAGACGTCACTCTGGGCGGCGGGGATGGCGGTGAGGCCCGCGTGAGCACCGATGAGATCTCCGCGCTTCGGGCCATCGTCGAGGGAACGGCGGCCAACACGGGGCAGCAGTTCTTTCAGTCGCTGGTCAGGCACCTGGCGGCGGCCATCGACGTGGGCTACGCCTTCGTGGCCGAGTTCGCCGGACCGGATCGGGCCCGGACGCTGGCCTACTGGAAGCAGGGCCGCGTCGTGGACAACGTGGAGTGGGACCTCCGCGGGACGCCCTGCGAGGACGTGGTCCGGGGCTCGTTGTGCCACCACCCGGCGGGCGTGAGCCGGAAGTTCCCCGACGACCGGCCCATGGTCGAGATGGGCATCGAAAGCTACCTGGGGGTGCCGCTGCGCGACCTCGACGGCCGGACCCTGGGGCATCTGGCGGTATTCGACGAGAGGCCCATGCCGGCGGAGCCGAGGCGGTTGTTCATCTTCCGCATCTTCGCGGCCCGGGCGGCGGCGGAACTGCTCCGCATCCGCGCCGACCAGCTTCTCAAGGAGAGCGAAGAACGCTACCGCGACCTCTATGAAGAGGCCCCCAGCGCCTATGTGTCCCTGTCCATCGACGGGCGGCTGACCAGCGCCAACCGGCGGGCGGCGGAACTGCTGGGCGTGCCGGCCGAGCGGCTCCTGGGCACGCCGCTGCTGGACTTATTCGCCGAGTCGCCGGCGGGCCGGCCCCGCGCGGTCGAGCTGCTCAGCAGGTTCGCCGAAGGCGAGGAGATCGCCGGCGCCGAGCTGGAGATGTGCCGCGCCGACGGCGGCCCGCTGTGGATCAACCTGTGGCTCAAGCCTCTCCGCGGAAACGACGGAACGATCCTCTCCGGCCGGGCCATCTGGGTGGACGTCACCGACCGCGTCCTGGGCGAGCTCGAGCGGGCCCGGCTCCAGCAGCAGAACCTCTACTTGCAGGAGGAGATCAAGGCGGACCACAACTTCGAGGAGATCGTCGGCCGCAGCCCGTCGCTTCTGACCATCCTCGGCAACGTCCGGCAGGTGGCCCCGACCGACGCCTCGGTGCTGCTGACCGGCGAAACCGGAACCGGCAAGGAATTGTTCGCCCGGGCCATCCACTCCAACAGCGCCCGGCGGGACAAGCCTTTGATCAAGGTCAATTGCGCCGCCCTGCCGACGGGGCTGGTCGAGAGCGAGCTGTTCGGCCATGAGCGCGGCGCGTTCAGCGGGGCCATCGCCAAGCGGATCGGCCGCTTCGAGCTGGCCAACGGCGGCACTCTTTTCCTCGACGAAGTCGGGGAGATCCCGCTGGAGGTGCAGGCCAAGCTTCTGCGCGTCTTGCAGGAGCGCGAGTTCGAGCGCGTGGGCGGCAACGTCCCCATCGCGGTGGACGTCAGGATCATCGCCGCCACCAACCGCGACCTGCTCAAGTCCGTCCGCGAGGGTACGTTCCGCGAAGACCTGTATTACCGCCTCAGCGTTTTTCCCATTCATCTGCCGGCGTTGCGCGAGCGCCGCGAAGACATCCCCTTGCTGGTGCGGTTCCTGGTGAACAAGTTCAGCGCCCGGACCGGCAAGAAGATCGAGGGGCTCACTGGCCGGGCCCTGGAGACCCTGACCGCGTACGCCTGGCCGGGAAACGTCCGCGAGCTGGAGAACGTCCTCGAACGGGCGGTGATCCTGGCGCCCGGACCGATGCTGGACATCGACCCGGCGAGCCTGTCGGCGTCAGCCCCGACGACGGCGAACCTGCGGCAGGCCAGCCTCGAGACCGTCGAACGCAACCATATTCTGGCCGTGCTCGAACAGACCAAGGGCACGATCGACGGCCCGCATGGAGCGGCCAGGATTCTGGATCTGCACCCCAACACGCTCCGAAGCCGCCTCAAGAAGCTCGGCATTGCACGCCCCGGCCACCACCCGTCGTGACGCCCACGATATTTCGTGAGCCCCCGGGATCCTCCACCGTCGGCCGGCCATGCTCGGCGCACGGCCATTTCTTCACGTAACTATCGCTTTCTAAAAAGTTTATGAGCAAGCCCGGCCGGCGGAAATCGTGCTGGCACGACGGGTGCTCCAAGGGTGCTCGTATTCGTGAAGGAGCGCGGTGGTGCTCAGGATCTCGCGACTGACAACCGACAACGCGGTCACGCTCAAGCTCGAAGGCAAGCTCCTGGCACCCTGGGTGGACGAGGTGCGGTCCGCGTGCCGCCGGCCTGCGGGCGGAGCCCTCCGCAGACAACTGGACCTGTCGCAACTCACCTATGTGGATGATCGCGGGCTCGGCCTGCTGCGCGACCTGTTGCGCGGCGGCTTCGAGATTTCCCGCTGTTCTCATTTCATCGCGGAACTCTTGCGGATGGAGGAATCCTCATGACCGTCCAAACGACGTCGAACGTCCGGCCCGGCTCGCCCGTCCAGGCGCGCCTGCTGACGCCCGAGGAAGCAGAACTCCTCGCCCGGCTGCGCCAAGGCGAAGAGCGGGCCTTTGACGACCTGGTGCGGCTATACGGTGGACGCATGTTGGCGGTGGCCCGCCGGTTGCTTCGCTGCGAGGAGGACTGCGCCGACGCCGTACAGGACGCGCTGATCGCGGCCGCGCAGGCCATCGGCCGGTTCGAGGGTGCGTGCCGGCTGTCGACCTGGCTCCATCGGATCGTGGTCAACGTCTGCCTGATGCGGCTGCGGTCTGGGGTCAACCAGCCGATGGCGTCCATCGAGGACCTCCCGCGGGCGCTGAGTGACCCGCGGCCGCATCTGCCCAGGTCGTCTGCGGCGACGTTCGATGCTTGCGCGTCCGCCGCCCGGGACGAGGCTCGGGCCCGGGTCCGGGCCTGCATCGAGGAGCTTCCCGAGCCCTACCGCACGGTGGTCCTGCTGCGCGACATTCACGAGTTCGATACCGAGCAGACCGCCCGCCTGCTCGGTGCCAGCCGGGCGAACGTCAAGACCCGCCTGCACCGCGCCCGCCGGGCTTTGCGGCCGCTGCTGGAACCGATCTTTCGCGACGTATGCGCGCCCATCCGAGCGGCGTGATCGGGGAAGCCACGGCGATGCGGGCTGCATGGCTGCGGCAGCGCGTCGTCGCGCGACACACACGCGGGCACCTGACTCATGGCCGGAGACAGGCCCCGGCCCCGTCAGCGGCAACGGGTTTAAGCCCGCGGCGTCGGGGCGTGGGTGGAGCTTTCACGTCCCGGTCTACCGGGCAGTCTGAGGATTGAGAGGAGTCTTTTTCATGGTGCGATTCTCCGTCACCTCCAGATGGTTTACGGTCTTGTCGCTGATCCTGGCCGTCCGGCACCCCGCGGCGGACGCGATCACGACCATTGACGGCGTCCGCTTCGTCGATCGCGGCGGGTCGGGAGAAATTGCTCTCGGGAACATCCGTGGCGGCCTGGCGGTGCTTGACTTCGACCGCGACGACTGGCCGGACCTGGTGATCCGGGATTCGGCGGGGCGACCCTCGCGCCTGTTTCACAACCGGCCCGAGGCCAACCGGCCGGACGGCCGAACCTTCGTGGACGTGACCGCTGGCAGCGGGCTCGACGACGCCGATGGAACCGCCCGGTCCGGTTTCGGCGTCGTGGCCGTGGATTACGACAACGACGGCTACCCCGACGTGTTCATGACCGGCGGCGGCGGACCGGGCGGCAGCTACGGCCTGCTCTACCGCAACAACCGCGACGGCACCTTCGCCAACGTCAGCGAGGCCTCCGGCGTTCGCGGCACCGGCCGGAGCCCCGAATCGGTGAGCTGCACGGATTTCGATCTGGACGGCTGGGTGGACCTGTTCATGTGTTTTCAGAACGGCAGCCCCTTCCGGCTGTTGCGCAACAACCGTGACGGCACGTTTTCGGACGCCGGCGGCCTGCTTCCGGCCGTCCCGGCCAGCAACCACATCTACGCGCACATGTGGATGGACTACGATCACGACGGCTACGCCGACTGCTTCGTGTTGATCAACAGCGGCGGGCCGCCGGTGCTGCTCAGGAACGTGGCCGACGGCAACGGCGGCCGGCGTTTCATCAACGCCGCTGCCTCGGCCGGCTTCACCCGCCTGGGACCGGCCCCGATGGGCATCGCCGCCGGCGATTACGATGGCGACGGCCACCTCGACCTGGCCATCACCGATGCCTCCGTCGGAACCTATTACCGCAACCTGGGGTCCGGCCTCGTCGAGGTCTTCCCCTTCAGGACCTTCTTCGGCTGGGGCGTCACCTGGATCGACGTGGACAACGACGGCGACGTGGACAACTACTACGTGGGCAGCTACGCCAACCCGAACCACGACCGCCTGATGCGCAACCTCGGCAACGGGCAATGGGCGGACGTGTCGGCGGCCCTGAACACCGTTTCGCTGTCCAGCCAGCACAGCGTGCAGGTCGATTTCAACAACGACGGACGCCAGGACCTCGTGACCATCAACCCCGGCTCGCCGGGCCTGTTCGTCAGCGTTTACGAGAACCTCTCCACGACGGGCAACCACTGGCTCAAGGTGAAGCTGGCGGGCAACGGCGCGACCGTGAACCGCGACGCGATCGGGGCGGTCGTCCGGCTGACGGCCGGGGGCGTGACCCAGGTGCGCGAGGTCATCAGCGGCTCGAGCACGACAGCCACTGAGGACCTGCGGCTGCATTTCGGCCTGGGCCAGTCCACGGCGGCCGACCGGATCGAGGTGATCTGGCCGCGGAAGGGGGCCCTGGCCACGCGCACCGATGTCTACGGCGGGCCGTTCGCCGCCGATCAGATCCTGACGCTGACCGCGCCGCCCCCGGCGGCGGGCGACTGGGACCGAGACGGTGACGTGGACCTGGCGGATTTCCAGCTCTTTCGAGCCTGCATCACCGGCCCGGGCCTCGCCCAGAAGGATCCGTCCTGTCGCGACGCGGACCTCGACGCCGATGGCGACGTGGATCAGACCGACTTCGGGCTCTTCCAGAGGTGTATCAGCGGCAGCGACAGGCGGGCTGATTCCGCCTGCGCGGCCTGACCGTCGCCGGCGACATCGTGAGGCCTCCCTTGGCTGAATGCCGGCCTGAAAACCGGACGCCACGGGAGGCCTTTTGCATGACTCCGGCGCGGGGGCAAGGCCTCGCCGGAGTTCAGTCGGCGAGATCGCCCGCGACGCCGCTAAACATCCGCGCAGGCGGGGTTGACGGCGGTCTCCGGGCCGCTGATGCAGCGCTGGAGAAGGCCGTGGTCGGTCTGATCCACGTCGCCATCGGCGTCCAGGTCGGCGTTTTCACACCCCGGAGCTACCGGCCCCAGGGCCGGGCCGGTCGTGCACGCCTGAAGGATGAGGCCGTCGTCGCGGTCCACGTCGCCGTCGCGATCGAGGTCCGGCGGGACGAAGGGCACCAGCTTGTACTGGGCGCCGGTTTCGTTGCGCACCAGGAACTGACCGCCGGAGACGCTGCTGCCGTCGGCCAGCGTGCCGGTCAGCTCATAGAGGCTGTACATTCCCTGGAAATTGGGATCCACTAAGGTGGCGGTCAGACCGGTGCCCACGAACTTGATGGTGGAGCCGTCCTCGGCGGTGATGTTGAGCGCGATCGCCTGCGGCTGGGTATCCGGTCCGCCGGAAACCTGGCCGCCGCCGCCCGACGCGCCGCCGCTGAAGATGATGCTGCTCTGGTCGTGGGAAATGCGCCGACCGAAAATCGAGCCGCCGCTGATCACAATCGTGCTGTTGTTGAAGGACTCGGCGTTACGGTTGACGATCCCGCCGGACATGTTGATCTTGCCGCTGTGGAAGCCTACCAGGTCACGGCCGACAAAGCCGCCACTTAGACTCACAATGGACTGATCCTGGGCTTTGACGTCGAAGGCCACGGCACCGCTGCTGATGAAAAGCGTCCCGTTATCGAAGCCGATAGCGTTTTGGTTGACTGTACCGCCTGAGATTCCCATGCTGCTGCTACCCGCGCACTTCAGAAAGCCGCTGACAACCCCAGTTCCTCTGAGTTCTGCGTTTCCGCTGCTCGCAATGAAGTCTCCGCCAACAACGCCACCTGAAATGTCCACGCCCCCGAGCTCCCCGCCGGTGGTCGCGCATTCCACCAGGCCGTTGATCTTGCCACCACTCAAGCCCAAGTAAGCGCTTCCTTGCGTCAAGCCGGCGCCTTCGACGATCCCTCCGGTCATATCCATACCCGCTTGGTCGGAAACAATCAGATTCGCGCCGACCGTTCCGCCGTTCATGGTCAATTGGCTGTCGCCGTCGCCGCGCAGATCGCCCGCGATATGCACGATGCCGCTCAGGTTGAGCTTCGCGGCTTCATCTGCCAAGGCGCCAAGCTGAATCATCCCGCCGCTGGCATTGACAGTGCTCTCACCGGTGGCCCTCAAGAAACCGCCGATAGTGGGCGTGCCGGTGAGCTCGATGGTCCCCTTTCCGAAAGACTTCACATCGACATTGATGCTGCCGCCGTTGATGGTCAGCGTGCCGGACTCCCACGCTTCAGCCCCGCCCACCGTGCCCCCGCTCAGTCGGACTTTGCTGGAGTCAAAAGCGAAGAGAATGCCGTCGATCTGGCCGCCTTCCACGTTGAAGCTGGCCTGCGGGGACGTGTGCTGTGCCTCCGCCTTACCGGTGATGCGTCCGCCGTTCATGAAGACCGTGCTGGATTCCCGGCTGACCAGGAGGCCGTTCACGGTGCCGCCTGTAATGGAAACGATGCCGGAGCCCAAGACCTCCAGCCGATTCTGAATGACGCTCGTAGCGCCGCTGAGCACGAGGTTGGCCTTGCTTCGGAGCTCCGCGCCCCCCAGCACCGAACCGCCGCTCATTTCGATAAGGCTCTCGTCGAAACCGGAAACCTTGCCCGTGACGACCACATTCTGGCCCAGCTTGACCGTGCCACCGCCGGTCGCGGCCAGGGCAATGCCCTCAATCCCGAACAGCGAGTTGATCGTTCCGCCGCTGGCTTCGATAGTGCTGCTGCCCCGGGCCTCCGCACCGCTCTTGAAGGTGCCGCCTTCAACGGTGACGCTGCTGGAACCACTGGCGATCAACGCGCCGTTGATGGTGCCGCCTTCCACGAAGAGATTGCTGGAATCCAGCGCCTCGACATTCATTTGAACCGTACCGCCTTGAATGGTCAGCCAGCTCTGACCCTTGGACTGGGCCATCTCCCCGACGGTGCCATTGGCCAGGAGGATCGACGTGAAATCGAAGCTGGTCAGGTTCTTGGCCACGGTTCCGCCGTTCATGAAGAACGAAGCGCCCTCCCGCATCTCCACGTTGCCGGCGACCGTGCCCTCGCTCATCGTAGCCCGGCCGTTGAACTTCGCCACCACGTTGCCGCCCACGCTTCCGCCGTCGACTTGCAGTTTGCTGCCGATCACGCCGCCGTTGGAGACCACGTCCTTGGCCGCGTGGCCGGAGAAGACCGCGACGGCCCCGCCGTTGTTGGCGACGAGGTTGCCGTTGAGGGTTCCGCCGTCCAGCTTGATCAGGCCGGTGATGGTGAAGCCATTGATGCCGCCCGTGCCGCTGGCGGTGGCGTCGCCGGTGACTTCAGCGCCGCCGATCTCCACCTCGCCGTCACGGGCAATCACCTGGCCGGCCAGGGTACCGCCGTCGAGGGTGACCGTTCCTTTGAACTCGGCTCGGGCGTCGCCGGAAACGTCGCCGTTGGTCAGGATCACGGCCCCCTGGAATTCGGCAAGAAGCCCATTGCCGACACTGCCGGAGCTCATTTCCACCACGGCGCCCGCCCCGCTGGCGTACAGCTTGCTCTGGACCTGGGCGTTGGAAAGGGTCACGCGGCTGGCGAGCTGAGCAATGGCGCTCCCGCCGATCGGAAGGTCGCTGGCCACCACCGTCGCCCCGTTGAAGCCGACCAGGTTGCCGCCTATTTCGGTGCCGCCGATCTGACCTGTGCCCCCCAATCCCGTCGCCACGACGCTGCCGCCCACGCTGCCGCCGCTGGTCGTCAGCGTGAAGGCGGACACGCCGGCGCCCACGCTGCCGCCGTTCATATCAATCGTGGAGGTGTGGCGGCCGTTGACGCCGCCCAGCACGTCGCTGGAGAGCAGCGCGAGCCTGGACGATCCGGTGACTTCGATATCTCCGAAAACACGACAGCCGATCGCGGTACAGATGCTGTCGTGGAACATCTCAAAGCGATGGAATGATTCGCTGCCGATGACAAACCCGGTTAACGTCGACCGACTGCCCGCCCTGAGAGTAAGCGGGCCCGTCATCGACGGGCCGGCCAGCTCCAGTTGGCCGCCGGAGTTGGCGGGCCCGCCCGCATCCACACTGCCGAGCGGCACTCCAGCCGACGTAACAGAACCATTGAGAGCGGTTCCCACACCAACCCCCTGGCCGTTCAATGGGGTGGCGCCGCTCATGCTGACCGTGCCGCCGACCGCGGCTACGCTGCCGATTTGACCCCCGGTCACGGTTACTGAACTGCCGGAAAGCGCGCTTGCGGTGTTGACCACCGCGCCGCCAACGATGGACACATTGAAGCCGCTGTGGGCGATAATGCCGTTGCATTCGCAGTCGATCACCACACTCTCCGTGATCGGGTTTTGGCATGGGGGACAATCGGCGACGCCCGGACTGGCCACCATCAGACCCACACCGCCCGCCGCGATCATGGTAAGCGCGCGCATAAAACCCTCCAGCGTAATTGGCGGTCAATTGCTCCCGACGGCTGTCCAGGGCCATCCCGGCCCGCTCAGCAGAAGTGCGACAAGACCCGCGATGGACGGCGCACGCCGAGGCCTCACCCATTCGGGTGACATGAGAGATGTGGCGCGCTGGCTGATCCGGCCGCTATGATCCTAGCTACAGAATCACCGCGAGAATGTCAAGAGAAAACCCCGCCCGGCGATTCCACGATTCCACCCAGGGCAGCCGCATTCTCAGCCGCTGAGGATATTGAGCAGATAATCGTGGTCCCAGGCGGCATTCAGCCGTTCCCCGTTGATGCCGCGTTTGCGGGTTTTCTCCCGCTGGAACAGATGCAGGCCGGTTCGCCGCAGGCGGGCGAAGTTTTCGGCACTGTGCCCATGCCGATGACGGGCCTGATCCGCTTTGAAACCCACATCCAGCACATCGTGCAGGCGAATCTCGATGCCCCAGTGTCCGCGTATCCAGGTGGCCAAGTCGGCGGCCTCCGCCGGCCGGCTGGTGATGTAATAACGCCGCTCCACGCTGGTTGAGTCGCCGCTCATTTCGCTTTTTGACTCCACGGCGACGATCGAGCACAGGCCCGGCCAGTCGTCCACCTGCTTGAACCAGTCCAGTTGATCGGCGGTCCCTACATCGCGCGTCTCGATGCGACCATGATCGCCTCCCACAGTCTGTTGATGATCATGTCTCACGCCGACGAAGCCATCGCGGATCATGTCGTCCAACTCGACCTGAACGGCCCGGTGCAGCGTGGGCTGATTGTCCTTGACCGCCAGACAATAATCGCCGCCGCCCTCGACAATCTGCCCGGCGATGGCCTTCTGGCAGCCCATGGCGTCGATGGGAACCGTGGCTCCATGCAAGTCCGGTAAAGCAGTAGCCTGGGAATGACCACGATCTCGTTTTCTTTGGTGTCCACGGCCAACTGGCCGAACACCGTGGCGTTGGCACTGACAAACGCGCTGACCAAATGCGTGGCCGTGCTGGCACGCCAGGCCTGCTCGAAGCTCCGCCGGATCCGCTTGCCGTTGATGGCCACCAATTGACCCTTCGTGCTGCCGGCCAGGGTATGAGTCCCAGCCTGAATGCAAGCCTCAAAGGCATCGGGGTCCAGCTGGGCGAACACCCGCTCGAAGGTGTCCTGAGAAGGGATCCCGTTGGGCAAGCCCAGAAAGGTCTTGAACCACTTGTGCTTGGCTTTGCCGAAATCAACCACATCCGACCAGAAATCGGCCCCACAAATCACCGCACCAATGGCGATCACGATCATGTCCGAGAGGCAATGCCGCTTGCCCTGAGGACGCCGCGGATCGGGCAAATCCGCGAAGTGTCGGGTAATTGAATTGGTCATCCTGACCTCCTGAAGAAATCATCCATTCCTCAGAAGATCGGTTATCCTCGGCACTGAACGAGAATGCGGCTGCCCTGGCCCCGGGCGCCCGTGTTGCCGACCGGGCCGCGGCGGTTTCCGTCCGGTCGGGGTATAATGGCCGCCTCAGGGCAACTCGCGGCGTCTGGCGCGACAGAATCAGGTGGGCCGTGCGTCTACATCCTTCGGCTTGACCGCGCCTCGGGCTGACGGTTCCTCATCCTCTGGTTTCGGGTTCCGCGCCGGCGGGGGCGGGCGGAGGCCGGCGGCGCGGCGTGCGGTATCGCGGCTTGGGACGGTGAAACCAGATTCCAGGAGGCAACCCATGTACACACGCGGGCACATCGGATGGTTGATGGCGGTGGTGATGGTGAGCGGCTCGGCTGGCGGGCCGTGGGCGGCGCAGGCCGCCGGAGCGGAACCGGCCGGGGCCCGGCGGGCCGCGGATTGCCTGCCGGAAGGGCTCGTCGCGGCGGTCGTCCTGCGCGACGGCGATCAGCAGGTGGCGGCCATACGCAAGATCGTCGAAGGACCGGCGGTGGCTGAATCGCCCGGCTACAAGGCCCTGGCCGCCAACCCCGACCTGCTCAAGGGCCGCATTTTCGCGGCGGGTCTGGCGGCGGCCGCGGGAACCGACCTCTGGTCGGCCGGCGGGGCCATCCTGGGACGCGAACTGGCCGTCGGCCTGGCCCTCGACGAAAAAAACGCCAAGCAACCTCGTTTCATCGCCGTTGCCGTCGCGCGCGACCCGGCCTTGCTCGAACGGATTCTCAAACAGGTCCACGCCGTCACCGGGCTGGAAGTTGACGGAAAACCCGATGACCAGCGCACGAAGCAGTTCGGCGGTCTGACCGTGTTCTCGAGCAACCCGCAGGAGCACCATTGCTTCTTCGACGGCGTGCTGATGGTGTCCAACGACGGCGGCCTGCTCAAGTCGGCGATCGACGCGGCCCGTTCGGGACAGGGCCGGCTCAGCGGATCGCCCTCGTACCGCGAGGCCGTCGCCGAAGTGCCCGCCAAGGCCGTCGCGTTCGCCTTCGGGGACATGGCCCGGCTGCGCTCGGCGATCGGCAAGGGCAAGCCGCTGCCCGCCCAGGTTCCCAACGCCCTCAACGGGCTGCTCTACGGGGCCTGGTGGCACACGCTCATCAACGCCGAGAAGGCCGTGGTCTGGATCACGGCCGAAGGCAAGACCTTCGCGCTTGACGGGAAGGTGGTCAGCGGCGTGGCCCTGCCGGAAACGCACCGCGGTTTCACGCCCAAGCCGACCCTCCGCGACACCTGGTCGGCCGAGAAACTCCCCGGCTTCCTGGCGGAGACGTCGGTGACGCGCGGCTGGGCCGAGCTGTTCGCCGAGCGCGAGGCCCTGCTGACGCTTCCTGCGGCCGGCGACCTGGTCAACTTCAGCAACGTGCTCACTGCGCTGATGGGGCAGGTCGATTTCGTCAACGACCTGCTGCCCAATGTCGAGGGCCCGGTGCGGCTGGTGGTGACCCGCCAGGATTTCGGCCGCATGCCCTACACGCCGACGCCCAAGCTGCCGGCCTTCGGTCTGGTCATTCCCTTCAAGTCGGTCGAGGCCATGAATCTCTCGCGGCGGCTCCAGACGGCCTCGCAGATGGCCGTCGCGTTCCTCAACTACGACGCGGCCCAGAAGAACAAGCCGGGGTATCTCATCGAGACGCAGCAGCGCGGTCCGTACACGCTGGTGACGACGACGTTCGCCGATGGGCCCCGCATGGCCGGCCCCGCTCCGGGCGGCGATAAAGACGCCCGGCCCGCGACGCGCCCGGCCGTGCAGGACGTCCGTTACAACTTCGCCCCCGCCGCCGCCGTGGTCGGCAACCGCTACATCTTCACTACTTCGGCCGAACTGCTGCGCAACCTGGTGGACGTGGTGAGCGAAGCCTCGGCCCCGACCGATGGTCGGCCCGCCCCGCCGGCCGACGTGCTGACGATCAACGGCACGGCCCTGGCCGCCGTCCTGGCCGACAACCGCGCCGAACTCATCGCCAACAACATGCTCGAGAAGGACCATTCCCGCTCGCAGGCCGAGGGCGAAGTGGACGGACTGCTGGGGCTGCTCAAGTTCGCCGAACGGCTGGACCTGACCTCCTCGACCGGAGAGAAACAGGCCCGCCTGAGTCTCAAGCTCACGTTCCGGGGGTTCTGAGAACGTGGATGAAACCCGCTGTCCGAGCCGCGAGCGTCCGGGTGCGATGGCCTGATCACGGGCGGTTTCCGCTCCCTGAGGGTCGCGGCCCGGAGGGTTCGGCGATGAGCCGATGGCACGATCAGGGTGACGCCGTGGACGCATTGAAAGCCTATCGTCCCTCATCCGCTCGACCGTGGGACCGCCCCGCCGCCGGGCACCTGTTGCGGCGGGCGGGGTTCGCGCCTTCCGAGAGCGAGCTGCGGGCGGCCTTGGCGGACGGCCCGCGGGCGACCGTCGATCGACTGATCGACGCCGGCGGCGACTGCGCCCGCCACGACGAGCTGGATGCGCTGGGCGAGACCCTGGCCACGCGCGGCGACATTCAGCCCTTGCGGGGCTGGTGGCTTCTGCGGATGTGCCACACGAACCGGCCGCTGCACGCCCGCATGGCGTTGTTCTGGCACAATCACTTCGCCACCAGCAACGTCAAGGTCGCCGACGCGGCCATGATGCTCCGGCAGCTCCGCACCTTCGAGCAGCGCGCCCTGGGCCGTTTCGAGGAGCTGCTGCTGGCGGTGTCGCGCGATCCGGCCATGATCGTCTGGCTGGACGGCGTGCGGAACGTCAAGGGCCGGCCCAACGAGAACTACGCCCGCGAGCTGTTCGAGCTGTTCGCCCTGGGCGTGGGCCACTACAGCGAGGCCGACATCCGCGAGGCGGCACGGGCCTTCACCGGGTGGCATCAGCGCGGCGGGGAGTTTTACTTCTCCAGCCTGGACCACGACGCCGGCCCCAAGACGCTCTTCGGGCACAGCGGCCCGTTCGACGGCGGCGACGTGGTCCGGCTCACGGTCGAGCAGCCGGCCTGCGCCCGGTTCCTGGCCGTGAAACTCCTGCGCGAGTTCGTCGGTCCTGAACCCCCGGCCGAGCTGATCGAGGCGGTGGCCGGCCGGCTGCGCGAGACCCGCCTGCACGTCGGCGAGACGCTGCGCTCGCTGCTGGCCAGCGAGGCCCTGTTCGACCCGCGCTGGTATCGGGCCCGGATCAAGTCGCCGGTCGAATACCTGGTCGGCGTGGTCCGTTCGCTGGAGATGAAGGCCCCGGCCAACGTGCTGGCCGACGCCGCGTCGCAGATGGGCCAGCGGCTCTTCGAGCCGCCGTCGGTCAAGGGCTGGGACGGGCACCGGGCCTGGATCAACTCGGCGACCATGCTGATCCGGCTCAATGCCGCCGTGGCCGCTGTCGAAGGGAAAACCGCCGCCGACGTGGGCGCCCTGGTCGGAAAGTACGAACTGCGGGACGACGACGCGGTCGCGTTCTGCGAGAGGCTGACCCTCGACGGGCGCGTGCCCGAAGCGCTGCACGAGCGGCTGGCCGCCCTGTCCGGCGGCGTCGAAAGCCGGATGAAACAGGCCCTCCGGCTGCTGCTGGGCAGCCCGGAGTATCAGTTGGCGTAATCATCAGAACAGGATGTCGGACATGAGCATCACGCGACGCGAGTTCATCGCCGGCGGGACATCGTTGCTGGCCTCCGGCCTGACGCTGCCGGCTTTCCTGAATCGGACGGCCGTCGCCGCCGCCCGGGCGAAGGCCGGCGAGCGCATCCTGGTGGTGGTGCAGCTCACCGGTGGCAACGACGGGCTCAATACCGTGATTCCCTGCCGCGACGACGAATATCACAAGGCTCGTCCGACGCTGGCCGTGCCCAAGGACCGCGTGCTGCGGCTCGATGACGACCTGGGCCTGCACCCGGACATGACCGGGCTCAAGAAGCTGTTCGACGCCGGGCGGCTTTGCGTGGTGAACAACGTGGGCTATCCCAACCCGGACCGTTCGCACTTCCGCTCGATGGACATCTGGCACACGGCGGCGCTGCAACCCGAGGAGGCCCGCGACGGCTGGCTGGGGCGGGTGGTGGATCGGCAGGCGCGGCCGGGCGGCCCTCCGCCGGCCCTGCACCTGGACGAGGGGTCGCTGCCGCTGGCCCTGCACTCGCGGACGCAGCCTGTGCCGTCGATCCCCTCCCTCGAGGCCTTCCGCCTGAGCGCGCGTGCCGGCGAGCTGGAACAGGCCATCGCCGCCGGACGGAGCGGCGCTTCCGACGATCTGCTCTTCGTGCAGCGCACGGCGATCGCGAGCTGCGCCAACGCCCGGCGCATCGAGCAGGCCGCCGCGGACGAAACCCGCCAGGCCTCCTATCCTCCCACGCGCCTGGCCGGCCGACTCAAGCAGATCGCCCAGCTCATCGGCGCCGACCTCGGCCCGCGCATCTACTACACCTCGATCGGCGGCTTCGATACGCACGCCCAGCAGGCCTTGGCCCACGGGCCGCTGCTCAAGGATCTGTCCGACGCGCTGGCCGCCTTTGACGCCGACCTCCAGGCCCGCGGGCTGGCCGACCGCGTGCTGCTGATGACCTTCAGCGAGTTCGGGCGGCGGGTGAAGGAGAACGGCAGCCGCGGCACCGATCACGGCGCGGCCGCTCCCCTGTTCGTGGCCGGTCCGGCCTGCCGAGCCGGCATCGTGGGCGGCCGGCCGGACTTGGACCATTTGCAGGACGGCGACGTCCCCCACCGCATCGACTTCCGCAGCGTTTATGCCACCATTCTGACGGACTGGCTGGAATTGAAGGCTGACGAAATCCTCGGAAAACGGTATGATCAGGTAAGCCTGTTGAAGACGAGGTCCTGAGGGGCCGGGGTATCCCACGTCTCATCACCGGCCGGAGGGGGGTTGCCGCCATGAGAGCCGCCGTCATCCGGGGCTTGGTCGCGTTCTTCCTGCTCGGGAGCTGCATCCCCGGCGAGGCGCCGAATAGGGTCCGAGCCGGACGGAGTCGCCGACCGCGCGCGAAACCGCGTTGCGGGACGACGGGAAGGGCGACCCAATGCCGGGCATCAAACAGAGACACAGTCTCAGTTGTGTTCCTTCCATTGATGACCGTCCGTCAGGCTGCTAATCTCTGGTCATGGCCGCCAAACAACCGCGAGAATATCCCCAACTCCAGGACGACCAGATGCTCGCCATCGGCATCTACGGCGAGACGGTGGCCGCCTATCGCTACACCGTCCTGTCCGAGAAAGTCCCCAAACCGGAAGATCAGCGGGCCTTCGCGCGCATCGCCGACGAGGAACAGACGCACAAGCAACTGCTTCAGGCGCTCTACGAGAAGTATTTCCCCGGCAGCGCTTTCGCTCTGTCCGACGAGGACAAGGCCCTGGTCCTGACCGGCCCGCGGCTGATCAACGTCCGCGACATCGAGGACTATCGCGAGGTGGTGCGCATCACCATCGAGACCGAGCTTCGCACCGCCCAGTTCTACGAAGCCATGCGCCACCGCGCGAAAAACCCCGAGCTGCGCCAGGTTTTCGGGAACCTGGCCGAGGAGGGCTTCGTGCACCACCAGCAGTTGCTCAAGCTCGCGGCCGAACGCGGCTTCCTGCCTCCCGAACCGCCCGCCAAGGGGCATTGATCCGCCGGTCATTCCTTGAATCCGCACCAAAGCGGTACTATTATTCCCTGGTTTGCACCCCTCTCGGGCGTGGGCTCCTCCCGGCATCACGGCTGGCGGGGGCGGCTTCAGCGAACAGGAAGGATTCAGCATTCATGGGCATCGCAGCATCTCCGAGCAAAGATGACATCATGGCCGTCCTCCGCAAGGTCCACGACCCGGAGCTGCACAAGGACCTGGTTTCGCTCAACATGATCAAGAACGTGGCGGTCTGCGACGGGCACGTGCGCGTGCACGTCGAGCTGACGACGCCGGCCTGTCCGCTGAAAGACCAGGTGAAGAACGACGTGGCGGCGGCGGTCAAGGCCCTGCCCGGCGTGGCGGCGGTGGAGGTCGAGTTCAGCGCCCAGGTCCGTGCGAACCCGATGCGGCAGGCGGTGCTGCCGGGCGTGAAGAACATCCTGGCCGTCGGGGCCGGCAAGGGCGGCGTGGGCAAGAGTACGCTGAGCGTCCTGACCGCCGTCGGGCTGGCCCGGGCGGGAGCCCGGGTGGGGCTGCTCGACGCCGACGTGTACGGGCCGTCCATCCCCAAGATGCTGGGCGTCGAGGACGCCCGGCCGGCCGTCGCGGGCGAGAACCGCATCATTCCGATCGTGGCCTGCGACATCAAGATCATGAGCGTGGGGTTCTTGGTCGATCCGGACCGGGCGGTGGTGGTCCGCGGACCGATGGCCCACGGCCTGATCCGCGATTTCCTCGAAAAGGTGGAGTGGGGCGACCTGGATTACCTGGTCGTGGACCTGCCGCCGGGCACCGGCGACGTGCCGCTGACCTTGTCGCAGTCTCTGCCGCTCAACGGGGCGGTGGTGGTGTGCACGCCGCAGGATGTCGCCCTGCTCGACGCGGTGCGGGCCGCGCGCATGTACCAGATGCTCAACGTGGACGTGCTGGGCATCGTCGAGAACATGAGCTACTTCATCGCCCCCGATACCGGCCGGGAATACGACCTGTTCGGCAAGGGCGGCGCGGAGAAGGCGGCGGCCAGGCTGAAGGTGCCGTTTCTGGGCTCGATACCGATCAACGTGGCCATCCGCGTCAGCGGGGACGGGGGCCGTCCGGCCGACGTCTTCGAGCAGGACCCCCAGGGCGTGGGCAAGGCCGTTCAGCGCGTGGTCGAGAACATCGCCGCGCAGATCTCGATCCGCAACGAACTCAAGCCCGCGCCGCTGGAGTTGAATATCCATCGGTGAATCGACGTTCATCTGATGGCGCGAACGGACCGCGGCCTGTCAAGAGCGCGGGCCGAGAAAGGCCGCACCAACACGACCAACCCATCCGGGCGCCCGCGACAGCCCGAATCCTGCGCCGTCAGGCGGGTCGGTTTCGCCGACCGGCTTGCCGATTTCCGGAGTTGTCCGGTGTTCCCGGGCGTCTCCGGCGCCTCCCGGCGCACCCGGATGGCCCAGACTTCTCAACCGCGCCCCTTTCGGTGCACGCTCCGGCCTCCAAGAAAAACGAAGTTCGACACCGCCGGGCAGTGCGATTTTTCTTGGTTTGCACGGGGCCTTCCGGTATGCTGGGGGAGGTTGCAGGGCCTTTCACGACCGGGATGAAGGGGCACAAGGCTTATCGGCCGGGTGCGTTCCCTTCGGCCAGGGTGTTTCACCTCTACCATTGCCCTGGGTGAGCTTCCGGTTCGCAAGGCTGTTCCGCGGGCCCGGGTTGCAGGCCCGGGGGTTGTCACGTCGTCCGATAAAGGAGGAGGAATGATGCGTTCCCGCCTGGTTTTTGGCGTGTTGATCCCGCTGGCGGTCGGCGTACCGGCCATGGCCGCCGCGATCAATTACACCGATACCTTCGACACGTATGCCACCGGTACCGACGACGCGGCCTACCAGGCCAACTGGTCGGTGCCGGCGGAACACAGCCGGTTCTCGATCATCACGCCGGCGGCCCCGGCCAGTACGCCCCCCGCCCACGCCGCGGGCAATGCCTTATCCCAGGTCGCCGGGACGGCCCTGGGGATCGTGAACAACCTCGCCGACGGCGTCGAGCTGCCCATCGGTGCGTACGTGGTGCCCACCGCCGAGAGCCCCTTGAAAGTGGGCATCTGGTGGAACCCGGCCAATACCACCGGCCGCCAGACCAACAACTTCATCCTCGAATTGTGCCTGGGCGACAGCCCCAAGGTGGGCCTGTCCAACTCCCGGGTCGTCGGCGACGGAAACAACAATCCCTATTACTTCAACGGCACGACCTGGAGCCGTCAGTCCGCCGCGGGCGTTTTCAAATCCCAGGGCTGGAGCGAAGTGTACCTCACGCTGACGCCCGCCGTGGTCAGCGGCTACGACGTGACCCTCACGCTGCTGGGCAACGCCGCCCCGACGGCCACCACGATCAGCGTCGGCACCATCAGCTACACCGGCGGCTTCGACACGCTCCGCATCCGGTCGCTGGCCGCCGCCACGACCGCCAGTTGGATCGACGAGGTCTACCTGGTCGGGGGTAATATCGTTCCCGAGCCGGCCTCGCTGGCCCTGATGGGAATCGGCGGGCTGCTCCTTCGCCGCCGGCGCGCGGCTTGAACGTCCCCCGGCCCCGTCCAGGCCGCCGCCGTCACATCGCGTTCAGCGCGGCGATGGCCTCGGCCAGGACGCGCTCGACGACGACGTCCATCGGTTGGCGGATGCGGGTGCCGGCCGAGTAGGTGTGGCCGCCCCCGCCGAGCTTCTGGGCCAGCGGCAGGACGGGCGTGCCGTCTTCGCCGCGGAAGTTGATGCGGACCACGCCGGGCTCGCCCTCGGAGAAGAGCATGGCGATGCGCACCCCGGACAGCGACCGGGGGATGGAGACCTGATCGTCGATGTCCTCGGCCGTGCAACCGGCGGAGTGGATGTCCTCGTGCGAAAGCGTGCTGTAGGCGATGCGCCCCCCGTCGGCCAGGTGCGTGTTGCGGTAGACCACCCGGATCAGGTCGAACTCGCTGCGGCGCTGCGAGCGGCAGAGCTGGGCGCCGATCTTTTCGACGTCAGCCCCGGCCCGGACCAGGTCGGCGGCGGCGTGCAGGGCCTCGGCCGTCGCGTTGGGCAGCGAGAAGCCGCCGGTGTCGGAATGGATTCCGGCGTAGAGCAGCGACGCAGTGGTCGCGTCGAGCGGCCAGCCGGCGGCGGCGATCAGCCGGGCGATCAGTTCGCAGGTGCTGCTGGCCGAATCCACCACCCAGTTGATGGCCCCGAAGTCGGGGTTGGTGATGTGGTGGTCGATGTTGACGATCACCTTCGAGGCGACGGCCTCCCACTTGCCCTCGACGTTGACCCGGTTGGTGCCGGCGGTATCGACCACCGCGACCACGTCGGCCTCGGCAATGCGGGCGGCATCGGCCGACGGCACGCCGGCCAGGTCGATCATGAAGCGCAGCTTCTGGGCGGTTTTCGAACGGTCCAGGGCCACGGCCGCCGCCCCCGAGGGCAGCGCCCGGGCCAGAGCCAGCATCGAGCCGACGGCGTCGGCGTCCGGGGTCACGTGCCCGACGATCAGCGGCCGGCGGGCCGCGTTGAGCGCGTCGATGAGTTCGGGCGGTGGAGTCACGGTACTTACCTTCAAGAGCCTATTCCGGCACGGTGACGTTCCGCATAATATCGGCCAGAACCTGCTCCGAGCTGACCGTGTGCCCGTCGTGCAGGTAGCTCTTACTGACCACGCGGTGGGCGCAGACGGGGATGAACAGCGATTTGATATCGTCGGGGATGACGAAATCCCGCCCGGCCAGCATGGCCGCCGCCTGGGCGGCGCGGATCAGCGAGATCGTCCCCCGCGGCGACACGCCCACCTCCAGGTGCTCGTGATCGCGCGTGACCTCGACCAGGTCCAGGGCATAGTGCACCAGCCGGTCGTCCACCTTCACCTCCGGCACCCGCTCCTGGATGTCGATCAGCTCGTCGCGGCGCATGACCGGCTGGAGGGCCTCCAGGGCCACCTGGGCCGGCTGCTCGCGGATGATCCGCATCTCCACGTCCCTGGCCGGGTAGCCGATGCGGATGCGCACCGCGAAGCGGTCCAACTGGTTCTCGGGCAGGAAGTACGTCCCCTCGAACTCGAAAGGGTTCTGCGTGGCGATGACCAGGAAGGGCGAGTCCAGCCGGAACGTCCGCCCATCCACGCTGACCTGGGCCTCGTTCATGGCCTCCAGCAGCGCCGATTGCGTCCGCGGCGTGGTGCGGTTGATTTCGTCGGCCAGGACGATATTGGCGAAGATCGGCCCCTTCTTGAACTCGAACGTCCCCGTGGCGGTGTCATAGATGCTGACGCCCAGGATGTCGGAAGGGAGCAGGTCCGGCGTCAGTTGAATCCGCGAGAAGGACAGGTCCAGGCTTTTGGCGAGGGCCCGGGCCAGGACAGTCTTGCCCACGCCGGGCACGTCCTCGATCAGCAGATGCCCGCGGCTCATCAGCCCGACCAGGACCTGGGTGACGGCGGCGGGCTTGCCCAGAAAGACCCGATCGATGTTGGCGCGCAGCCGCTCCAGCCGTGCCAGTAGCGAATCCTGCGTATCCAAGGCATCGGGGGACATGCGTGCTCCGGTTTCCGAGGGGCTGCGGGGACCCGTCGTTATCAGACGCTCCCGTCGAGACTTATTATAACTCGCCTTTGCTGACGCTGTCACTCACCAGGAAAGCCCTATACTTATTAGGATGACAGCGCTTTCTTGTGGCGGCCTGCCCCGTGCGGGCCGTGGAAAGCCGGAAACCACCCACGACCGGCACAGGCGCCGGTCGCTACGGATGCAAACCAGCGCTGTCACATTAGATAGCACCGGATGGAGTCCGCCCCGGCCGGTCATGGTCTCCAGCCTTCGCCGATGGGGAACCTCCCGCTCCGGTGAACCGGCGAAGCCGATCGGGTAAGATCGTTGTTGATCGTGGTCCTTCCTGGTCCGGACCTTCTTGGCCGTGAGGGAGAGAAACCGATGAGCCACACCCGTATGGCGATTCTCGCCGTCCTGCCGGCGCTGCTGGCCGGGGTGGGGATGCCGCCGCGACCCGCCTTGGCCGATACGCCGGGCACCTCGGTGGACCTGCGACTGGGGGGCGGCATGCGGATCGTCCGCGTCCGACCGGCCGCCGGTGGCGAAGAGGCCGTCCGCAGGCTCGTGGCGGTCTCCGCGCGCCACGGCGGGCAGGAGGGCCCCGACGTTCAACCCCTCGTCACCTACGCCCGACCGCCGCTGTTCGGCTTTCTGCCCAGGCTGGCGGTCATGCTCACCAACAAGAAGAAGCGCGACTTCGACCAGGACATGACCCACGTGCTGGCCCAGGCCAGCCCCCCCGGCACCGACATCGGCTCGCCGCTCAACCCGCCGGCCGAAGAACACTTCGTCATCGGCGTGCTGGACAGCGGGGCCAACGCCCACGTCATCGCCGAGCCCTACGCGACCGAGCTGGGCCTGACCTGGCCCTATCTGACCGAAACCCCCTTCTCCACCGAGGGCGTGGGGGGATCGCTCGACGGCGTGCTCTCGTATCCCATCGGCCTGTTCGTCGCCGGGCTTGACGCGGTTGCGCCCGACGGCCGCCTCGACGTGCTCAGGACCGTCGGCCACTATAACGTCTCGGTCATCGCCACCGACGAACTCAACTGCGGGCAGGGAGAGTCCCTCAGCGCCCTGGTCGGCGACCCGCTGCTGACCTTCTACAAGAGCATCATCCGCATCAGCCAGCCGCGCGTGGTCGAGGTCGGGGGGGTGGAGTACGGCAGCCCCGACGTGCAGTTGGTCAGCACCATCCCCAGCGGAACCCTCAGCCAGTTTCCGCGCAGCGTGCCGCTGACCTACAGCGGGCAGCTTCCGCCGCAGTCGTGCAGCTACGGCTGGACCCTGGCCGACGACGGGCCCGATCTGACCACCCCGTCCTTCCCCTCGGTGCTTTCGTACATGGCGTTGCTGGAGGAGGGCGGCCTGTACCTGGTCAACGTGGGCATGGTGCAGGGCGAGCCCGGCCCGCTCAACCCGCTCCAGACCTTCAAGTTCATCCTCGACACCGGGGCCCAGGCCACCCTCATCACCGAGAACACGGCGGCCAACCTGGGGCTGGACCTGTTCGATCCACATTTCACGGTGGACGTCTGCGGCGTCGGGGGCCTGGTCAGCGGCATCCCGGGCTTCTTCATCGACTACGTGCGGATCAACTCCTCGGGTCCGGCGACCGGGTTGCTGGAGTACGAGCACGCGCCGGTGATCGTGCTGAACCTGCCGGCCGGTGCCGGGGCGGCGATCGGCGGGCTGCTGGGCATGAACTTCTTCTGGAAC
>JABRVU010000494.1:0-5661 GCA_039961895.1 Phycisphaerae bacterium | reverse complement strand
ATGATCGTGGACGCGCTCAAGGACGCCTCGCCGGCCACCGTGGCGGTGCTGCTGGACGTGCTCGGCGAGCGCGGCGACCGGTCCGCGGCCCGGACCGTGGCCGGTTACGCCGACAACGCCGATGCCGACGTCCGCCTGGCCGCCGTCGAGGCCCTGGGCAAGATCGGCGGCGAGGCCGAGGTCGAGCTGCTCATCGGCCGGGCCGTCGCCGCCGACGGAGCCGAACGCGAGGCCGCCCGCAAAAGTCTCTCCACGCTCCGCGGAGACAAAGTCGACGGCGTGATCCTCAAGGCCCTGGATTCCGCCGACGGGGCCCGGCGCCGGGAGCTGATCCAGGCGGTCTGGGGCCGGCGCATCGCGGCGGCCAAGCCCAAGCTGCTGGCTCTGGCCGGCAGCAGCGAGGAGGCCGACCGCATCGCGGTCATGAACGCCCTCGAGCGGCTGGCCGATCAGAACGACCTGCCCAAGGTGGTCGAGATGCTCAGCAAGGCGACCAGCGACGCCGAGCGCCAGGCCGGCGAGCAGACCATCCTGTCGGTCTGCCGGCGGGCCGGCGACGGCGAGGCCGCCACCGGCCCGGTGGTGGCGGCGATGGCCAAGTCCGAACCGCGCGGGCAGGTCGTGCTGCTCAAGGCCCTCGGACGATTGCAGACCCCTGGGGCACTGGCCGCCGTCCGCAAGGCCATGCAGTCCGATGACGCCCAGGTCAAGGCCGCCGCGGCGGCGGCGCTCAAAGAGTTCAAGCCGCTGCGCGTCACCCGCTGGCAGTTCGCCGGCCCGTTCCGCGAGGAGGGCAAAGGCCCGCAGGAGCTCTTCGACGTGGCCTTTGCGCCCGAGAAGGAGCCCGGAGGCGCCGGCTTCAGGCCGCTGCCCCCGCGGGCCACGCGCGACGACGGCGTGATCGACCTCGCCAGGATGCCCGGCGCGACCAGCAACTGTTGCGCCTACCTGCGCGTGACCGTCGAGTCGGTTCAGAAGCAGGACGTGATCCTCTCCGTGGGCAGCGACGACGGTATCAAAATCTGGCTCAACGGGCAGGTGGTCCACGCCAGCAACGTGACCAGGGGGCTGGAATGCGACAAGGAACAGGCCAGGGTCACGCTCAACGAAGGGGCCAACGTCCTGCTGGTCAAGGTCACCCAGGGCGGGGCGGAGTGGTCGCTGTGCCTGGGCGTCAAGAGCCCCGACGGCGGCCCGCCCGAGGGCGTGCGCTTCGAGGCCCGGTAGTCTTCCCCGCCGCCCTACCCGCGCACTGCCCGATCCACCTTGGCGTGCGGGCCGGTTTCGACTATCCTCCGCCTCCATGAGCCAGTTTTACTTCGGAAAGAAGACGGAGGGGCCCACGACACCGGTGGCGGCGCCGAAGAAGGCGCGGCGGTTCATCAAAGACCTGGCCGCGGGCATGACCGTGGAGGACGAAGCCTTTCTGATCGCCTCGAAGGACCTGCGCACCACTTCGAACGGCTCGCTTTACATCCATTGCGTCCTGGCCGACCGCACGGGGCAGCTCCTGGGCCGCGTCTGGCAGGCCACCGAACAGATGTATGCCCAGCTCACCGAGGGCGGCTTCCATCGCTTCCGCGGCCGGGTCGAGAACTACAAGGGCTCGCTCCAGTTCATCATCGACGCGATGATGCCCGTGGATCCCGCCAAGATCGAGCTGGCCGATTTTCTGCCTCAGACCACCGAGGACGTCGGCCGGATGTTCGAGCGGGTCAAGGAGATCCTGCGGCAGATCAAAAACCGGCACGTTCTGGCCCTGGTCAAGCAGTTCATCACCGACGAGCCGCTGATGGCCCGGTTCCGCCGCTCGCCGGCGGCCGTTCAGATGCACCACGCCTTCATCGGCGGGCTGCTCGAACACACCCGCAACGTGCTGGAGCTGGCCCTGGCGGTAATCCCGCGCTATCCGGAGGTGAGCCTGGACCTGGTGCTGGCCGGCGTCTTTCTGCACGACATCGGCAAGACCCACGAGCTGACCTTCGAGACCAACTTCACCTACAGCAACGAGGGGCAGCTCGTCGGGCACATCGTGCAGGCGGCCATGTGGATCGACCAGAAGATCCGGGCGGTCGAGGCCGAAACGGGCGAACCCTTCCCGGCGGACATCCGCACGGCGTTGCTGCACATCGTTCTGTCGCATCACGGCCAGTACGAGTTCGGCAGCCCCAAGCTGCCGGCCACGCTCGAGGCCGTCGCCGTCCACTACCTCGACAACCTCGACGCCAAGCTGCACATGTACCTCACCAGGATCAAAACCGACAACGACCCGGCCAGTGACTGGACCGAATACGTCCGCTCGCTGGACGTGAAGATCTTCAAGAAGGACGTGATGGGCATCCGCGGCGGGGTAGACAAGCCGGGCGCGAATGGATAACCTGGAAGTCCGGTTTTCATTCGCAGCGGGGTGGCGAGAGAAGCGCGGACCACGGCCTTCCCGGGCGCACCTCTCGTCACCACCCTTCGGACGCCCTTCGGGACAGGAGAAAAACGATGCACACGCGATGGGCCGGCATCTGCTGCGCCGCGGCCGTTCTGGGTCGGGTGGGAACAGCCTCGGCCGTCACGCTCTACGACGCGATGGGTTTCGAAAGTCCGGCGTTCAGCGTCGGGGCCCTTGACGGCCAGGATGGCTGGACCGGCGGCAGCCTCGGCGGCGGCGTGGTGCCGCTCGTGGTGACGGCCCCCGATCCCGTGCTGGGTCAGCAGGCGGTCCGGATGGAGGTGGGCGATGCCTTCGAGGACACCTCCCTGATGGATCACGATGTCATTCTGCCCTCCGTGGCCGGCCAGATCGTGACCGTGAGCTTCGACATTTATCGCCCCGCGCCGGCCGGAGGCAAGCTGGCCCAGAACCTGTGGTGGTTCTGGTGGGACGCAGGCGAACCCGCGGCCGGTCTTCAGTGGGACATCGGCGAGACCTGGCCGTTCGGCGAGACCCCCGGTGCCGCCTCCGCGATCACGGTCTTCGACCAGTACGCCAATCTGACGCTCGTCTGGGACTTCCAGCAGATGAAAGCGTTCTCCTGGTACAACGGCGCGCTCGTGGATAACGGACTGCCGATCTCGGGAATCACGGAGCTGACCGGCTGGGCCCTGCTGCTGAGTCACGACGGGGAGGCCGGCACCGGCGGAAGCATCGCCTTCATCGACAATCTCCGGATCACGGCGGTGCCCGAGCCGGCGTCGCTGGTGCCGGCGGCGGCCGGCGCCCTCGCGCTGATCCGTCGCCGGCGTTCGCGGTGAAGGGCCAGACCGCGACGTTCGCCGTCATCCGCCGGTGGGGTCTTGGTCCCGTGCCGCAAGCGCGCCGCACGCATGCCTTGCTGTTGCGCCCCCCTGTTCGTCGGCGGGCTGCCATGTTCGACGGCAACCGATCAAGCCTGCGCCCTCATTCCCTGAAAACCGACCGGTCGGAGGCCCGCCCCCCACGGGTTTCGGGGTGCGCTCTCAACCCGTCCGCCCGTCGCGCGCCCGGGCGACCACGCCATCGGCATCGACGCAGGTTTTCGCCGGTGGTCGCCTCGGCCCTGTTGGCGGGCGTGGGCTTCCTGGTCGTCGCGGCGGCGGCGTCCCAGCCGATCGTCACGCACCCTTTGCAGGTGTACGGTCTCGGCACGGTCAACAGCGTGGCCTTCTCGCCGGACGGCCAGCGGATCCTGGTCGGCGCGGCCGGCAATGCGTTGCTCTTCGATGCTCAGACCGGTCTTCGCCTGCGGACGTTCAGCCGGCACACGAACGTCGTGCTCAGCGTCGCCTTCTCGCCGGACGGAACGCGCGTTTTGACCGCTGGCTGGGACGCAACCGCCAAGCTCTGGGACGGCGGCACCGGCGCGGTTCTGCGGACGTTCAGCGGGCATACCAGCGCCGTCGCCTCGGCGGCCTTCTCGCCGGACGGCGGCCGGATTCTGACCGGCAGCGGCTATCCTGATGACACCGCCAGGCTCTGGGACGCCGTCACGGGGACCGTCATCCAGACGTTCAGCGGCCACGCCGACGCGGTGCTGTCCGTCGCCTTCTCGCCGGATGGAACGAAGGTCCTGACGGGAAGTTGGGACAAAACCGCCGTGCTCTGGGACGCGGCCACGGGAGCGGGCCTCAGAACGTTCAACGGCCACACCAGCGGCGTGCTGACGGTGGCCTTCTCCCCGGATGGCGCCCGCGTTCTGACCGGGAGTTGGGACCGGAGCGCCAAGCTCTGGGACGCCGAAACCGGGGCGCTGCTGCGCACTTTCAGCGGACATACCGGCGCCGTCAGGTCGGCTGCGTTCTCCTCGGATGGCACGATAATCCTGACGGGCAGCGACGACGAGACCGCCCGGCTCTGGAATGCCGGGACGGGAGCGGTGCTGCGATCGTTCACCGGCCACAAGGCCCGGATCCACTCCGCGGCCCTCTCGCCGGATGGCTCGATGGTCCTCACGGGAAGCCTGGACGCGACCATCCGGCTCTGGAACGCCGATACGGGCGCGGTGCTGCGAACGATTGGCGGACATCGAGACTGGGTGCTGGCCGTGGCCCCCGCCCCGGACGGAACGAAAGTCCTGACGGGAGGCTGGGACGCGACCGCCCGGCTCTGGAACGCCGCCGACGGCGCGCCGCTGCGGACGTTCGCGGGACACGGGGACGTGGTCACTTCCGTCGCCTTTTCGCCGGACGGGACGAAGGTCCTGACCGGAAGCCGGGACAAGACCGCCCGGCTCTGGAACGCCGATACCGGCGCCGTCCTGCGCACGTTCACCGGGCACGCGGGCGGCGTCAGGGCGGTGGCCTTCTCGCCGGACGGCACGAAAACTCTCACCGGCAGTTACGACACGAACACCCGGCTCTGGGACGCGGGCACGGGGGCTCTCCTGCGGACGTTCATCGGGCATACGGACTGGGTGAACTCCGTGTCCTTCTCGCCGGACGCAAGCCAGGTCCTGACGGCAAGCTGGGATCGCACCGCCAAGCTCTGGGATTCCGGCACGGGAGAGCTCCTGCGGACCTTCAGCGGTGATGAGGCCGCCGTGCTTTCCGTCGCCTTCTCGCCGGACGGCACCCGCATCCTGATGGGTCGTGACGACGACGCGGTCCTGCTTCTGGACGCAGGCAGCGGAGCGATTCTGCGAACGTTCAGCAGCCAAGCGAGCTACGTGAACGCCGTCGCCTTCTCGCCGGACGGGACGAAGGTGGTGGCGGGCGGCAACGTCGCCAGCGCCTGGCTCTGGGACGCGGACACCGGCGCGGCCCTGCGGTGGTTCCTCGGGCATACGTACGGGGTGACCGCGGTCGCGTTCACCTCGGATGGAGCCGCGGTCCTGACCGCCGGCGAGGACGCCACGGCACGACGCTGGTTCGCGGGAAGCGGGAACCCGGCGGACCTCGACCCCGATGGCCGGGTGGATCACGGCGACCTGGCGGCGTTCGCGGTCTGCGCCACCGGCCCGGCCATTCCCTATGATCCAGACCACCTGCCCACCGGCTGCATGCTCGCGCCGGACGCGAGCGGCCTGATCGCCGCGGACTTCGACGGCGACGGCGACGTGGACCTGGCCGACTTCGGCGCCTTCCAGCGGTGTTACAGCGGGGCGGACGTTTCGGCTGATGAGGACTGCGCGAAGGGGAATTGAGCCTTGCGCGGCTCGACCTGCATTCCGCCGTGCGGGAAGGGGGCGGGGG
>JABRVU010000493.1:0-18642 GCA_039961895.1 Phycisphaerae bacterium | reverse complement strand
CGACGCGGCCGGCCGCGTCGGGGGTCAGTCGTCCAGCGGATTCATGACCAGACCGGTCGCGAGCTTGGGATAGAAGAACGTGCTCTTCTGCGGCATCAGTTCGCCGGCCTCGCTGACCTCCCGAAGCTGCTGCATCGTGCAGGGCCTGGTGATGAAGGCGATCCCGCCGCGGTCCTCGGCCAGCCGAACGGCCTCGTCGGCCGAATGCGTGTAGGAGACGGCAGGCGCGGTCCCGCCGAGCAGGCCGCGGGCGATCAGCTCATCCAGCAGGTAATCGTGCAGGTAGGCCAGGTCCAGCCGTCGATAGGCCGGCTTGCGCTCGGCGGCCAGCCCATCGAGCACCTCCCGCCGGGTGAACCGGCCCCGATACCGTTGTCGCAGGCCCGCGACGTAGACGGCCACGTCGTCGGACGAACCGGCCGGCAGCCACGTTTCGGGACCGGCATCCTGGGCGTCGGCCATACGCAGGTCCACTCCCGCGCGCAGCGCATCGAGCACCCGCGTGGCGTCCATGCCCCGCCAGCCGCTGACCACCCGGTGCGTCGGCAGGATCACGCAGCCCGGGTCCTCCATCGCACAGAAGCCGACCAGCACGAAGTCGGCCGGATGATCGGGCGGCAGCGGCCCCTGGTCCGAGAGCAGCTTCCGATAGGTCAGGGCCGTGCCGTAACGATGGTGCCCGTCGGCGATGTACACCGGCTTGCCGGCCAGGGCGGCGCGCAGCTTCTCGATCGACTCGACGTTCGATACCCGCCAGAGACGGTGGGTGACGCCCTGCATCCGGGCGGTCGCGACGGGCTCGTGGTCGCCGACGTCCAGAAGGCCGCTGACCGCCCTCCCGGAGTCGCTGTACAACCCGAACACCGCCGACAACTGGCAGCGCGTGGCCTGCATGAGCTTGAGCCGGTCCTCCTTGGGGCCGCCAAACGTGCGCTCATGCGGAAAGACCGTCCCCGCGCCGAATTCCTCGAGCCTCATGCGGGCGAAGAACATCTTCCGCGTGTAGGCCCTGCCGGCGTGTTCATAGTGCTGGTGATAAACGTAGACCGCGGGCCGCGCCTCGCGGGTCACGATGCCGTCGTGGAGCCATTGATTCAGGCGCCGGGCGGCCTGGGCGTAGACCTCGTCAGGCCCGGCCGACTTGGGCGGAAGGAAGGGCAGGTCCACCGCGACGATGTTGTGCTCATCCTGGGCCAGGAGGGCGGCCTTGTCCTTCGCGTCGAGCACGTCGTAGGGCGGGGCGATCAGCGCGGAAAGGTCCGGACCGAAACGCTCCGGGTTGTATCGCAGGGCTCGAAACGGCCGAATCTCGGGCACGGTGGATCGTCCTTTCCCTTCAGGCATCGCGGGATCGTCAACGGCGGTCCAGAGGCTACCGGCCGCCCGACCGGCCATCAAGTCCCCGCCGCGTCGCCCTCGGGGGTCGGGTGCGCGATGTTCTCGGGGGTGGCGACGAATCGAGCGGCCTGCGGTGAGTGCGGATCGTGGCATGCCCTTGCGTCACCCGCCCGGCCCTGCTTTGTTGCTTCCCCTCCGGAACTTCTTTCAGAGCAACCGCAAAGCCGGCCGATATGGAGTCATGTGATTGCGGGTTCGCGGCCGGCTCTCTTACAAGGATGGTGCCATGTTCCACGTCAGCAGGTACCGTAGGACCGTCATCGGACTGGGCTTCATAGGCTCGTTCGGGGCCATCGGCGAGGCGCGGGCCCAGTCCGAGGAATCCTTTCGCCCGGTGGTCTGGGGGCCCGGGCAGGTCGCGTCCGACTATGTCCAATACTCCGCCCGGTTTTTCAGCAACGGGCAGGAGAGCAGCCATTTCTTCCTGAACGTGGTGCGCGCGGACGGCAGCTGGGTGGTCCAGAACCTGCCGGTGGGTTACGAATCGGGCCTGTCGCGCATCGCGACCAACGTACCGGCGAGCCTGTTTCAAAGCGGAGCCCTGTATCACACCAGCTTCAGCGTGACCTACGCGACCGCCGCACCGGCCTTCGACGCCGCCGCGGCCGTCGCCCATACCCTGGGGACACCCGTCAACTACCTGGTCAACGGGGGCGCGTGCCGGTCGGACTACGGCGTGTTCACCGCGCCGGGGGCTGCGCCGCTGAGCCTGCTGGGGTTCGAGCCGCCCGGCGGATTGCGATTCCGGGTGAGCTATCACGATGGGGTGCCCGACCTGGCCCAGGGCCCCAATGAATGCGGCCCGACGTCCGTGGCCAACAGCATCACCTGGCTCGAACAGGAGAACCCGGCCGTCGATACCGGCATGACCACCGCCGAAATCCGCGACGTGCTCAAGGACGGCGATCACATGCAGACCAGCCCGGTCACCGGCACCAGCGACGCGAACTTCCTGGACGGCAAGCAGCAGTTCGTCGATGAGCTTCGGCTGCCGATCGACACGCAAACCATCGGGGGCGGCCCGGGGAACCTGCCCGGCGCGGACGCCATCCTCGAGACTCTCGGAGAGGGCGCCGACGTGGAACTTTCGGTGGTGTGGAAGGGCGGGGGTGGACACTGGGTGACCGTGGTGGGCATGATCGACTTCGGGGAGCAGTACGGCGTCTGGATCAACGACCCGGACGACGGGGTCGAGCAGGTGCAGTTTCATTTCCTGGACGTCCGGCCCGACGGAACCTTGTCGCTGCGCGGCTATGGTGACAACACGGTGGACCTGACGGTGAGCGAGAAGGTCCGTCCGCCGCCGTCGCCGCTGGCGGTCTTGTGCGGGAACCTGGGATTGGGGTTGTTTGTGTTCATCTCGCTGAGCCTGATGGGGCTTGGCCGGCGATACCGGTATGCGCCGGGCACGACATGATGGCACCGTCGCCGCCGGTCATGGCCCGCCGGTCCGGCGGCCCCCGGCCGGGTCGGGCGACCGGGCGGCGCCGCGCGGGGCGGCCGCCCAGCGGACGGCCTGGATCACGGCCCGGTCCAGGCCCGGACTCTGCTCGGGGTGCGGGCTGAAGCACAGGACGCGGCCGCGTCCGAAATCGCCGGCCACGGCGGCCGGCGAACCCACCATGATCCCCTTGGGCGTGTCGTTCTCGGCCAGCTCGGTGCCGAAGGTGGCCAGCGTCACGTAGTCGGGAATCTTCTCGTCGCGTGCCGGCTCGAGGATCGGTCCGTTGGCGTAACGGACGTCAAACTCGCCCATGCCCAGGCCGAGAATGGCATCGCCGGAGACGGCCAGCTTGACCGTGCCCGTGCCGCGGCGCCAGAGCGAAGACCTGGTTTTCGCGTCGAGGATGCCCAGACCCCAGTCGAAACCGCTGCACGCCAGGTAGGCGCCCGCACAGATGCCGACGTAGCCGCCGCCGGAGCCCACGAAGCGCCTGACGGCCGCCCGACCGGCGTCTTCGAGGGCCTTGGCCTGCCCGCTGCCGGTCCCGCCGGTGAACATGACCACGTCGAACTGATCGAGCACGCCGGCGCGAATGTCCGCCGGACCCACCCGTTCGACGCGCACGTCGGGCAGGGCTCCCAGGATCTCCAGCACGCGGGGGACGCCCTTGCCGGCCGAGCCGTCCCCGTCGTAGAGGGCCACGAAAACCTGCCCGGCGGGACGGTCCGCGGGCACCAGCCGGTCGGGCGCCAGCGAATCCGCCAGCATATCCACGTGTCGCAAAAAGCGGTCCACCATGATGCGGTGCTGGCGCACGCGCGTGGAGAGGGGCTGACCGGTCCGGGTGGTCTCCAGGATCATGGTCCTGGCCCCGAGCTGGACGGCGGCGGCCCGGGCCAGGCTCCCGCCGATCGGCGAGCGGCGCTGCACGAAGTGCTTGTCCTTCTCCGCGATGGTGGCGTTGACCGCCTCCAGCATCAGGGTGGAAGCCGCGAGGGCCTCGTCGGACGGTTGGGTGATGATGCTGCTGCCCACGCTGTTGGGGTTGGTCTGGCTGGCCGCGAAGCCCTCGTGAAGATCGAGCAGCCAGGTCGGGCGCTGCTGGCGGACGAACCGCCAGAGGTCATCGGCGTGCCCGCCGCGGGGTTCATCGCCCGGCCGGGTCGAGGGGAAGTTGCGGTTGAGATTGGCGGCGTCCTTCTCCACTCCCGGCGTGAGGCGCGAATCGGCCGCGAGGGCCCGCGGATTGGCCCGCGGGATGACGATGAGCCTGCCGCGAACGATGGGCCAGTGGCGGATCTGCTCGGCGGCCGCGGCCCCGGCGGGCTCGTCCCCGTGAACCCCGCCCACGACCATGACCGTCGGGCCGGCCCGTCCGCTGTCGATGATCGTGTAGGGGGTCATCCAATCCCGGCCGGCGCCGATCGAGCCCTCCGACCGGCGGACCTCCGAGCCCAGCGCCGAAGCGGTGAACGCCAGCAGCGCGAGCAGCCCGATTCGCGCGGCCAGGCGCCCCTGCCGGTGACTGCCTTCCATGAGAATGCGACCCCCAACGCTCATTCCAATACTCCTTTACTTTTCCCTCATTCTATCGGACTTCGGGGGCCGATGCGATACACGGGGCGACGCCTCCCCGGCGATGCGTCGTGCCACGCCGGAGTTCACTGAATCGTCCAGCCCCCGTCGATGACCAGGCACTGGCCGGTGACGTTGCGGGCCGCGTCGCTGGACAGATACGCGACGGCGGCGGCCACCTCCTCGACGGTGATGAATCGGCGCTTGGGCATCGGGGCCAGCATGATCCGGTCGATCACCTCCTGTTCGGGGATGCCGTGCACGCGGGCCTGGCTCGTGATCTGGGCCTCGACCAGCGGCGTGCGGATGTAGGCGGGGCAGATGGTGTTGACGGTGACGTCCACGTCGGCGGTCTCCAGGGCCAGGACCTTGGCCAGGCCCAGCAGCCCGTGCTTGGCGGCCACGTAGGCGCTCTTGAACGGCGAGGCCACCAGCGAATGGATGGAGCCGATGTTGATGATCCGCCCGAAGCCGTGGCGGCGCATGATCGGCAGGACCGCCCGGCTGACGCGGCAGGCGCCGGCCAGCATGACGTCGATCAGCGCGTCCCAGCGATCCTGCGGAAACTCCTCGAGGCGGGCGACGTGCTGAAGCCCGGCGTTGTTGATCAGCACGTCCACCCGTTGCCCGCCCAAGCCGGCGAGAAAACTCCGCACGCTTTCGTCGCTGGTCACGTCCAGGACGTGGGCGGAGGCGGACTTGCCGGCTGAAGAGATCAGGTCCAGGCTCTGGCCGGCGGCGTCGCCGTCCCGGTCGGTCACGAAGACGCGATGCCCGGCTTGAGCCAGGGCCAGGGCCAGGCCCCGCCCCAGGCCGCTGCCCGCGCCGGTGATCAGGACGTTCCGGTCACGAAGAGTCATGGGTGCTTCTCCTCAGCGAGGTTGCGAGGCCTCGTATTCCGCCCGCAGTTGCCGGCGCATCACCTTGTTCGAGGCCGTCCGCGGCAGTTGATCGACGAGGCGAAGGTCGGCGATCTTGAACAGCGGATTGAGATCGTCGTGGAGGACCTGCTGCAAGGTTCCGCGCCACTCATCGGCCGATCGACCGCCGGCCGGATCGACGACCGCGTAAAGGACCAGCCTGGCCGGTCCGCCACCCGGCGGCGCGACCGCAATGGCCGCCACTTCGCGCACACCCGGGGCCCCGGCCAGAACCCGCTCGATCTGAGCCGAGGCGACCTTGATCCCGCCCAGGTTCATGGTGTCGTCGGCCCGCCCCAGGGCCCGGTAGCCGCCGCCCGGCAAGCGCTGCATCTGGTCCCCGTGGCGGCGGAGCGGCTCGCCGTTCGGGCCCGCCGGCGTTTCCGCGTAATAACACCCATCGTGATCCGCGTTCAGCAGGGTGTTTGAAAGCCCCAGCGCCGGAGGAATCAGGAACACCTCGCCCGAGTCGGCGGGCTTGTGATCATCGTCCAGAATCACGAAATCCCCGCCCAGCGCCGGGCCGGTGAAGGTGCTCGGCGCGTGCGGCTGGATGACCGTCCCGGCGATGTATCCTCCGCCGATCTCGGTCCCGCCGCAGTACTCGATGATCGGCCGATAACCGGCCAGGTGCATCAGATAGTGCATGTCGTCGGGGTTCGAGCACTCGCCGGTGGAGCTGAACGCGCGGATGCGGCTCCAGTCGAGCCCCTTCATGCATCCGGAGGCCCGCCACTGCCGGACCAGGCTGGGGACCACGCCCAGCAGGGTCACGCCGGCGTCGGCCACGAAGGCCCCGAAGGCCCGGCCGGTCGGGGCTTCCTCGAACAGCGCGATCGTGCCCCGGTTGATCAGCGTGGCAAAGACCAGCCACGGCCCCATCATCCATCCCAGGCTGGTCGGCCAGCAGACCACGTCGCCGGGCCGAAGGTCGTGATGGTAGTGGCCGTCCATCGCGCACTTGAGCGGCGTGACGTGGCTCCAGGGAATGGCCTTGGGCTCGCCGGTGGTGCCCGAAGAGAACAGGACGTTGATCCAGTCGCCGGCCGGGCAGACCCGGGCGTCGAAGGCCTCGTTGTCGCCGAGGACCTCCCGCCAGTGCAGGTCGCCCGGCCGCAGCGGCGGCGAAGCGGCTCCGCTCTGCCCCTCGAGGACGATCGCACGGAACGCCCCCGATTGTATTACCTTGTCATACATGGGCAGCACCCGCCCGCCGCGAACGCAGTCGAAGGTGGTGACGGCCAACCGGGCCCCGGCGATCTCGAGGCGCCGGCGAATCTCCGGCGGGGCGAAGCTCTCGGCGATGGAGACCGCCACGCCGCCGGCCTGAATGATGCCCAGGTAGGCGGCCAGGCTCTCGGCGCGCAGGTCCATCACGATCGCGACCGCCTCCCCGGGGGCCAGACCCAGCCGGATCAGCCCATTGGACACCCGGTTCGCCAGGGCCCGCAGCTCGCCATACGTCACCGTGGTCAGCCGTCCCGCCGCCGAGCCGGACACGATCGCGCGGGCCGCCGGATCAGCCTGAAAGCAGCTCTCCACGATGTTCAGCCTGGCTCCCGGCAACCATACCGCCGCTCGTGGTCCGCCCGACCGGTCGAGCATCCGCACCGGCGGTTCCCTGAACCGCACGCCGAGCGTCTCCAGCGTCAGTCGCCAGAAGGCCTCGGGATCGGCGACCGACCAGCGGTGAAAGCCCGGATAATCCGAAAAGCCGGCGTGGCGCATGGCCCGGCCGAGGTTCGACGTCGCCGCGAGGTCCGGGTCGGGCTGCCAGAGCGGGGGCGGGCCGCGGCCGGCATCCCAATCCCGGAAAACGCCATCGCGCACGTACTGATGCACCTCGAATGGATGTTCGGGCGTCAGCGCGGACGCGGTGATCCGCCGCCAGCACTCGGCGGGCGAGTCTCCGGCGGACAGCGCCGCGGCCTGGGCAGCCAGACGCGCCGCCGAGGGCTGATCCAGCCCCAGTTCCTGTAGCCTTTTAACCGATATCATGATCGTTTCGGGCCCGACCGCGGCGGAGAATAAACCCCGGCCTTACATCCCGCAACACCGGGGCCGGGCGGCCTTCGCCCGGGTCCGTTCGCACCCGCGCAACCGCTTGGGGACATGACAGCACCGGCGGTTTGGCCCTACAATCGCCCTCTTCGGAGGAAGGCCACGGCCGGGCCGGGACGCCGGCCGATCATGACCGTCGCCGGGCACGTGCCGCCTTCCGAGACATTCGCAACCCACCTTCGGGCCGGTGTGCGGCTTGGCCCGGAGTGCATCAACCGCGAGCAGGAGTATGGCTTCTCTGGAACCGCTGCCCCCCACGTATGACCCCAAGGCCGTCGAGCCGGAGATCCGCAGATGCTGGAGCGACGGCGGGTACTTTCACGCCGATCCCTCCACGCCCAGCCCGCAGGCCCCGACGTACGTCATCGTCATCCCGCCGCCCAACGTCACCGGGGCCCTGCACGGCGGGCACGCCCTCAACAACACCTTGCAGGACATCCTGATCCGCTGGCACCGCATGCGCGGCTTCAACACCCTGTGGATGCCGGGCACCGACCACGCCGGCATCGCCACCCAGGCCGTGGTCGAGAAAACCATCTTCGAGAAAGAGAAGAAGACCCGCCATGATCTGGGCCGCGAGGAGCTGGTCCGGCGCATCTGGGAATGGAAGGAGAAGTACGGCAACCGCATCATCGAGCAGCTCAAGCTCATGGGCTGCTCGTGCGACTGGGAGCGCACGCGGTTCACGCTCGACGAGACCTGCGCCCGGGCCGTGCGCGCGACCTTCTTCCGCATGTTCCGCGACGGGCTGATCGTCCGGGGCAAGCGGCTGGTCAACTGGGACACGGCGCTACAGACGGCCGTCGCCGACGACGAGGTCTACCACGAGAAGGTCAAGGGGCATCTGTGGCATATCCGCTACCCGCTGGCGGGCCCGGGGTTCGGGGTTCAGGGATCAGCACCAAGAGCCGCGGGCTTCAGCCCGCGCGGCGCCGATACGTCGCTGAACGCCGGGGAGGAGGATCCGAGCCGCGACGCGAGTCCGGGCCGCGACCGTGAGGGAGCGGTGGAGTACTTGATCGTGGCGACGACCCGCCCGGAGACCATGCTGGGCGATACGGCCGTCGCGGTGCACCCGGACGACGAGCGCTGGAAGGGGCTGATCGGGCGAAAGGTCGTTCTGCCGCTGACCGGGCGCGAGATTCCGATCATCGCCGACCCGATCCTGGTCAACCGCGAGTTCGGCACCGGCTGCGTGAAGGTCACGCCGGCCCACGATCCCAATGACTATCAGTGCGGGCTTCGCCACGGTCTGCCGATGATCAACATCCTCACGCCCGACGGCAGGATCAACGAAAACGGCGGGGCCTACGCGGGGATGGACCGCTACGCGGCCCGCAGGAAGATCGTGGCCGACCTGGAGGCCGCCGGCCTGCTCGACAAGGTCGAGGACCACGAGTCCGACGTCGGCCACTCCGACCGCAGCAAGACGCCCATCGAGCCCTACCTGTCGGATCAGTGGTTCGTGCGCATGGGCGACCTCGATCCGGCGGAGGCCGGGCGGATCGAAGGTTTAAGAGGCCGTAGCGGCCTGGCCCAACTGGCCATCGACGCGGTGTGCACGCGGGAGCACGCATCGGCCGAGGAGCGCAAGGCCTGCGGCAAGGTGCACTTCTTCCCGCAGCGCTACGCCAACACCTATCGCGACTGGCTGGCCGAAAAACGCGACTGGTGCATCAGCCGGCAGCTCTGGTGGGGGCACCGGATACCCATCTGGTCGAAACACTGCGACAACATCGAGTCATGGCGTGACAGCGAGAGGAATCTCATTGGCGACGGCGCTCAGGGCGTTCTTTCGGAGCGCCGTGACAATTCATCACCGGCCGAGCGTCTGGTTGTCCGCTTCGTCGCCGATAACGACCCCACCAGCTCTTTTGTCAAGGATCCGCCGCCATCCGGAGGCTTTACCGCTTACGTTTGTCCGCTTCTCGAGGACGGCGACCAACAGACGGATGAGTGGTCAAACGCAGCATTCAAGCGATGTGGACTGACCCAGGACCCCGACGTTCTCGACACCTGGTTCAGCAGCGCCTTGTGGCCGCACTCGACGATGGGCTGGCCGGACGACACGGCGGAGTTGCGAAAGTATTACCCCGGCTCGGTGCTGAGCACGGCCCGCGAGATCATCACCCTGTGGGTGGCCCGGATGGTGCTCACCGGCCTGTACAACACCGGCCAGGCGCCGTTCCACGACGTGTACATTCACGCGGTGATCCAGGACGCCCAGGGCCGCCCGTTCAAGAAGAGCCTCAACAACGGCTTCGACCCGGTGGACATCATCGAGATGTACGGGGCCGACGCCCTGCGCTTCACCATGGCCAGCCTGGCCACCGAGACGCAGGACATCCGCATGCCCATGAAGAAGGTCAGGCTCGAGGGCGGCCGGGAGTTGCAGACCTCCGAGCGCTTCGAGCTGGGCCGCAACTTCTGCAACAAGATCTGGAACGCGGCCCGCTTCGCGTTCATCACCCTTGAGGACAGCACCGGCGGGAGGCCCGGATCAGATGGCTCGAACACCGGCGGGACGCCGGTGCGCCAGGGGCCCATCGAGGACCGCTGGATCCTCTCGCGGGTCAGCCGGGCGGCGGTCGAGGTGCAGGACGCGCTGGCCAGGTTCGCGTTCAGCCGGGCGGCCGGGCTGGCCCGCGATTTCTTCTGGGATTCGCTGTGCGACTGGTACCTCGAGCTGGTCAAGTCGCGGGTGCGCGAGCACCGCCAGGCCGACCAGGCCCGGGCGGTGCTGGCCTTCGCGCTGGATCAGGCCCTGCGGCTGCTGCACCCCTTCGTGCCGTTCATCACCGAGCGGCTGTGGTCGCAGCTCAACGCGATCGCGCCGCGGCGGGGCCTTCCCGGCCTGGCCGAACTGGATACGGATTCGCCGCCCGACAACCGCGGCCACGACAAAGCGGCCCCGTGCCGGCCGCTGGTGATTGCGCGCTTTCCGCCGATCGAGGGCTGGCCGAAGCTGAACGACCCGGCCGCCGAGCGCGTGTTCGAGGACTTGCAGACCGCGACGCGGGCCATCCGCGAGGTGCGCTCGAGTCGCGGCGTGCCGCCCAGGCAGGCCGTCAACGTGGTGGTGAAGGTTCCGGCCGAGCGGGTGGAATCGCTGCGGCAGGAGGCCCACGTGATCCGCCGACTGGCCAACGTCGGCGAGCTGACCATCGACCCGCGGGCCGAACGCCGGCCCAACGCGGCCACGCTGGCGGTCGGCGACATGCAGATCTTCGTTCTCGACGTGATCGACTCGGCCGCCGAACGCAAGCGGCTGGAGGCGGAGCTGGCCAACCTCGACGGGCAGATCGCCGCCCTCGGCGGCAAGCTGGCCAACGAGGCCTTCGTGGCCCGGGCCCCGGCCCAGGTGGTCGCGACGGAGCGCGAGAAGCTCGCCGCCGTCCAGTCGCGGCGGGAAGTGGTGGTCAGGGCCTTGGCAGAGCTATGACCGCGGGCGGACGGCGCAGAAACGTGCGGATGCCCAGCAGGTAGATGATCGCGGCCAGACCGTAGATGGCCGAGGTGGCGCTCAGGCAGGCGCTCATGCCGAAATGGGCGGAGGCGGCCGCGATGGCCACCGGGGCCACCCCCCCGCCCAGCCAGCCGATCGAGTTCATCAGCCCCAGCGCCGTCGCCCGGCGCAGCGGCGGCACCACGTCGTACAGCGCCGCCCAGATGTTGGCGTCGTAGAGCCCCTTGAAGAAGCCGAACCCGGTCATGGCCAGCACCAGCACCGGGGCCGAGAGCGTGTAGCCGGTCAGGAAGATGAAGGGCACGCCGGCGATCAGGCCGAGGGTCTGGGTGAACATGCGTCCGGCCCGGCCGCGGCGGGCCAGGCGATCGGCCAGGACGCCGCCAGTGATGACCCCCAGCACCGAGGCCAACTGGAGCCACGCCGTGCTGTTCAAACCCGCCATCGACAGACTCATCGAGAACTTGCGGTTCAGGAACGAGGGCATCCAGGTCAGGAAGATCGAGGCCACGAAGTTGGCGCAGACGAACACCATGACCAGCACGTAGACCATCGGGTGGGAGAAAACCTCGGCCAGGATCGTCCCCAGCCCGCCGGACCGGCCCGGGCCGGCGAGCGTCAACACGGGCGCGTGTCCGCCGCCGGCGCTGGTGTCCGCGTCCGCGTCGGGTCGCCCGCCGGGCTCCGACTGGCCGCGGACCGGTTCCTTCAACAGGGTGATGAGCACGAACCCCAGCAGCACGCCCAGCGAACCGAACAGATAGAACCCCGACCGCCAGCCGTAGTATTGGCCGCAGAACCCCGCCACCGTCCCGCCGGCAATGGTCCCCGCGTAGACGCTGGACTGGTTGATGGCCATGGCCTTGGAGCGGGTGTCGCGGCCATGATAGTCGCTGATCAGCGACATGGCCGCCGGGAAGTAGAAGGCCTCGCCGAAGCCCTCGACGGCCCGGAACAGCACCAGGTGCCAGTACTTCGTGGACAAGGCGGTGGCGATGGTGATGAGCGACCAGAAGATGAGCCCGCCGATGATGAGCGTTTTGCGCCGGGCGCGGTCACCGATGAGCCCGGCCAGGGGGCCCGCGGCGGCGTACACCCACATGAACGCGCCGCCCACCACGCCGAGCTGCACGTCGGAGAGGTTCATCTCGGCCTTCAACAGCGGAAACACCGAGAAGATCGCCTGCCGGTCGGCGTAGTTGAAGAAGCAGACGAACCACAACATGGCGACCACCCACCACTTGTAGCCGCCGGCGGAGCGGGGCTTCGCGTCATCCAGCACGCGGTGCTCAGGGTTCACGCCCGGGTTCTCCTGGTTTCTTGCGGTGGTAGAAGTGGCCGTCCTCCGCGCCAATGAGCAGGTCAAGCTCACCGTCGCCGTCGAGGTCCAGTACTGTCGGCGCGGTGTCATGCCCGGCCAGCACGGTGTCGGCGACGGCCCCGGAATCGCGGAAGACCCACTCGTCCTTCGACCCCGGAGGCGTCACGTTGAGCAGCAGATTGACGTTGACGGAGTTGACCAGCAGGTCGGGGCGGTCGTCGCCGTCGAGATCGGCCAGGCACAGCTTGCGCCGCCCGCTGCGCCCCGCCCAGCCGGCGTTGAGCCGCAGTCGCGGACTCGCGCCGTCGGCGGGGGACGCCCCGACCGACGACCGGACCGTCTTGACGGCGGGTTTGGCCGCGCCCGGCGTGCTGCGCAGAAACCCGATCCTTCCGTGGGCATCCGGCCCGACCAGGGTGCTTCGGTCGTCACCGGGGACGTTCAGGTCCACCGGTTGGTGGCCGGCGTCATAAACCGTCGGCGCCCCAGGCTCGAGGCGGAAGGCCCGCCGTCCGGGATGCAACCGGAGCCTCCCTTCGATGCGCTCGCGGCGAAAGAAGGCCAGGAAGCCCTCGGCGTCAAGCATTACCAGATCGTTGAGGCCGTCGCGGTCCAGGTCGATGACCACGGGCGTGGTTCGCCACTGGGCGGCCAGTTCGCCCGGCGCGGGGTCCCACCAGGTCCAGGGCGGCTTGGGGGCGGCGCCGCCCGGCCAGTCCACTTCGACCGGCGCGGCGGCCGCCAGGCGCGGCTCGGTCCGCCTGCCCTGGTTGCGGAACCAGATCACCCTGCCCCAGATCGAGTTGGCCACGACATCGGGCAAACCGTCGTGATCCCAGTCGGCGACGGCGAGGGTCGTGTAGCCCCACTTGGCTTCGGCCGGGCCCTGGATCGAGCCGTTCTCGCCCGCCTGGATGCGGATGGTCCGGCCGCCGGCACTCAGGTATCGGGGCGCGGCCCATCGGGGCGGCGCTCCGCCGAGATTCTCGATGAAACCGACGTAGCCGGCGGTGTTGCCGCACAACAGATCGGAGTCGCCGTCGCCGTCCCAATCGAACGCGGCCGGCGTGGCCAGGGCCCCGAACTTGACCGCATCGGCCTGCTGCTGAAAGAAACGCGGCGGCTCGAACAGCGGCTGGCCGTCCCGGTTGCGACCGGTGTTTTCGATGAAGGCCACCCGCCCGTCCTCCTGGCCGACGATCAGATCCGCGTCGCCGTCGGCGTCCCAGTCTACGGCCACGGGCACGATCATGCACAGGTCCATGCGCACTTCGCCGGCAGTGGACTGCACCGGCCGGCCCGCGGCGTACGCCGGCCCGGAACGGGTGCCCACGTTCTGGAAGTAGGTGAGCCGGTCGCGGAACTCGCCGCAGACCAGGTCGAGGTCGCCGTCGGCGTCGAAATCCGCGAAGCAAGGCGAGGGCATCCCGAAAGTGTCGATCGGCCGACCGTCAGCCTCGACGGCAACGGCGGTCCGGTAGGAGGGCCGCTCGTCGGTGCCCGCGTTGGCCAACAGGTACACCCGCCCGTGGAGCGGCCCGCGGGTCCATCGGCCGGAGCGGTCGAAGGCGTCGTCCCAGCCGTACTCGCCCCAGTCTTCGACCCCGACGATCAGGTCATGATCGTCGTCGCCGTCATAGTCCACGTATCGCCAGTGATTGGCCCGGACCCGCTCGGCGGTCGGCACCGCTCCGGCCGGCACGGGCAGCTTCACCGCGTCGGCAAGCCCGCGCTTCAGGAAATCGACGTACTCGATGCCCGGGCGGAGCACGCGCGGCCGACCGTTCACGTAAGACACCTGGAGGTTCGGCAGCCCGTCCGCGAGGCGCCGGGCGGGTTGGAAGACCGGTAGTTTTCCGCCGCCGGGGTTCTCGAAGAAGTAGATGCCGTTGTAGGGTTTGTCCGTGCAGGCCACCACCAGGTCCAGGTCGCCGTCCTGGTCGTAGTCCATCGGCAGGGGCGCGGCCCAGAGCCCGACGCCCAGGTCCACCACCAGGCCGGGATGGTTGTATAAGAGGCGCTGGAGATCCCGGCCGGCCGCCGGTTCCGCAAAGGCCGGTCGCCCCCACCAACCACAGGCCGCCGCCAGAGTGCTACCGACAACGAAGCCCGTCCGACCAAGACCACGGGCGAACCGGCCAACGCCCCGCTGCGACCTACGCATGGCTTCGCCTGGCATTCCGGTCTCCATGCCCTTGAGCGCGATGAAGTGGCCGGAACCCATGCGATCGACCGGGACCGGCCCTCGGTATGTTACGCGAACCGCGCAATTTTGCGACCATCCGGTTGCACGGCTGGCCCCCCAGGGGTCTGTGACACCATCGGGATAGCGCCGGCCAAGCCGGAGAGATGTAAAGGATGAAAGAGCCGGACGGTGAAGACCAGCGGAGTCACACCGTTCCCGAGGCATGTGACGGCGACGGATGGCATCTGCAGCGACCGGAGGCCAGCGCCGGTCGCGGCTGAGTGGGGACCTTCACGGCCCGCGCGCACGACGGACCGGCGTCGGCCTGCGCCGTCAGACTACGGCTCGACCAGGCCCTCGCGAATCGCGTAGCGGGCCAGCTCGACGCGGTCGTGGATGTCCAGCTTGGCCATCAGCGAGGCCTTCTGCTTGTCGGCGGTCTTGTAACTGATGCCCAGGATGGTGGCCGCCTCCTTGAGGCTCACCCCCCTGGCCAGCACGCGCAGCAGCTCGCGCTCCCGCGGGCTGAGCGTACGCAGGCGGCTCTTGGGCGGATTGTCCAGGCGAATCTCGTCGCCTTGAATGACCAGCCGGCTCATGACCTCGGGAGAGAAATGCACCTTGCCGGCGGCGACGTTGCGGATGGCCTCGGCCAGGGCGGCCACGCCCTCGTCCTTGAGCACGTACCCGTTAGCCTTGACCCGCAGGGCCTGCTCGACGTGTTCGTCATGCTCGTGGGCGGTCACCAGGATGAACTTGGTCTCGGCGGCGCGCGAGCGGATGATCTGGATGGCGTCGAAGCAGCTCAGTCCCGGCATGTCGATGTCGATCAGCACGATGTCCGGGCGGGTCTCCAGGACCCTGGTGATGGCCTCGTCCGCGTTGGCGGCCACGCCCACGACGCGGAAGTCCTTCTCGCGGGCCAGCAGGCCGCTCACGCCGTCGCGCACCAGGCCGTGATCGTCCACGACCAGCAGACTGATGGGTCGTTGTGAATCGGCGGTCTGGGGGGGAATCTGGCTCATGACAACACCTCGATTACCCGAATCGCCTGCTTCCCCCTCGTGTCCGTCTGGTGCGCGGCGACGGCCGACCCGAATCCATCGCCCCGGAACAACCCCATCATGACCCAACCGGCCGGCGGAATGCAAGTCTTTCTTACGATTTTTTCCAGCGCTCTGAATCACTCTGACGGGCGGCGATTGCCACCCGGCGATAGATCTCCAGCCATCGTTGAGCCAGGCCGGCGACGTCGGCGTGGGCCAGCACCCATCGCCGCGCGTTCTCGCCCAGTCGCCGGGCCAGGGTGCGATCAGACAGCAGGCAGGCCAGACCACCGGCAATGCTTTCCGGTGAGCCCGGCTTCACCAGCCAGCCGGTCTCCTGGTGACGGATCAGATCCCGGCAGCCGGGCACGTCGGTGGCGATGATGGGCAAACCGGCGGCCATCGCCTCCAACACCGAATTCGGCAATCCTTCGGTGCGCGAACAGAAGAGGAACAAATGCGCCAACCGAAGCCACGAAGGCACGTCCGATCGCTCTCCCAATAGTATTACGCTTCCCACGAGCCCCAGTTCCCGGATCAGGCGCTCGATGGTCGGGCGATAGGGCCCATCTCCGATCAGCACCAGGCGAGTCGATGGAAGGCCGGCCCGCTTGAAACCGGCCAGCATCTCCTCGAAGCCTTTCACCGGGTCCAAGCGGCCCGTCCAGAGGATGATCGTTTCCTCGCTTGGGATCCCCAGCTCCGCGGGCGACGCGGGTTGAGCCGCGGCGATGGCGGCCACGTCCACCGCTCCGAACTCGCAACGTAAACGAGCGGGCGGAACATGGGCCTGCCGGCGAAGATGAGCGACGACGGAGGGCGAGTTGCCGATCTCCAGCCGGCACAACCGGCAGGTGAGGTTATCGACGTAAAGATGCCAGCGGCGTTCGCGCTCGACGGTCTGAATCTCGCAGAGAATGCGGCGGATGGGGACGCCGGCCGCCGGGCCGATCAGCCGGGCCGCGACGTTGGCGTGAAAAAGCAAGGCGTGGAGGATATCCGGCGGATCCGCCCGCAACAGCCGCCACAGCCGCCAGAGGGCCCGCAGGTCGCCCGCCCCGCGCGCCCCGCAGACCTGCACGGGCACGCCGGCCTGACGCAGCCGAATCCCCACCGGGCCCTCGTCGGCCAGCGCGATCACCCGCGGCTGCGCCTGGTCGGGCGGCAGGCGCGTGGCCAGCCGATACAGGTGCAGCGGCACGCCTCCCACCTTCAGATCGGTAATCAGATAAGTCACCCGTATCGGCCGGCTCGGCATGGCTCATGATCCGGGCGTTCGAGGGGCTCAACTACAACAGCGGACCGCCGGGCGACGCGCCGGACGCGATCAATCGCTTTCCAGCACGGCCCGCACGTGGCCCTGGTGTCGGGCCAGCAGGGCCTCGGCGGTGGCGCGGTCCACGTTTTTTCGGATCATGACGATGGCGGTCTTCACCCGCCCGCCGGCCTGTTCGAGCCGGGCCATCGCCGTGGCCCGATCCACGCCCGTGACCCGCGAGACGATCCGGGCCCCGCGGTCCACCAGCTTCGCGCAGGCGTACGAGTTCACGTCCACCATCAGGTTCTCATACACCTTTCCGATCTGCACCATCGAGAGGGTGGTGACCATGTTGAGGACCATCTTGGTGGCGGTGCCGGCCTTGAGCCGCGTCGAGCCGGTGAGCACCTCCGGCCCGGTGAGCACGCGGATGGAGACGTCCGCGGTGTCGGGCACCTGGTCCTTGGGGACGCAGGCGAAGAAGACGGTTTTGGCCCCGCGCTGTCGGGCCCGTTCGAGGGCCCCGTGCACGAAGGGCGTGGTCCCGCCGGTGGCGATGCCGAAGACCACGTCGTTGGGGCCGACGTCGCGTTCGTCCATGGCGGCGGCGCCGGCCTCGGCGCGGTCCTCGGCGGCCTCGACGCTGCGGAACATGGCCTGCGGCCCGCCGGCGATGACGCCCTGCACCATGTTGGGGTCGGAAAGGAAAGTGGGCGGACATTCCGAGGCGTCGATCACGCCGAGCCGCCCGCTGGTGCCCGCGCCGACGTAGATGAGCCGCCCGCCGGCCCGGAAGGCCGCCACCACCAGCTCGACGGCCTTGACGACGTCGGCCTTGGCCGCCGCCACCGCCCCGGCCACCGTCGCGTCCTCCGCGTTCATCACGTCGAAGGCGTCGGCCAGCGGCATCCGGTCGATGCCCATCGAACGCGGGTTGCGCTGCTCGGTCAATAGATGTCCGCGATCCTGCATCGGTTCCTGTCCTGCCGGCGGTATCTTACTCAAACCAACCGTTTTCTCCAGAGGGTCACGAACCACCCTCTTCCGACGGATCCCGGCGTTCGCCGACCGGGCATGGAAGCGGCAGAGGAATTCCCCGGGCTCAGCCGATGCGGCGGAGGCTCCAGATGATCCCCCGCGTTGCAGAAGCCGGCGTCGGGCTTTAGGATCGTTCCCGCGAGACGCGCGGGCAGCACCCGCGCCGCCGACGCATCCATTGAGGGAGATCACCCCATGGCCGAGAACGCCCCCGCCACGCCCGACGCGATCGTGCAGCCGGTCGTCATCCGTCCCTGGCCCAAGATCATCATGATGCTGCCCACCCTGATCGTGGCCGTCGTCTGCGGCGTCATCACCGTGTTCGCCGCCAAGGAGGCCCCCGCCGACGACGGCGCGTTTCTCTTCATCCACGCCGTCAACCTGGTGTTCCTGCTGGTCCTGTTCGTCAACCTGGTCCTGCTGCTCTACGACCTGAGCCTGCGCGGCTTCCTGATCGTGATGCTGACCATCGCGGTGATCGTGCTGGTGCTTTTCCTGCTGAACCTCAAGGGTTTCGAGGTGGGCCGGACGCTGCGGCGGGTGCTGAGCCTGCGGGTCTACGCCAACGCGGCCTTCTATTTCGTCTTCGCGGTGGTGCTGTTCGTCAATCTGGTCATCGCCTGGGTCATCACCCGCTTTCACTACTGGGTGGTGGAGCGCAACGAGATCATCATCCACAACGGCTTCATGCACGAACAGGAGCGCCACCCGACCAGCACGGCCCGCTTCCGGCTTCAGATCGACGACGTGGTCGAATACGCCCTGTTCGGGGCCGGCAAGCTGGTCTTCACCTTCACCGACGACAAGACCGAGCGGGTGCTGCCCACCATCCTGCGGGTCCGGCCCAAGGCCAAGCAGCTCGACCTGCTGCTGGGCCGCGTGGCCGTGACCGAACAATAGGGCCGGCCGGTTCCCCCGCCGCCCGCCCGC
>JABRVU010000492.1:0-7169 GCA_039961895.1 Phycisphaerae bacterium | reverse complement strand
CGGCTCGCCCGGCTCGACGGCCAGCTATGCATCGAGCTCGCCCACGTGGACGCGCTCGGCCGGCTTTGTCCGAAATGGGATGCCTTCCTCGCGGCCCGGCAAGATCACGCGGTGTCCGGCCACGTGGGCGTCTTCGCCCGAGGGGCGCTCGACGCGGGCCCGGCCGGGAACCATGTCCGGGCCGACGTCGAGATCGATGCCGGCCGGCTCGCCCTGCGCTGGGGCGATGAGTTCCACAAGCCCGCCGGCGAGCCCTTGACCCTGCGACTCTCCGCCGCGTCCGAAACGCGCAACCAGCGCCGCGAAGACCGGCTCGACTTCCTGCTGGCCCGGCCGGACGGTCGATGCGAAGGCGCGATGGTCACGACCGGAGCGGATACCTCCGCCACCGCCGACGACGCGCGCCGCCTGAGTCTCGGGCTTCGCGTCGAGGACGTTCAGGCGTGGCTGGCGCGATCTCCGGCGCTGGCCCGGCGTCTCGGGCCCCTGCGCCTGGCCGGCGCCGCCTCGGTCCGCGCCGACGCCGACTGGCGCCCGGGACGCCTCTCGGCGGACGTCGCTCTGGAGGCCGGTGATCTGTCGGTGACCATTCCGGGGAGTGCGCCGTTCGAGAAGCCCGCGGGCGTCCCCGCCGCCTTCCGGCTTCACGGCCAGGCGGACGGCGGGCCCGAAGCGGGCACGACGATCCTGCGATGGTCCGCCGACGGCGCGAGAATCGGGGGGCTTGAGATCAGCCGGTTGAACGGCGAATGGCTGCTGAATTCGGAGCTCCCGCGGCCGATGGCTGAACTGGAGACGGTGATCGGCGAGATCATCCGGCGTCCTCCGGCCATCGCCGCCGGTTACGTCGCCTGTCGCGGAACGGCCGTCTGCGGCGGCGCGAACGACGTGCTTCACCCGGTCATTGCCGAGTGGGCTCACCGGCTGGGCGCGGCCGGACGGCTGACCTGGGAGGCCGAAGTCGGCGCCGGGGCCGAGTCGTTCCAATTCACCGGACGGCTCGATGCTTCGGACCTGCGACTGCGCGTCGCCACCGGCCGGCCGGCCGCACCTATCGTCGAAAAGCCGCCCGGCGCGCCCGCCCGCCTCGACCTTCACGCCTCGACGGTCCGCCACCCCGACGGGCCCGCCCAGCGGATCGTCGCCGGGGCCGAACTGGCTCTCGACGGCAACCGGCTCGGCGTGGAAGGCGAATTGTGGTCGCCACGGCGTCCGCGGACACAAGAGCCGGTTCTCGCGCGCCTGCCGTTCAGTCTGCCGTCCCGCGCTGACGGATCATCGTTGGCGTCGGCCGACTCGAACTGGACGGTCGAACTGGACATCCAGCGCCCCGATCAGGCGCTTTCGTGGCTGCCCGGCACGGCGCTGGAGTCGCTGAGCGGCCGCGCGAACCTCCAACTGGCCGTCGAATCGCGCCGCGGGCGGTTTCGATGGTCCTCGGCCTGGAGCCGGTTCGATGCCTGGACCCTGGGCGTGGCCGGGGCCGGCCTGTCGCTCGACGGCGTGGTTGCTTATGAGGCCGACGCGCTCGAGCTGCTGGACCTGCGCTGGCTCCTGGGCGAGTCCGGCGGGCAGCTCGCCGGGCGAGTCGCGCTGGGCGCGGAGGGGCTCTCGGGCTCGCTGGCCTGCGCCCTCGACAACCTGCACGTCGAGGACCTTCAACGCCGGGCCCGGGCTTTGTCGGTGCTGGCCGACTCGGGTTTCCTGTCCGCCGGCGCTGCCGCGGCCGGGTCCGGCCGGCCTGCGGAGCTGCTGGCTTTCCTTTCGCGCTGCGACCTGGCCGTCACGGGCCACGTGGATACGTTCCGGGCCGCCCTCCCGCCGGGGATCGCCGTCACCGCTCACGCGATCACGCATGAAACCCGCATCGACCGCGGGCCGGTCCGCTTCAGCTTCTCCGGCGCCGTCCAGGGCGGCTGGGTCGAGGGGCGGGTCGAAACCCGCACCGATTCGCCTGATCCCCGGATGCACTTGACCTACACCGCCCAGCGCCTCCTGCCCGGACCGCTGGTGGATGAATACCTGCGCCGCTCGTTTCCCGGCATGACCGCCACCGGCCGGGTCACGCTGATCGACGAATCGCTCCAGAAGCTCTTCCCCGCTCCCGGCGAACCCAACCACCCGACCGGTTCGGGCGAGTTGATCATCGAGGGCGGCTACGTGGAGGGCCGGGCCGCTCCCCTGGCCGTCGCCCGCATCTTTCCCGGCCTGAACCTGGCCCGCTTCGATTTCTCCTACATGCACTCCTGGTTCACCAAGGAGCCCGACGGGCGGATCAACCACCAGATGATCTACCAGGGCCGCTATTACAACATCTATATGTCCGGTTACAGCGAGCCGGCCGGCATCCGCTATGAGGTGGGCATCGACTTCCTCGCCGATTTCAACAGCCGCTACTGGGCCGAGTCGGGCCAGGGCCGCATCCCGCTGTTCGTCAAGACCGGCCGGCTGCTCGAGGACGGCTCCCTGGCCGATGAGGAGGTCCGCTACCTGCCCCCCCAGCGCATCCTCGACGTGCTGTTGATCAAGAACAACCCGGTCATCACCGCCTATCACGCCGTCCGCAAGCGCGTCCGGGCGGAAAAGTAGCCGCCGGGCGATCGCGCCGCGGGCTCAAAGCCCGCGGCTCAGGAGCGTCCTTTGCCGACGCCCCGGCTCCTTCCAGAATCCGCAATCCGAAATCCGCCATCCGCCATCAGACCCCTTCCTGGGTCTTCAGCCATTCCACCGTCTTCTTCACGCCTTCCTCGTAGCAGACGGTGGACTTCCAGCCCAGCTCCCGCCGGGCCTTCTCGGCGCTGAAATAGCAGCGCCGGCCCATCAGCCAGACCGCGTAGCGCGTGATCATCGGCGGCTGCTTCCACCGGAAGGCGTGGCCGAGGATCTCGAGGAAAAACGCCGCCGCGTACGCCACACGGTAGGGGACGTGCTTTGTGACCGGCGGCGCCCCCAGGGCCCTGGCCAGCAGATCGAACCATTCCTTCTGCTTGATGACCCCGTCGTTCGAGCAGTTGTAGGCCTGCCCGATCGCCCGCGGCGAATCGACGGCCAGGATGGCCCCCTCGGCCACGTTGCCGGCATAGACCACGTTCAGCTTGTTTTCGCCGTCGCCCAGGATCTTGGCTTGCCCGGCCCGAAGGATTCGCGCCAGCCGGAAGATCGTCGCCCGGTCCCGCGGTCCATACAACCAGCTCGGCCGGATCACCGTCAGCCGCAGCTTCCCCGCCGCGTACATCGCCCACAGGTCGCGCTCGGCCTGGACCTTGGCCCGGGAATAGTAGCTCCACTTGTGCAGGTGGCGACCCAACGGGGCCGTCTCGTCGAGCACCAGGCCCTCGCCGTCCGGGTGCCCATAGGCGCTGATCGAACTGATGTGCAGAAATCGCTCGCAACCGGCCCGCTCGGAGGCCTCGGCCAGGTTGCGCGTGCCTTGGATCGTGATCCGCTCGAACTCCGACCACGGTCCCCAGTCGCCCACCCGGGCCGCCGCGTGGTACACGTTCCGCACGCCCCGGCAGGCCGCGTCCAGCGAGGCCCGATCGGTGATGTCGCCCTCGGCGAACTCCACGTCCTGTTGCTTGAGCCAGGCGACGTCCGCCCCGCGTCGAACCAGCGCGCGCACCGGCCGGTTCCTCAACCGGAGCTGCTCCACGATGTGACTGCCCAGAAGCCCGGTTGCTCCCGTCACCAGATTCATCACCCACGCTCGCTTTCGAGGCCGGTACGATAGAAAGCCGCCCGCACCGCGTCAAGAAAGCGACAGCGTCAGTCGATACAGGTTCCGTGCGATCCGTGGAACGCAGGGGCAGGTGCGTTCGATGAGCGCGTAGAGCGCACCGGCCCGCTGGTCGCGGTCCAGGGCGGCGAAGCGGCGATCGAACGCGCGCAGCTCGGCCAGGTTCAATCGCCGTCGCCGACGCTCGTCGATCCAGGCATCGAAACCGGCCGCGTCTTCCCGCGCGAAACGCACCAGCAGCCCGACCTGGGCGTCGGCGGCCATCTCCTCCCGGGCCCGGGCCAGGATGCGCTGCTCGTAAACGGTCACCTGCCCGCTGGAGATACCCAGTTCGCGGGCCAGTTGCCGCACCGGTGTCCGGCAGCCCGGATCGTTCACCAGCACGCGCTCGCCGGACACGCGCGCGAAGATCTCCGCGGCCTCGGCCGGTCGGCGATGTTCACCGGCCAAAACCTTCACCGCCCGCTCGACGGCGAGCAGGAACCGCGCCCGCAGCGCATGGCGGATGGACAGCGTACGCCCCGCGCCGGCGCCGGCGGGCGACTCGATCGAAGGCTCGGGCGCCGCCAGGCGATCGTCCCTGCTCAGGCGAACGGTTTCGGTCCGCGCCGGCCGCTTCCGAGACCGCCGCGAGGCCGCCCCATACGGCACGCGCACGACCGAACCCTCGGCCAAGAGAGCCGCATGGACCGCTCGCCGGATGCGCGGCAGGGCATAGGCCGCGAAGGCCCCGTGCCGCCGGGGGTCATAATGCGCCGCCGCTTCCATCAGGCCCAAGCACCCGGCCTGAAACAGGTCCTCGCGCTGCGCCTGCGGGCCCTTCCCATGCCGCCCGCCGCCACGCGCGACCCGCTCGCGCAGATGCACGCCCACCAACCCCAGGTGGCGCGCCACCAGCGCCCGCCGCTCCGCACTTAAGCGCGCCTCTGCCCGGTCGGCCTTTCCGCCATGGTCATCCGGCGGTCCGCCAACCCCGTTGCCCCCTTCGGCGCGGAACCCGACCACTCGTGATTTCCTCCCCCTCAAGGGCCCCCTTCGCCAATGGCCCAGCCTGATGAACCTAACATATACCAAACTCAAGCGGAAGGCAAGTCCGAAAACGAAAAAATCGCCGCCGGAAGGTCCGTGACGGCTCCCGCGTCTCCCGCGGCGCGCCGAATTGGGAGCGGCCGGGCAACAGGCGGCCGGAGCCGTTTTCACACGACCGGGCGGAGCGTGATGCGGACCGATTTCGACGTGGGCGTGTGGCTCCTGTCGGCCACGCTCTGGACGGGGACCAGGACGTTGGCTTCCGGGAAATACGTGGCCGCGCATCGGCGCGGAATCGGGTAGGCAACGACCTGAAAACGGCGGGCGATGCGCTGTCGGCCCTCGTAATGGCTGACCAGGTCCACCCATTGGCCCGGACGCAGCCCCTCCTCCTGGATGTCGTCGGCATGGAGCAGCACCACGCGCCGGCCTCCGCGGATGCCCCGGTAGCGATCGTCGAGGCCGTAGACCGTGGTGTTGAACTGATCGTGGCTGCGGACGGTCATCATCAGAAACTCGCCCGGTCCCAGATCATGGCGGGGGATGCGGTGGACGATGAAGTTGGCCTTACCCGTGGCGGTGTTGAACACCCGCTCGCGGGCGGGATTGGGCAGGTAGAAGCCGCCCTGCCGGATGCGCCGGTTGAAGTCCTCGAAGCCGGGCACGACGCGGGAGATGTGCTCTCGAATCCGGTCATAGTCGGCCACCAGGGATTCCCAGTCGACGCCGCCGCGGGTTCCCAGGGTCGCCCGGGCCATTCCCGCGACGATGGCGGCTTCGCTGCGGAGCGTGTCGGCCGCCGGAGCCAGCACGCCGCGCGTGGGGCTGATGATGCCCATCGAGTCCTCGACGGTCATGAACTGCTCGCCGCCGGCCTGGACGTCCCGTTCCGAGCGCCCCAGACAGGGCAGGATCAGGGCCTGCTCGCCGGCGACGAGGTGTCCGCGATGCAGCTTGGTGGAGACGTGAACCGTCAGCCGGCAGCGGCGTAACGCCTCGGCGGTATAGTCGGTGTCGGGCGCCGCCGAGAGGAAGTTGCCGCCCAGGGCGATGAACACCTTGACGTCGCCGCGGTGCATGGCCTTGATGGTCTCGACCGTGTTGAGGCCGTGCCCGCGGGGCGGGTCGAAGCCGAACTCGCGGGCCAGGGCGTCGAGGAAGCGCGCCGACGGCCGCTCCCAGATGCCCATGGTGCGGTCGCCCTGCACGTTGGAGTGGCCGCGGACGCAGCAGGGACCGGCGCCGGGCCGCCCGACGTGGCCGCCCAGCAGCAGCAGGTTCATCAGCTCCTGCACGGTGTCGACGGCGTTCCTGTGCTGGGTCAGGCCCATGGCCCAACAGCAGATCAGGCGCCGGGCACCGGCGACCAGCCGCCCGGCGGCGCGAATCGGCTCGATCGCCAGGCCGCTGCCGGCCACGATCTCGTCCCAGCTCGTTCGCTGGAGGTCCGCGGCGAAATCATCGAAGCCGCCGGTATATCGACCGATGAACTCGTGATCGAGGACCGAGCCCGGGCGGCGCTGCTCCTCTTCGAGCATCTGCTTCATCATGCCCTTGAGGACGGCCACGTCCCCGTTGATGCGCACGGGCAGGAACAGGTCGCACAGCGGCGCGCCCGCGCCGATCAGGTTCGAGACGTAGGCCAGGGGATGGCGATATTCCTGCGGGTTGGGGTTCTTGACGCGCATCAGGCCCGGCTCGGGCAGCGGGTTGACGGCGAGGATGACCGCCCCGCGGCGCTTGGCGCGCTCCAGGGCCGTGAGCATGCGCGGGTGGTTGGTGCCCGGGTTCTGGCCGATGACCAGGATGGCGTCGGCCAGCTCGAAGTCCTCGAGCTTCACCGTGCCCTTCCCGACGCCGATGCTCTCCATCATGGCCAGGCCGGAGGATTCGTGGCACATGTTCGAGCAGTCGGGAAGATTGTTGGTGCCGAAGAGGCGGACGAAGAGCTGATAGAGAAAGGCCGTTTCGTTGCTCGTCCGCCCGGAAGTATAGAAGGCGGCTTCATCGGGGCGGTCCAGACGGTTCAGTTCCCCGCCGATCAGGGCGAAGGCCTCTTCCCAGGAAACCGGCTCATAGCGGGCCATCCCCCGGCTCAGCCGCATCGGATGAGTGAGCCGGCCCTGGGCATTGAGCCAGAAGTCGGACTGCCCGGCGAGCTTTGCGACCGGCCATCGGCGAAAGAACGCCGGCGTGACGCGGCGGGAAGTGGCCTCGGAGGCGACCGCCTTGGCACCGTTTTCGCAGAACTCGGCGATGTGCCGTCGGCCGTCCGGGCTGGGCCAGGCGCAGCTCTGGCAGTCGAAGCCGTCCTTCTGGTTCACCTTGAGGAGCGTTCGGAGCCCGCGCAGCAGGCCCATCTCGCGGCGGGTGTAGTCGATGGTCTTGAGCACGGAGGGAATAC
>JABRVU010000491.1:0-9443 GCA_039961895.1 Phycisphaerae bacterium | reverse complement strand
GACCGACGGCTCGCGCCCGCCGTAACCCCGCCCCAGGGCCAGGGCCCACTGCCCCACGCGCAGCGCCCGCGGGTGGGTGATCCACTCGGGCACGGGCAGGTCGGCGGCGTCGATCTTGAGCATGGCCAGCCGCCGGACCTCGTCACGGGCCAGCAGTTCGCCCACGAAACGCCGCCCGTCGGGCAGGATCACGGTGATGACCGACGGATCGCGCACGAAGTTGAACGCGCTGGTCAGGATGTGGCCGTCCTTGGACCAGATCAGCCCGGTGGTGGGTCCGTCGGCGATGATGAACTCCGGGCGCATCTGCGGTTGCGGCTGGGGCTGTGGACCGCCCGGCCGGCGCCCGCCCGGTCGGCGCCCCTCGCGCGGTTCCGGGCCGGCCGGCTGGGCCGGCTGCTCCACCGGCTGGGTGCCCCCGATCGTCTCGATGGTCACCACGCAGGGCGCCACCCGCTGCGCGGCCCGGCGGAACGCCTCCTGCTCCAGCCGCATGACCGCCAAGGGATCGACCGCCTCCGGCGGCCCGACCACCTGGGCCCAGGACGTGCCGGACAGTCCGACCACGATGACGAATGAGGACAGGATTCTCGCGCCAGCGGCCACGGCGGGACCTTTTGCATGGGCATGGCCCAGCCGTTTCCACCGCCGGCACGGAAGCCGGCTGGTGCATTGACGCCACCGGGCCGACGTTCTCTGAAGGCCGTTCATTTCGGCGGCTCCACCAGGGTGAAACGAATGGAAACGAGCTGCTCGCCGCGCTTGATGACCAGCGAAAGCTCATCGCCGGGCCGAAGCCGTTCGCAGAGTTCATTGAAAGCCCGGGCGTGCGGAATGGCCGTCCCGTTGGCGCTGACGATCAGGTCGTCGGCCTTGACGCCGGCCTGGGCCGCCGGCGAGCCCGGCGCCACCCGCTGGACGAACGGCAACTGCCGCCGGTAGGCGATGCTCGACAGCCGGATGCCGTGGAAACCCGCCGGCGCATCCAGCGACACCGGCCGCGTGGCCGATTGGGCCCCCGACTCGGCGTCCCGCAGAAAGGCCTGCACTTCTTCGATGGGGTATGCATAGTTCAGGAACGTGTTGGTCTGACGGGCGCTGACGATCTTGCCCACCAGGCCGACCCACCGCCCGTTCAGGTCGATCAGCGCGCTGCCCGGGCCGCCGGGCGTGCTGGTGATCGCGTCGAGCACCAGCACTTCGCCGCGGAAGGGAAAAGTCTGCACCCCCCGGGCCGCGTCGATCCTGGTCCGCCCGGACACGATGCCCTTGAGCACCGACACGGGCTCATCGCCCTCGGCCACCTTGAAGTTGTTGCCCACCGACAGCACCCAGTCGCCGGGGCGAAGGTCGGACGAACCGGCCGGAACGAACGCCTCCAGGTCCATGGCCGCGAGCTGTTGATCGACCGGGGCCTCGGTGTCCACGTTGTCGGGGTGGCGGGCCAGTTTGAGCAGGGCCAGTTGTCGGTATTCGTCGCGGTAGGTCACTTCGGCGTGGTACACGTGGCCGTCGGGCGTGACCGCCCGCAGGTTGGTGGTCTCCAGGAAGAGCCCCAGCACGGTAACCACCCGCCCGTCCGGCGAGACGATGACGCCGCTGGCGTAACCGTGCTCTCCGCCGATGCCCGCGCCGTAGAGCTTGACGATGCGGCGGGCGGCCTGGGCGGCGATCTCGGGCAGCCCCGGCGGGGTCGGCGTCAAAGCCGCCGCCGGCGACGGCAGGGGCGCCGTCGGAGCCGCGACCGCCGCCGGGCGCGTGGCCGGGGCCGCGCCGACGGCAGGGGCCATGAACAGGCCGACCAGCGCCGCGGTCATCACGGTTGGGCCTCCACCTTGTAGCTCTGCACCGTGTCCGTCGAAACGCGCCGCCCGCTGGCGTGAAGCTCGATCCGGTGCGGCAGGCGCGTCCCGCCGACCGGCCGGAACGCTCCCAGCACCATCTCCACCGCCGGACGCTCCTTGCTGGGGGCATCGAGCGGACGCCACATGATGCGGACCGGCTCGTGCGTCGCGGGATCGATGGACACGCGGACCTCGGGCGAATCGCCGGGCTGATACTCGAGCATGTCCAGCACCCGCCCGTCCAGCTCGTCGCCGCCGACGTGTCTCCAGCGTTTGAGGCGTTCGTCGGTCAGCGGCGCGTAGAGGGCCCGGCGGGCGTTCATGAACAGATTGAGGCGGTCGGCCTGAAGCGCACCGGCGTCGCTCATTTTGCCGTCGGCCCCGGCGGCCAGGGCCACGCGCCCGTTGTATTCATACCTGGCCGCGGGCCGTGCGGCGCGATCCAGGACCGCGCATTCGCCCCGTCCGTCGGCGCCCTCCTTGAATTCCAGCACTTCGGCCTCGCCGGCGGTCTGATCGAAGGCCTGCCGGACGGCCCGCCAGCTCAACGTGCCTTCGATCGGCACTTTGCCCAGCGCCCGCACGCAGGCCTCGAGCACGCGCCGGGTCTCGGCGGCGTTGATCTCCTCGTCCACCTCGTAGGGCTGCGGCAGCCGCACGGGCAGCCGCTCCAGCCGCACGATCCGGGCCTCCTGCTGCTGTCCGCGCCGATATTCGACCAGCACCGGCCAGTTGGCCGGGTAAACACCCAGGTGGTTGGCGAACTGGTTCGAGCTGTGGATCTCGACGCCCCCGAAGCGCACCAGCCGGTCGCCCACGCCGATCCCGACGGCCGAGGCCACCGAGGGCTCGAGCATCTTCTCGAAGACCACCTTGCGGTATCCCAGGTCCAGCGTGGTCGCGCCCAGCGAGCCGTGCTCGGCCAGCAGTCCGGCCCGCAACGCGGGAATGAACCGCCGGACCTGGTTGATCGAGATGGCGTAGCCGGCCCCCACGTTGACCCGACCGCGGACCTCGAACGAGGCCCGCCCGTTGATGCCGATCACCTCGCCGCTCATGTTGAACAGCGGTCCGCCGGAGTTGCCGGGGTTGATCGAGGCGTCCACCTGGATGCAGTCGGTGTAGACCAGCGAGCGGTTGTCGGCCCCGAACTGGTAGCGATGCACCCCGCTGACGATGCCGTGCGTGGCCGTGGGGCTGTAGTCCTCGGCCAGCAGGAAGGGGTTGCCCATCGCGAAGACCCAGTCGCCGACGCGGACCAGGTCCGAGTCCCCCAGCGGCGCGGGCTCGAAGGCCTCGCGCCCGCTGAGCCGGAACATGGCCAGGTCGCCGGTGGGGTCGATGCCCAGCACCTGAAGCGGATACAGCTTGCCGTCGGACAACCCGCCCAGGCCCTTGCGCGTATCCATCATCTCGGCCACGACGTGGAAGTTGGTCAGACCGTAGCCGTCGGGCGTGATGACGACGCCCGACCCGCCGCCGGTGCGGGCCTCGCCGAAGATGCACACCACCGACCTGGCCGCCCGGGCCATGACCTCGATGCGCCGGCTCTCGGCGGCACGGACCTCCGCGGGCACGATCGACGGTGCGGGCTCGGCGGCGCGCAAGGGAACGGCCGCGCCGATCACGCCTGCTGCCAGCACCACCGCCAGCGTGGAGCCCATACCCAGACCCGTGGACAACCGGCTTCCAGCCGGTCGATGGCCAGGGTCATGGGGTGGGCTCGGAGCCGCGGGCCTGAAACCGCGCGGCCCTGAACCCCGGCCGCGCCGCGAAGCCCGCGACCCATTGGGGGAAACGGGAACGTTGCGAGTTCGGGCCATCATCTGATCAACCGTGCATGGGCCCAGTCGGCCTGGTCGCCGATGTCCAGGTCTCCGCCGAAATCGACGATCAACTGGATGCGCTTGGCTCCCTCGATCGGGACGCTGATCGGGCGGGGCGGGTCGCGCCCGGTCACGGGCCCGCTGTTGAAGACGTCCCTGCCGTCGGCGGTCACGCGGAACACCACGTTGCCCAGCGGGGCCGCCCCGGCGTCGATGCCGATCACCGCGGCCAGCCGGCTGAACCGCCCGGGCAGATCGAAGGTCAGCACCGAGCGCGAATGCACGCCCAAACCGCGCTCGAAGACCTCCTCTCCGATGCGCATCGGCCGGTTGGCCACCGAACGGTCCTTGCGATACGGCCAGCGCGTCGTCCCGAACGGCTCCATCACGAACTCCGCCGGCGTCAGGTCGCTCAGGAACAGCACGCGGTCGCTGCGGAAACGGATTTCCTCGATCCGCGCGACCGGCAGCGCGACCCGCGTCCCGCCGCCCAGCTCGACGATGACCGACCGTTCATCGCCGCCGGCCAGCTTGCCCGCCCATCTCGATCCGTCCGTGAGCCGGCAGGTGGCCTGGGCCGCCGCCGGAGGCTGAACCCCGGCCGCGAACACGATGCCGAACGCGCTGCCCGCCTGGATCGGCACCGACCGCTCGCGCCAGCGGAACGACCCGCCGCCCGGCCCGAGCGACTCGGTCACGCCCTTGAGGGCGGTAACACGGCCCTCGCGGACCACGAACAGCGTGTCCTGAGACGGGTCGCGTTCGGCCAGGGCCTTCTCGAAGGCGGCCAGGGCCTCGGGCTGATCGCTCCCGCGCCAACGCAGTCCGGCCAGCTCCGTCAACGGCAGGCGAAGCTCCGGGAGCGGCTCGGTGGCCACGGTGACGTGCTTGGCGTCGCCGGCGATGATCCGGCCGATGACCCGCGAGCCGTCGGCCAGGTCGATCGTGGTCTGATGGCCGCTCTCCGTCGGCCGGCTCGCCGGCTCCACCGGCCAACGCAGCAGCATGAGACCGTCCGGCGATATCTCCCTCGGCTTACCGTCCTCGATCAACACGACCGCGCCGGCCGGGCTGACCCCCGACCAGTTCGCCTCCAGGCTCTGCCCCTCGATGGTCACCGCCCGCACCGCCGGCGGCGCCGCCGTCACGGCCGCCAGCACACCCGAAATGACGCACGTACAGATGATCACGAGACGATCAAGCCCCCGGTGATTGGGATCGGTCCCTGCTTCCCGGTTCCCCGCTTTCGATGTCGATGCTCCCAGCCTGAGACCGCCCAGCCCCCCCTGAAACTGGAATCAGGCGGCCGGAAAGCCCCTCGTCACTTCTCCTTGGCCAACTGCTTATAGTACTGCTCGACCAGTTGGCGGTACTGGCTGGGGAAGTTCCTCCGCAACGATTGCAGAATGCGTTCGCGCTCTTCGGGGGGCATCTTGCCCCACTCTTCCCCGGGCTTGGCGGTGGCCGATCGGTGCAGCTCGCCGATTCCGCCCCGGCCCTGCGGGCGCCGCGAGTCCTGCATCGGCGTATTCGATCGGTTGCCGCCGTTGGGCTGGTTCTGCTGCTGCCGTTGCCGCTGCTGGCGATCGCGTTCGCTTTCGTTCTGGTCCTGGTTCTGGTTCTGCTGGTTCTCGCGCTCCTCGGCCTGCATGATGAGCTTGTCGAGCAGCTCGATGGCCCGGTCCTGGCGCTGCCGCACGGGCTTGTCGGCCCGTCCGGTGCTCAGCCGCCGCCGGGCGTAGTCCATCAGGTCGGAGACCTCGCCGAGGCTCTCCGGCTGTCGGGCGGCCAGCTCCTGAAGCATCTGCCTGGCCGGCAGGCGCAGCCGCTCCGGGGCGTCGGGGTGCTGGTTCTCGAAGCTCTGCAGACTGGCCCGGGCCTCCTCGTAGCGCAGGTTGGCGAGCCGGCAGTAGGCCAGCAGAAAATCGACCTCCGCCTCAAGAAAGCTGCATTCGATCAGTTCCTTTTCGCGGGCGGCCAGCGGAGCGAGCAGTTCCTCGGCCTCCTCGAGCTTCTCCTGCTCGACCAGGGTCCTGGCCAGCAGGGCCCCGGCGTGCAGGGCGACGTACACGTCCTTGTCGCCGGCCAGCGGCCGGAGCAGGGCCTCGGCGGCGGCGAAGTCCTCCTGGTCCATGGCCTGCATCGCGTTCTTGTAAGCCTCGCGGACGATGGCCACGCCGGCGGTGAGGAACTCGGAGGGGTCCTCATCATTCCGATGCTCGCGCCAGCCCCGCTCGACCGCGGACCGGGCCGACGCGGGGACGTCCGGCGCGCCGCGGACGTGGGCCACGAACCGGTCGATGACCCGCCGGGCGTGTTCCAGCTTCCTGGCCGGCGAGAGGATCGGCCGCGGCTCGGCCACCGCCGGTGGCGTCGGCGTTTCCGCGGGTCGCGTCCCCGTCGCGGGCCCGTCGGCGCCCCTCGCGGCCGTCGCGCAACAAAGCACCAGCGCCACCGTCCGAGCGAAAACCGGAAAACAGCGAACGGAAATCTGAGAACTGTGAACTGGGAACCGGTTCTTGTTCACGGCTTTTCCCTCTCAAACGGGGAATGATCCACAATCCGCAATCCCAAATCCTATTGTCCCGTGATCCGCTCGTTCATCTTCCTGGCCATTTCGGCGATTTCCCGCTGCCGGGCGGCGATGCGTTCGAGCTGCCTGCGCCCGTCGGCGTCCAGGGCCGCGCCGGCCTCGCGCTCGGCGTTGAAATCCGACGTCTCGCGGGCCACCCGCTGCTGACAGGAGCGCAGCAGCTTGAGTTCGGCCGAACCCGGCAACAACGGCGGATTCTGCCCCCGCCCGCCGCCCTGACCCTGACCCTGCCCCTGGTTGCCGCCGGCCTCGCCGTTCTGAATCCTCCGGCGCAGCTCCTTGATCGCCTCGGTCATCTCCTTGAGCGTGGTCACGATGTCGGCCTGGGTCCGCTGCGTGCGGGACCCGGTCTTTTTGTCACGCAGCAGCGCCGACACCCCCGACATGTCCTCGCGCAGTTGCTCGACGATGCGCGGAAAGACCACGGTGGTGCCCTCCTCCTTGAGGATGTGCAGGGCCTGACCGGCCTGGTCGGCCACGCCGGCCTGGTCCTGCGAGAGGGCCGCCAGCTTGAGCTCATCGGCGTGATCCCAGGCGTCCGACCCCTTCTTGTCCAGGTCGAGCGTCCGCTCATTGATGATCAACTGCGCCGCCAGCATGGCCCGGAACCGCGATTCCAGCCCGCGGAGGATCTCCTCCTGCTGCTCGCGGCGAAGCTGATCGAGGGCCTGGTCCAGCTCGCGCTGGGCCTGTTCGAGCTGCTCGATGGCCTGCTGCTGTTCGGGCGTGGCGCCCTCGGGCCGGTTGCGATCCAGCTCATCGGCGGCCCGCTGCATGTTGTCGCCGGCCCGCTCGACGTTCTGGTTGCCCGGGACCGGCTCCTCGGGCCGCTGGTTCTGCTGGCGATTGCCTGGTTGCTGGTTGTTCTGGCGCTGGCCGTCCTGCTGCCGACCTTGCTGTTGCTGACCGCCTTGTTGACCGCCCTGCTGCTGCCGACCGCCTGGTTGCCGGCCGCCCTGCTGTTGACCGCCCTGCTGTTGACGGGGCGCGTTCTGCTCGCCGGGGGTCTGGCCGTCGCGCATCTGATCGGCCAGTCGGCGGGTCTCGGCCTCGAGGTCGCGCTGCCGGCGGGCGGCCTCGGCCTGGTCAAGCTGCCGGCGCGTGGCCTGCTCCTGCCTGCGCAGCTCGCGCAGAGCCCGGCGCAGCGACTCGACCGACTTCTTCTGCATGGGCAGCGCATCGGGCAGGTTCTCGCGGCCTAACTCGTTCTCGGCGGCCTGCATCTCCCGCCCGGCCTGGTCCACGTCGTTCCGCGCTTCGCGCAACCCGGCCTCGATGCCCGCCTCGCCCTGCGGTTCATCGCTCGGCGAGGGTCGCCGTGAATCAGCCCGCTGCCCGGCGTCGCGGCCCTGGTTGGGCTGAGCGGGCTGACCGCCTTGTTGATCACCGCCCTGCTGCGGCTGAATGTCCTGCCGGCCCTGCTGCTGTTCACCCGGCTGGCGTCCGCCCTGCTGCCGTTCGCCGGATGGCTGCCGGTCTTGTTTTTGTTGGCCACCCGGCTGTCCTTCCGCCTGGCCCTGTCTGTCTTGTCCCGGTTGCCCGCCCGGTTGTCGCTCAGCGGGTTGTCGGTCGGTCTGTCGTTGACTTCCCTGCTGCTGTCCGCCGGGTGATGGTGAATCGCCTTGCCGCCCGTCGGACTGCCGCTGCTGACCGCCTGCCGGCCGTTCGACCGCCTGCCGGTTGCCGCCCTGGGGCAGAGACGGCTGCTCGGGCTGCGCGTCCGGCCGAGTGTCCGCTTTCGAAGGATCCGTCTCGTTCTCGGGCTTCGATGGCCGATCCGCGTTGTTGCCCGGTTCAGGCCTGGCGTTTTCCGCATCCGCCGGCAACCGCTCCGTGCCCTGGCCGCGCGGGTCTCTCTCCGCGGGTGACCGGCCTGCTCCCTGTTGCCGAGCGGGGTCGCCGGACGCATCATTCCGCGCCGCGGGTTGCCCGGACTCATCGGGCCGGTCCGCCTCGCCGCCGGGGTTGCGCAACTGCCGGGCCAGCCGTTCGGTCTCTTCGCGGATGGCCTTCTGCGCGCGGTTGAGCGCGCCGGCGTCGGCCGGGCGGCCTTTCGATGCCTCCTGGGTCTGTTCGATCTGCTTCTGTTCGCGCTCGATGAGCGACTCGATCTGGGCGATGGCCGCCTGGATGCCCGCCAGCAACCGGGCCAGCCGCGGCGCCGCCTCCGACTGGGTCCGCAGCATCCGCTCATTCTCCAGCAGCTTGCGGACCTGGTCCTGGTAGGCTTGCAGCTTGTCGATCTCGGCCTGGCGCTCCCGGGTGTTGTCGGGCTCTTCGAGCAGGATTTTGAGCACGCCCTCCAGGCCCTTGACGGCCGCCGCCTGCCGGTCCGAGGCGTCGGTCAGCTTGCCGGCCTCCAGCAGCGCGATCGCGTCCTCCATGCTGCGGCGGATGAGCAGCTCCTGCGAGCGCTTCATGGCCGCCTCGAGCTTGCGGGCCTGCTCCGGCTCGCTCTGGGCGAGTTTCTCCGTCAGCCGGAACATCCGGTCCTCGAGCTGAGTCATGCGGTCGCGGACGATCTGCTGTTTGGTGGCCAGCGGGTCGCGGGCCCGTTCGCCGCCCGCGCCGGGTTGCGTCGAGGGCGCCTGGGCCGCGCAGACGCCGGCCCAGGCCGTCGTCGCCAGAAGGATCGACCATCCACGGCTCGACCGGAGTGCGCAAAACATGCTCAGCCCTCGCTTGGAACCCTGGCCCGGCTTGGAACACCCCTCATTGTATCCGCAACGACCTCAGAACGGCACACGTGACGCAGCCTGCGGCGTTATCTGTTATTGAGACGGACGGGTGGCCGGCCGCGTCCCCGGCGGGCCGCCGAAAATCTCCTCCTCGAGCTGCCGTTCCACCTCCTGATTGAGATTTCCCTGCATCTTCAGCACTTCCCGCAATAGAGCGACCGCCTCCTGATAGCCTTCCCATTTCTGCATGGCAGCCAGGATTCTGTTCATATCGGCCAAAATGGCATCCTGGGAAGTCTTTACCGATTGTATGGCCTCATCGGAAGCATTTCGAGCTAACCCGTCGATCCCGTCGGCGGCGGCGGGCAGCCGGTTTCGCTGAAGCGCGCCCATAGGGGCGATAATCGCCCCTCCCAGCCGGGCTTCCACCGCCGGGCTCGAAAGCTGGTTGACCTGCAATTCCGACATCACCTGCTCGAATTGCACGCGGATGGTGTTGAGC
>JABRVU010000490.1:0-1735 GCA_039961895.1 Phycisphaerae bacterium | reverse complement strand
GGGTGGGGTCGTAAGCCCGGGCGGCGGCCGTGGCAGCCTGATCGGCCGACTGCTCGAGCCGGGCCCGGGCCGCGGCGAACTGCCCGGCGATGCGGACCTTGGCCTCGTTGATCTGCTTGCCGGCCGGGCCGCGATGCTCGGGGGGGAACCGGCCGATCGAGCCCAGCAGCCGTCCCAGCGGGCCCTGCTTGCCCATCAACCGGCTCTCGGCGGCGCGCAGCTCGGCGACCGAGCCGGCGGCGGCGATGAGCTGCTCGGCCTCGGCGGCGACCTGATTCAATTCTCCGGCCAGTTCATCGAGCATGTCCGTCAGACCCGGAAAGGGGTGTAGTCTGGAAGCCGACGACGGGGTTGTCAATGCCGGCGGGCGGAAGGAGGAACCGCGGGGGGTCGCCGGGTGGGCGACGCCCTCCGCGGGCCGCGCCGGTCATCGCGCCCGCCGAGGGCGCCGCGCCACCGCCTTCCGAGTTCTCTTCCTCTGAGCGGGGCTATTCTCCGATGATCTTCACCAGCACCCGCTTGCGCCGCCGGCCGTCGAACTCGGCGTAGTAGATCTGCTCCCAGGGACCGAAATCCAGCTTGCCGTCGGTCACGGCGACGACCACCTCGCGGCCCATGACCTGCCGCTTGAGGTGGGCGTCGGCGTTGTCCTCGCCGGTCTGGTTGTGCCGGTAACGCGAGGTGGGCTCGTGGGGGGCGAGCTGTTCGAGCCAGTCGTCGTAATCGCGGATCAGCCCGGACTCCGCGTCGTTGATGTAGACGCTGGCGGTGATGTGCATGGCGTTCACCAGGCACAAGCCCTCGCGGATGCCGCTCTCGCGCAGGGCCTCCTCGACCTGCCCGGTGATGTTCACGTAGTCGCGCCGATGCGGCGTCTGGAACCACAGTTCCTTGCGGTACGATCTCATGGCGGGGCTCCCTGGCCAGTGGCCGGTTGCCAGTATCCCGTTCCTGGTTTCCGGTTTCCAGTCGGGGGTGGCGGTTCCTGCGGCACGGGGGTTCGCTTGCCATCCGTTCTCGGAAAGGGGACATCAGTCGCTGGAGTCCGGAAACCGGCCGCTCTCATCGTCGGATATAGATCGTCTGGCCCGTCGCGAACCGGCAGCGGTCATCGAGCAGCCATTCGACCACGCCGGCGACATGATCGGGGTCCATGGTCTTCTCCGGCGGGAAGTCGGGCAGACCGGTCCGGAGCATGACCGTCTCGACGGCCCCCGGACCGAGAGCGAACACTTTCACCCCGTGGGGCCGGCCTTCCTCGGCCAGGGCCCGGCTGAAGGTATTCACCCAGGCCTTGGTCGCGCCATAGACGGCCAGGCCCGGAAACGGGTCGTGCGCCGCCAGGCTCGAGATGTTGATGATGGTCCCGCGCGATTCGAGCAAGGCCGGCCAGGCCCGCCGGCAGGTATAAAAGACGGCGTGAACGTTGACGGCCATCACGCGGGCGAATTCGTCGTCGCTCATCTCCGCGGCCTTGCTCCACGGCGCCACGCCGGCGTTGTTGACCAGCACGTCGAGCCGGCCGAACTCGGCCAGGCAGCGATCCACCAACTGCCCGACCTCTCCCGGGCGGGACACGTCGGCGGAATGTGGAACGCACCGGCCTCCCGGGCAGAGCCCGGCCGTCTCCTCGACCTCTCCGGCCGTCCGGGCCGCCGGCGCTTCGTGGGCCCGATCGAGGAGACGGCGATGTCCGTACAAGGCAAGGCCTGCATCGTGACCGGCGCGGGGCGGG
>JABRVU010000489.1:0-2480 GCA_039961895.1 Phycisphaerae bacterium | reverse complement strand
GGCGACGATCCACCTCATCCGTTGCTCGTCGAGCCGGCCCAGCTCGTGGTTGACCTGGGCTGCGGCCTGCTTGATCAGGCCCATCGCCCGAATGAACCGTCGGTCGAACCGGTACCCGCTGATGGGGAAATTCTCCACGGCCCGCTGAGTCTGGGCGCCCCACAGGGCCCAAGCGGGCACCTGCATCGGCCCCATGCTGTCGGATTCCGTGCGCGTTGGTGTGGCCGGTGGTTGAGCTGACATGCGTGAAGCCCCTTGTGCTTGGCGTTTAGTGGAAGTTCAGCTTTCCACGGCCGCACATTGTGCACGATGCCCAGACATTTCGCCAGCAGCCGCATGGATCCAGGCTTTGACTTGACGGCGACATGAAGAGGCGGATTCTCTGTGGGGCACTGGGTCGCGCGGTCCGCGCGGCTGGGTCTCAAGGGTGGTGGACGAGCGGAACGCCGTGCGGCGGCGCGCTGGACCATCCCAAGCGATCGGCTCTGAGGATTTGAGGACAAATGGCTGCAACTTTTCGCGTTTTCCGTCGTAATAGGATAAGATTCCACCCGACCCTGGGTAATCATTGGTGTTTTCGCAACGGGCCGCGTTTGCTGCCGCACGCGCTTTCGAGATGCGCGATGAGGTGAAGGGGTAGTTGCGTCTTTAGGCTCCCCGGACGGGATCATTGAAGGATAGGGCGAATACCCGAATCGCGGCCCGAGCTCGCTGGATCGCTTGAATAGGACCGAAATAGTCCTAATAATGGTTTGAGCCTAGAGCCCCACTGCAAGTGACGAATGGCATGGTGACGACACGAAGCCCCAAATCGAAGTCCCCGTTCCCGGTTGCGGTGCTCGATCCGGAGCACCTCTGGTACGCGCCTGATCCGAAGCTTCGGAGCAAAGCCGCGGCCGAGGAGGCCATCCGGATCGCCGACTGGATCCAGGCCGATCGGGACGAGCCCGGCCCCGACGAGCAGGAGCTGTTCGTCAGCCTGCACGTCTGCGCCCAGCGAGCCCGCCGGCGGGAGGGCAAGCGGCCCATCCCCCGCAGCGAGCGGCTGCTGTGGGCTCAGCGGTGGCAGCGCATCCGCGAATACATCGTCGAGAAGAACATGGGCCTGGTCTATTCCATGATCGCCCGGTTCGGCTCGCGCAGCCTCGATGACGACGACATGCTCAGCGACGCCCTGTTCGCGCTGTCGCGGGCGGTGGACCGGTTCAACCCCTGGCGGGGCTACCGGTTCAGCACCTATGCGTGCAACGTCATCGCCCGGGCTCTCATGCGCCGAGGCAAGCAGGAGAGCCTGTACCGCAAGCGCTTCCCCGTGCAGCACGACGTGTCGTTCGAGCGCCCGGTCAAGGCCCCGGACGATCAGACCGAGCTGTACATCGAGCGGCTGCATCGGGCCCTGCGGCACAACCTCGGCGATCTGACCGAGCTGGAGTCGCGCATCCTGGCCCAGCGCTTCCCCGCCCAGCGCGAGGACCGCCAGACCTTCCAGGAGATCGGCGACGCCGTCGGGCTCAGCAAGGAGCGCGTGCGGCAGATCCAGAACATCGCCCTGGGCAAGCTGCGCGAGGTTCTCGACACCGACCCGGCGCTCAAGTGAGGCCCAGCCGCACCAACCGATCACGTGTACAACCGCCAGCGGCCGTGGGTGGAACATACCGCCCGCGGCCGCTTCGCGGCAGGTCATGATTCAGCCGGCCGCCAGTGGTCACGGCGGCTCGACGCGCATCAGGGCCAGGTCGTCGAACTGGATGGGCGTACCGGCGAAGGGCGAGCCCCACAGCGAGGCCCGGCCGGCCGGCGGCGGCTCGCGGAGGTCCAGGCCGATCATCCAGTCGGCCGGCTCGGGGGCGCCCTGCCGCCAGACCTTGCCTTCGATCCTCCACTGTCCCTCGCCGCTGCGACGGATGCGCAGCAGCAGCTCGGTCCAGTTGCCTGACTCCCACTTGTATTCGACGCCGGCCACCGGCTTCTCGCCGCTGAACAGCTCCAGGGCGTCCTTGTTGGCCGAGACGATCAGCCGGTAGCCCTCGGCGCCGCCCAGCCCCGCGCCGAAGGTGGGGAACCGCCGGCCGCGGCGCGTGCCGTTGAACCGGGCCCGAACGGCGGCCGGCTCGGTCAGGTTCGGCCCGAACAGAACGCCGAACGTCTCCAGCGGCTCGCCCGGCAGCTCCAGGACGCGATTGCCGTCCAGATCGCGCACCGCGAACGCACCGTCGATCACCAGGAATTCCTCCGGCACGCCGCCCGGCGCGGTCTTCTCGAAATCCTCCCGGTACAAAACGCCGGAGCCAGGATTCGTGGAGGGAGCCGATGTCGCCATCGCGGGAGCGGAGGAAACGGCCGGCTTCGAGGCCGCGGCAGGCGCCGGGACCTGGCCCGACGACGCGGTCTGACCCGCCGGTCCGGGGTCACAGCCCCCGCACCACGCCACCGCCACCAGGATGACCCACCCTCTGTTCATCGCGACCCCACCCTTTACT
>JABRVU010000488.1:0-3559 GCA_039961895.1 Phycisphaerae bacterium | reverse complement strand
TCGTTGGCGCGGGCCAGCCCGACCACGGCGCGCTCGGCGCGGCGGCAGACCGCCCGGGCGACGTGCAGCCGGGCGGCCAGCTCCGTCCCCGCCGGCAGGATGAACTGCCTGAGCGGCGGAACCGCGGCGGCGGCCTCGTCGATCCAGCCCTCGAGCCGGGCGTTCTCATCCTGGCTGACGCGCGGAATGCGCCCGGCCGACCGCGACCCCGCCGGCGTGGCCAGCTCCGACCCGAGCACGAACAGCTCGTGCTGGACGCGCTCGATCCGTTGCCACAACAGGCCCTGGGCGTCGGCGCAGCGGCACCAGCCCAGCAGGCAGTTGAGTTCGTCCACGTCGCCGAAGGCCGTCACGCGCGGATGGTCCTTGGGCACGCGCGTGCCGTCGAACAGCGACGTCTCCCCTGAATCGCCGGTCCGCGTGTACAGCTTCATGGCCGGGGCATTATAACGCCGCCGCTGCGCCGCACCCATGCCGTTGACGCGCGGTGTTCCACCCTCCTCGCCCCGAGACCATCCCCGACGCTTGTCCCCGGCGCGCGCAGCGGCCCCCAACCCGAGCCCTGAACCCTTCCTTCGCCCGCCGGGTCATGGTACAAGTACGGCTCATGCGACGGATCGCGTTCACCTCCGCGGCCTTGGGCTTTGTCTGTGCCACGGTACTTCGCGGCGAGGGCCCGCCGCCGATCTTCCCGCCCGCGCTTCGGCCCGGGGATACCGTGCAACTGGTCGCCCCGGCCGGTTCGCTCGAGCGCTCGCGGGTGGAGCTGGCCCGCACGCGCCTGACGCGCATGGGCTTCCACGTTCGCGTTCCCGAGAACCTGTTCCGCAAGCGGGGATATCTGGCCGGCGACGACGACGTTCGGGCCGAGGAGCTGATGGCCGCTTTCCGCGACCCGACCGTCCGGGCGGTGCTTCCAGGCGCCGGCGGTTACGGCACCACGCGCCTGCTCGACCTGCTCGATTACGAGGCGATCCGCCAGAATCCCAAGGTCCTGCTGGGCTACAGCGACATCACCGGGCTGCACCTGGCCATTCAGCGCAAGACCGGACTGGTGACGTTTCACGGGCCGGTGGTCAGCCACGGCCTGGGCAGCCGGGAGAACCTCACCGGCTTCTCGCGCGACTACCTCTGGCGGGCGCTGCTCTACCGATCTTACTTCGATTGGGCGGGCCAGTTGCTGGATGAGGGGTATACCTATGAGCTTCCGCCGGCCCTGCCGGAGCTGCGGGCGCTGTCGAGCGGTCGGGCCGCCGGCCGGCTCACCGGGGGCAACCTCTCGCTGGTCTGCGCGCTGATGGGCACCGCCTTCGAGGTCCAGACCGCCGGGCGGGTTCTGTTCATCGAGGACACCAACGAGGAGCCCTACCGCATCGACCGCTATCTTTCGCAGCTCCGACTGGGCGGCAAGTTCGACCGCGTCTCGGCGGTCATCCTCGGCCAGTTCACCAACTGCGAGTCGCGCAAAGGCGAGGACAGCCTGAGCCTCGAGCAGGTGCTGGCCGACTATTTCGAGGGACTGGGCGTGCCGGTGATCGCCAACTTCCCTGCCGGCCACAGCCGGTTCAACGCCACGCTGCCGATCAATGCCCTGGTCGAGGTGGACGCCGACGCCCGACGGGTCCGCCTGCTGGAGAACCCCGTGCAGCTCGGCGAGCCGGGCCAGACCTTGCCGCCCGACCTGGCCGCTCCCGAGGTTGGCGTCGAGCCGGACGTCGTGCCGGAGCCCACCGCCACCGCGCCGGCCCGCGCGGGCCTGCCGGACAACGGCCCGGATCCCGCTTCGTCGCCCGCCTCCGCGCCGGCCAGACCGATAGACGACGATCTGCTGCGCAGAATCCCTTAAGCGCCCATCCCATGACCCTGACCAATCGACCGGCAGGAAGCCGCTCCCACACGGGCAGGAGAATGGGCTCCAAAGCCCCCATCCCACCGCCCCGCGCATGGGCGGGGGCTAATCGGCGGACGGGCGTGCCGGTCCGGCCGCGGAGGGCGGGCCGTGGCCGTGCGCGGCGCGGTCCGTCCGACGCCACGTTCCGTCGGGCGTCAGCAGCTCGCAGGGCCGGTAGTTGATCTTGTAGTTCATCTTCGGACAGTCGCGCACGTAATAGCCCAGGTAGACGTAGGGAATACCCGCCGTCCGGGCCTGCTCGATGGTCCAGAGCACGTTGTACACGCCCAGCGAATCGCGCGAGGCTTCGGGGGCGAAATAGCAGTACACCGTGCTGAGAGCCGCCGGCTCGCGGTCGAAGATGCCCACGGCCACGATCCGCCCGTCGCGACGATAGACCACTTCCCGCGTATCCAGGGGCGATTCGTACAGGAAACCGCGCAGGCTCTCGAGGGCGTCGTCCATCTTTCCGTCGTGGCGGACGCGCAAGTAGCGCTGGTAGAGGGCGTGCTTCTCGTCGGTGAGCCGCGGCGGGCCGACCTCGATCTCCAGGCCGCGATGACGGGCCAGGCAGCGGCGCTGGGCGCGGTTGGGTCGGAACTCGGCGGCCGGCACGCGGATGGCCCGGCACTGGTCGCATCCGCGGCAGGCCGGGCGATAGACGATCGCGCCGCTGCGGCGGAAGTTCAGGTCCATGAGGGCGTGATACAGCCCCGGCTCGAGCCCCTCGATCTGAAAGGCCACGTCGCGGGCGGTCCGGCCGGGAAGGTAGGCGCAGGGATGCTCCCAGCCGCTGCGCTCCAGTCCGCTGTGCTCGATGGCCGCCCGCAGGGCCGCCACGCGCTGCTGATGTTCAGGCCCGTTCACGCACCCATTCTATCCGCCCCGACCGCCCCCGGCGGCGATCCGCGTTCCCGTCGCTCATCCGCCCCGCCGCTTCCGCCGGGGTGGAATCGGGCCGGGGCATCCCTTACCATGCCGCCCGCGTGACCGGCGGGTTCGTGTCACCGTCTGAAACGAGGATGACGTCTCATGCACACCGGAGCAACACTTCCGCAGGACCCTGCGGCGCCCAGGATGCGCTGGTACGAGGGCATGACCCGCTATCACTGGTGGGTGCTGATCATCGGCTCCATGGCCTGGCTGTTCGACACCATGGACCAGCGCATCTTCGTGTTGTCGCGCCAGCCGGCCCTCTCGCAGCTCCAGAACCTCGCGCCCACGCATCCGGACGTGATCCGCTACGGCAAATACGTGACCGCGGTCATGATCATGGGTTGGGCGGTGGGCGGGCTCTTCTTCGGGGTCATGGGCGACCGCTGGGGGCGGGTCAAGACCTTGTCCGTCTCGGTGCTGGTCTATTCCTGTTTCACCGGCCTGTCGGGCCTCTCGCAACACTGGTATGACTTCTGCGTCTATCGGTTCATCATGGGTTGCGGCATCGGCGGAGCGTTCGCCACGGCCGCCACGTTGATCGCCGAAACGCTGCCGGGGCATTCGCGGGCCTTCGCCCTGGGCATGTTTCAGGCCCTTTCGGCCGTCGGGAACATCACCGGTTCGGCGGTGGCCCGGTGGGTGGTCACGCCGGACCGGTGATGTTCCCGACGGCCGAAAGGGCCTGAAACATGCCCAGGGCGAAGGCCCGCGAATGCCCCGGCAGCGTTTCGG
>JABRVU010000487.1:0-1436 GCA_039961895.1 Phycisphaerae bacterium | reverse complement strand
CTCCGGCGGGCGCCCGATCCGCCCCCGGCCGGTGCTCCGTCGCCCCGCGCGGCGGCGGTTCCGCCCCATCCGCGCGTGACGGCGCTGAGCCTTGGGGAACACACCCCGTTTTTTCCGCCGCTTCGGGCCGGGGGCTGCAAGCCGGTTCAACAAGTTGACATGTCATGACGATATGATATATTGATATCATGAGCAAAGCACGAAACCGGCTTATCCCCATGGAGCGGCTGGAGGGGGCGGCCGGGGCCCTGCGCGTCCTGGCCCACCCCCAGCGGCTGCGGATCTGCGACCTGCTGCTGGCCGGGCCGCTGTCGGTGGGCGAGCTGGCCGACCGCCTGGGAGCCCCGCCCAACGCGGTCAGCCAGCACCTGAACCTGATGAAGGCCCACGGCCTGCTCGACCGCCGCCGGAACGGCAAGACGGTCTATTACCGGGTCGTCGATCGCCGACCGCGCTGGCTGCTGGACTGCATCCGCGACCACGGGCCGGAAGGCGAGTAATAAGAACCCCTCCCCTAACTTGTGCGGGATGGGCTTCAGGCCGGTCGTTTATCAGGGGTTGGGGATGGCTCTCATCCGGGCGGTTCCTGCCGCGACGTCGGGAACTCGGAAATCTCCGGCTGCCGGTGAGCAGCCCCGGAGGAGCCGCCGGGCGACGAATGGTGAGGAAGAATCGACGTTTCGACCCATTGCGAGGAACACCCATGCAGATGCTGTCTCCGAATCAGCTTTCGTCCTGGTCCCACCGCGTGCTGGACGTGCGCGAACGGGACGAGTTCGCTTCCGCCCGCCTGGCGGGCCCGTGCGAATGCGTGCCGCTGGCGACGCTGGCGTCGGCCGCCTCCGGCTGGGACCGCGATCGGCCGTTGCTGCTGGTCTGCAAGAGCGGGATGCGGGCCCGCAAGGCCGCCGAACAGCTCGAATCCCTGGGCTTCCGGCAGGTCCACGTGCTGGAGGGCGGACTGGACGCCTGTCGCAAGGCCGGCGTTCCGCTGGCCGGCGGCGGACCGATACCCATCGTGCGGCAGGTCATGATCACGGCCGGCCTGCTGCTGCTCGCCGGTCTGGGCTTGGCGCTGCTTCACCCGACGTTCCTGGCCATCGACGTCGTCATCGCCGCCGGCCTGACCTTCTCGGGCATCACCGGGGTCTGTCCGATGGCCCGGCTGCTGGAGCGGATGCCCTGGAATCGGGCCCTGTCGTCTTCAGGGGGCAGTTGCTCGTGTTGAGTGGACCGCGCCACGGGAAACACGAACGGACCATCCGGCCCCGACGAGCCGCATGCTGAAGCCCGCGGCTCTCCACGACCATGTTCTGCGATCATGCGTGGCTCTGGGGAGAAAACGGTCCGTTTGAGTCGGAAAGGCGAGCCATGAATCCATCCAGGATCGTCATCGTCGGCGGCGTGGCCGGCGGGGCCAGCGCGGCCACCCGGGC
>JABRVU010000486.1:0-6971 GCA_039961895.1 Phycisphaerae bacterium | reverse complement strand
CGCCGGTCATGGCCTTCTGGATGCCGACCTCCTGGAGGAAGAGCATGCCGTTGGTGCGGGCCTGGGCCCGGATGTTGTTGATGGGCTGCCCGTTGCGGATCAGCTCGCGCATGGTGTCATCGACCACCAGCAGCTCGAACACCCCGGTACGTCCGAAATACCCGCTGCCCTGGCAGTTGGTGCAGACGATGGGGTTGCCCTTGGCGTCCACCAGCCCCTCGGGCGGCGGACGGTAGAAGTGCTCGATTTTGTCGGCCGGCAGGTTGGCCTTCTTGAGCAGCCCCAGGTCGGGCTTGTAGGCCTGTCGGCAGGCGATGCACAGCTTGCGGATCAGCCGCTGCGAGGTCACGCCCAGCAGCACCGAGGCCACCGCGTCGGTGTCGCCGGCCAGGCTGACCAGCTTCTTGAGGGCCTCGAAGCAGTCCTTGGCCGCGATGGCCATGTAGATCTTCTTGCCGTCCTGGGCCGCCTTCACCGCCAGGTGGGCCGTCTCCCGGTCCGGGCAGTCGCTGACCATCACCACGTCGGGCTCGCGCCGCAGGATGGTCTGAAGCTGACGCGAGTAGGGCACGTCCTGCTTGGTGGGGTCGAAGATGTTCTGGGTGATGTTCTCCAGCTCCATCAGCGGAACCCGCTCCAGGCTCAGCAGGTTCTGCATGAAGGCGTCGTGCGAGCGCAAGGCCGCGTACATGGTGGTGGTCACACCGCTGATCCGCGGGCCGCTGACGATGATCAGGCCGCTCGGCTTCTTGCACAGCTCCTCGAACTGCTTCTCCTGGGCCTCGGTCATGCCCAGGTCGGCGATGCGCAGGCGGTTTTCGTCGCCCACGATCTTCAGGTTCAGACGTTCGCCCTGGGTGGTGCCGCTGGCCGACAGCTTGATCTCGGTCATGTTGGCCTTGGAGCCGGTGATGGCCCCGGTCAGCGAACCGGTCTGCGGCTTGCGGCGCTCGTTCACGTCCATTCCGCCGATGCGCTTGAGATAATCCAGGGCCAGGGCGGCCTGGTCCCGGGTCAGCAGTTCGTGCCGCGGAGTCTGCACCCCGTCCACCAGGTAGACCAGTTGACAGTCATTGGGCCGCACCACCAGGGCCACTTCGGTCGCCCGCCGCCACAGGGCGTCGAACAGCAGGGTCTGGGCCGCGTCATAGGGATCCACCTGGTTGGGGTCGGTGGGCACGGTGATTTTTCTGCCCTCGCGGTCGGTCAGCCGGACCCGCTCGATGGCGTCGAAACCCTGGTCCTTTTTCCGCCCCAGCCCGGAGAGCACCGCCTTGATGTGCCGGGGCGTGAACACCCGGGCGTTCACGTCCACCAGCCCGTTGCGCATGATCACGTAGATCGCGCAGACGCTGCCGGTGATGAGGAACCACAGCCCGAATCCGGCCGCGAACAGCCCGGCGGTCTTCCACGGCAGGAACAGCCAGACCACCAGCCCCAGGACGCCTCCGCCCAGCACCACGCTGTTCCACAGCTCGCGGTTCATCCGCTTGACGTAGACCGTGTCCTTGTCCACCCACTGGCAGAACAGCAGCCAGGGCACGATCGAGACGACGATGAGGATGATGCGCAGATAGCTGGTGTAGCCGCCGGGCTCGGGCAGCTCGGCCAGGGGGGCGGCGGCCGCGGTCGCGTTCAGGGCCCCGCTCCCCAGAATCAATCCCGCCAACCAGGCCCGGCTGCGTGGGAAAAAGCGCATGGGATGTTCCGCTCAGGACGACGCCGACATCGGCCCCCCGCCGCCGTCCGGCCGAGGGACCCCCAACATGATAACCGCGACCGCCCGTCGGGTGTAGTACCCTCGCGCGGCCGCAGCGAGAACCTCTCCGCCGAGCGAATCCGTCCGGACAACCATGATGTCGCGGGCTGAAAAATGGCAATCGTCGAGCTGAGGCTCAAATTCACGAACCCCCGTGAGCCATGCCCAGAGTAAACCCTGTGGATCGGTCTGGCGCAAGATCGTGTTCAAACGTGCGTGGCGCGGATACCGGACGGAATGGGTCAGACGCCCGTGCCACGCGGGTTTGAGGCGCCCGCTTACGGCGCGAGGAGGGCCTTGCGGACCTCCTCCACTTGCACGTCCGCGATCGGGCCGGGCCGCGGCGGGGCGACGACCGTCACGTGCTCGCCGAGCGGGCGCCAGATGCGCGGGTCGGTCGGGCCGAAGAGGGCCACGGTGCGGACGCCGACGGCGGCGGCCAGGTGGGTCATGCCCGCGTCGTTGCCGATGTACAGGTCGGCCTCGGCGATGCGTTCGGCGGCCGGCTCGAGCCGATCCGCGATCCACACCGGCTCGTTTCGTCCGGCGGCGCGCCGCCGGAGACCGTCAAACCGCGCCGGCTCGATCTCCAGCTCCGTCGGGCCGAGCATCCAGTGCACCGCGTGCGCGGCCAGGGCATCGGCCAGTTCCATGAAGCGCTCGGCCGGCCAGCACTTGTCGAGGCCGCCGGCGCCGGGATGGATCAGCACGCGCGGCCGGCGGTCATGGCCGTTCGACGCGCGCCTTTCCATACGCAGTATCGCCGGATCGGGGTCGCTCACCGACCAGCCCTGGGACCTGACGGCCTCGGTCCATTGGCCGGTGATATGCCGCGGCGAGCCCGAGGGTCGCGGATCGACGGAGACCACCCGCGGTGGATGGTGCGTCGCCGACGGGAGCGCGGCGGGCCCCGTGCCCGCCCCGACCCGGCCGCCGCTCAGCCGCGCGTGCATCGCCTCCGTCGGCCCGGAGAGGAAGCTCAGCACGCGCATCGCGGGGTGCAGCAAGCCGATCAGGCGTTGATCGAGAGCTCCGTCGTCCCGAAAGAGAGAATGCAGGCCGACGGCCTCCGGCGATCGCCAGTCATCGACCGCGCTCCGCCCGGCGGCCAGCCGCGCCGACGCCGCCGTGGCGATGGCCGTCACCCGCCGGACCTCCAGGTGTCGCCGGACGCTCTGGATCACCGACAGAGCCAGCAGAAAATCGCCGATGGCGCCGTGATGGAGCACGACCAGGTCGCACATGCCCCGGCCATCCTATCGCGGATCGGCGGCGGCCTCACCGTTTCCAATCGGCGATGATACGGGCGATGCGGCCGGCGGCCCGGCCGTCCCAGCCCTGCGGGCGGGCGCCGACGCGGCATCGGCCGGCCCGGACGTCGTGATACGCCGACAGGACGCGGGCCGGATCCATCCCCACCAGCCGGTTGGTGCCCTCGGTGATCGTCACCGGCCGTTCCGTGTTCTCGCGCAGCGTCAGGCAGGGCACGCCGAGGATCGTCGTCTCTTCCTGGATACCGCCCGAATCCGTCAACACCAGCGCCGCCTTGCTGAGCAGGGCCAGGAAATCCAGATACCCCAGCGGCTCGACCAGGTGAAGCCTGGGCAGCCCGCCCAGCGGCCCGAGCAGCCCGGCCGATTCCATCCTCTGGCGCGTCCGGGGATGCACCGGAAACACGATGGCCAGGTCGCGGTGAATCTCGGCGAAGACCTCGGCCAGCCGGGCCAGCACCGTCGGGTCGTCCACGTTGGCCGGACGGTGCAGCGTGACCACGCAATAGCCCCGCGGCTCCACGCCCAGCGTCGCGTGGATCGTCGAGCGTTCCGCGCGCCGGCGGTGTTTTTCGAGCGTGTCGATCATCACGTTGCCGACGAAATGCACGCGCTTCGGGTCGATGCCCTCGCGGGCGAGGTTCTCGACGCCGCTGGGCTCGCTGACGAACAGCAGGTCGCTGAGGGCGTCGGTGAGCACGCGGTTGATCTCCTCGGGCATGGTGCGGTCGAAGCTGCGCAGGCCGGCCTCGACGTGAAAGACCCCCACGCCCAGCTTGGCCGCCGTCAGGGCGCAGGCGATGGTCGAGTTCACGTCCCCCACCACCACGACGGCGTCCGGGCGGTGCTCCAGCAGCACGGGCTCGAACCGCTCCATGATCCGGGCGGTCTGGAGGGCGTGCGAGCCGCTGCCCACCTCGAGGTTCACGTCCGGGCGGGGAATGCCCAGTTCGTCGAAGAACAGCCGGCTCATCTTTTCGTCGTAGTGCTGGCCGGTGTGGACCAGGAGCGGCGCGATGGCCGGCTCGCCCGCGTACGCCTCCATCAGCGGGGCGATCTTCATGAAATTGGGGCGGGCCCCGCATACGTTGACGATCTTCATGCCAGCCTCACGCAATGCGGCCGCGACGCCGGGCGGGTCGTGCCGCGCCGGTCGGACCGCTCCACCACCGGTGTTGAACCCCGGCCCCCCGCGACCTTGCCCCGTCGTACTCAAGAGTGCATCCCACGCGGGTTTGGGATGGGCGCTAATCGAAAAAGCGGTATCGGATAATGGCGAAGATGGCTTTCACGCCGTCGCGCCAGGTGATCTTCTTGCCCTCGTGGTAATCGCGCCCGGCGTAGCTGATGCCGACTTCATACACCCGCCAGCGTCCCCGGGCCACCTTGGCGGTGATCTCCGGCTCGAACTCGAAGCGGTCGCTGGCGATGCGGATGTTCTTGAGCACCTCGGCGCGAAAAACCTTGTAGCAGGTCTCCATGTCGGTCAGGTTCAGGTTGGTGAAGGCGTTGGACAGCGTGGTGAGGAAGCGGTTGCCCAGCGAATGCCAGAAGAACAGCACGCGATGGGCCTCCGAACCGACGAACCGCGAGCCGTACACCACGTCGGCCCGGCCCTCGAGGATGGGGGCCAGCAGCCGGGGATAGTCGCGCGGGTCGTATTCGAGGTCGGCGTCCTGGACCAGGATCACGTCGCCGTCGGCCCGGGCGAAGCCGGTCCGCAGGGCCGCGCCCTTCCCGCGGTTCCTGTCATGGAGGATCACTTCGATGGCCGATCCCGGATGTTCGCGCCGAATATCGTCGTACAGGGCGCGGGTCCCGTCCGTGGACCCGTCGTCCACCAGGATGATCTGCTTCTCGGCGTCAACCGGGGCGGCCACCACCCGCCGGACGATCTCCGCCAGGGTCGGCGCCTCGTTAAACACTGGAATGACAATTGAAAGCCGCAACGATGATGCTCCCGTGGCCAGGCTGGAATCGTAGACGGGCTGCGATCGGGTCGCAAGGCGCGCCGACCGACCGGGCCGCTCCGTCCGGGTTCGTGGCCGAGCCAGGAGCCGGGTCTGTAACAATTCGTAACAAGCGACGCCGCGGCTTGATTCGGATCGGGTAACTCGTTATGGTACTTGACGATACTCCGAAAACCAGCGTCGGGCTGACGGCAGCTCCTGAAACCGGCTGGCTTCAGCCGGACCGGCAGCTTGCTGAAGTGGACCCCGGAGGGCGTCCGATACTTCATTCCGCCGAATCTCTTTTCCAGGGAGTGCGATACCATGCAAATAGCGGGCAAGAAACGTGTTAGCGCATCGGGCCGATTCCCGTCCGCTTGCGTCGGGCTGGCAGTTCTGAGCCTGGCGGCGAACGCCTGGGCCCAGGCGGCCGCTCCCGCCCCAAACCCGGTGCCGGTGCCGGCGCCGGTTCAAGCCAACCTGGTCACGCCCGCCACGCAACCCACGATGGCCCCCAGCGGCAAGTTCCGCTGCGATCAGACCACGTTCGACGCCGGCGAAGTCTGGCAGGGCGACACCATCCAGGCCACCTTCGTCATTCACAACGACGGCGATACGCCGCTTCAGATTCCCAGCGTTCAGGCCAGTTGCGGATGCACCGCGACCGACTGGGACAAGGTCATCGAGCCGGGCAAGGAGGGCAAGGTCCGCGCCCAGGTCAGAACCACCGGCCTGCCGGCGGCCGACACCGTCAAGACCGTCACCGTGAAGACCAGCGACCCGAAGAACCCCTCGCCCGTCTTGCAGATCAAGGGCAGGATCAAGCATCGCGTGGTGATCGAACCGCCCGGAGGCATCGTCTTCGGCCGGATCGATCTCAACAGCCCGAGCCAGACCCGGACCGTCACCATCACCAACAACACCACCACCCCGCTCAAGCTCGAGAAGCTGCCCACCCGTCCGGGCGGACCGTTCACCGCCGAGCTCAAGGCCATCGAGGAGGGCAAGAAGTACGAACTGACCGTCACCGCCGAGACCGCCAAGCTCCGCGAGGGCATGAACAACGAGCCGATCAGCCTCAAGAGCGGCCTGGTGCCGGAGGCGGACGTGATCGTTCAGGTCTCCGCCACCAAGCCGCGGCTGATCGAGATCACGCCGACCGAGGTGGTCGCGGTGCCCGTGCCCACCGACGCGGAAGTCAAGAAGGAGTTCTTCATCACCTACAACGGTACGGGTCAATTGCAGTTCCAGGGCGAGCCGGAGTCGAACGACGCGGCCATCAAGGTCGCCCTGATCGAGGCTGCTCCTCCGCCGCCCGTCGTACCGGCCGTCCCGCCGCCTCAGCCTCCGCCGCCGCCCAAGGTCGAGCCGGGCAAGTCTTACAAGGTGACGGTCACGATTCCGCCGGGTTATGACCCGCCGCTGCCCATCACCACGTATCCGACCATCAAGCTCAAGACCAACGTGGCCGAGCGCCCGGAGATTCAGCTCCGCGTGCAGGCCTATCCCAGGCCCCCCAGCGGGCCGGCCGTCGTCGCCGAGAGCCTGATCGGCAAACCGGCCCCGCAAGTGACCATCAAGGACGCCAACGGCAAGGATTTTGAAATCGGCAAGACCAACGGCCGGGTCAACGTCATCACTTTCTGGGCGAGCTGGTGCGGCTTCTGCAAGCGCTTCCTGCCGATCTTGCAACAGATCTCGCCGACCTACACCTCCAAGGGAGTGGACTTCAAGCTGGTCAGCCTCGATCAATCCGCGACCACCGAGCAGATCGTCAAGGTGGCCAAGGACCTGGGCGTGACCCTGCCGACCGGCATCGATCCGCGCCAGGCCTCGGGGCATAAATACGGGGCCACCGGCTTCCCGATCTCGTTCATCCTGGGCAAGGACGGGACGGTGCAGGCCGTTCACCGCGGCGCGGTGGCCATCGAGAAGATCACCAGCCAGCTCGACCTGCTGTTGGCGGGCAAGACCTATAAGGACTTCCCCACC
>JABRVU010000485.1:0-2047 GCA_039961895.1 Phycisphaerae bacterium | reverse complement strand
ACGGACAGGCTGACCAGCAACGGAGCGATGGCCCCCTCGTTCCCCCAGCGGCTCTGCTGGATGTGCCAGGGATTGAGCGCCAGCAGGGCGGCCGCGGCGAGGCCGGCGGCCTGGCCGAACATCCGTCTGCCAAGGTAATAAACCAGCGGCAGCGTCAGCACCCCTCCGAACGCCGACGCGAAGCGCAGCGTCCAGATGTTCAATCCGCCGACGGCCTGAAAGGGGATCAGATAATAGAGATAGAGCGTGCTGCGGTTCTCGCCCAGGGCCCGCGTGTAGAGGATCGGCCAGGAGACGCCGTGCTGGTCTTTGCCGGTCTTGAGCAGGCACCAGGCGTTCCAGGCGTTGACGGCCTCGTCCTGGTTGAGGCCCGGCGGCGACTGCCCCAGGTTCGCCACCCGCAGGGCGGCCCCGACGGCCACAATCGTTCCCAGGATCGGCCCCACCCGCCTGCGCCATGGATCCCTTGCCGGCATCGGCTATTTTTCCGTCAGTTCCACGCCGCCGTTCCAGTCCTCGCCCGGCGGCGACTCGAGGTAACGGCGGATGGTGGCCAGGTAAAACGCCGCTCCGGGGTCGTCGGGCTTCAGCTCCGCGCAGGCCTCGAACAGCCTCCGGGCCTCAAGCCAGTCCCGCCGGGCGAAGGCCTGGACCGCCTCCTCGAAGCGTTCCGAGAACGCCAGGACCCGCCCGTTGATCTTGCCTTTGTATCCCAGCAGCTCATAGACGCGGACGGCGACGGTCTGGCCCTTGACCTGGAGAGCGCCCAGCGGCCGAAAGACGAACTCGTCGCCGGCTGAGTCGCGGGCCGCGCCGTTAACCATGATGGTGGTGCCGAAGACCTTGTTGGCCCCCTCCAGCCGAGAGGCCAGGTTCACCGTGTCGCCCATGCAGGTGTAGTCCAGCTTGTTCTCGCTGCCGTAGTCGCCCACGAACACCGGACCGGAACCGATGCCGATGCGCATGGCCAGACGCCGGAACTCGTCGGCCAGGGGATCGTGATCGTGACCGGCCTTGAGTTCCAGCAGGGCCCGCTGGCTTTCGATGGCCGCCGCGCAGGCCGCCCGCTCGTGTCCCTCGCAGGGCAGGATCGGAGGGTTGAAAAACGCGAAGATGCCGTCGCCGATGAATTTGTTGATCATCGCGTTGTGCCGATGCAGGACGGCGGACATGGCTTCAAGGTAGGGGTTGAGCACGGTGCGCGTGCCGTCGGGCCCCAGCCGCTCGCTGAGCCGCGTGAAGCCGGCCAGATCGCTGAAGAAGCAGGTCACGTGGCCGCTGACCGGAGATAAGTCGAACTCCTCGGCCGACTCGGAAATCTGTCGGGCCATGGCCGGCGAGACGTACTGGGCCACCGCCCGGCTGAACCGCCGACGGGCCCGCTCCACGGTCAGGTAGCGGACCACCACGATCGCCGCCCACGCCGCCAACAGCGCGATCAGGGCGCTGACCAGCTCCAGCCAGTGATCCAGCCGCTGGAAGACCACGGAGCCGTTGATCAGGATCAGGAAGACGACCAGGCCCGCCAGCAGGACCAGACTTTCCCGCGGCCCGCGGGTGGCGGCCAGCAGCGAAGCCAGCCCGCCCAGGGCCAGGATCACCAGCACCTGCACCCAGCGCGGCGACCAGTCGCGGAACTGGCCCTGGAGGAAGCCGTTCATCACGCTGGAATGCACCAGCACGCCGGGCATGCGCGGATAGGCCGGCGTGGTGACCATGTCGGCGACGGCCGTCGCGGTGTAGCCGACGAAGCACAGCTTGCCGGCGATCAGCGGACGAAGCTGCTCGATGAGTTCGCGCTCGAGGGCCGCGATGCCCGCGTTGGCCCGCTGGTAGGCGGCGACGTCGCCGTCCAGCAGCTCGACGGCGCGCTTGAACCGGTCGTACTCGGCGGCCAGGTCCGCCTCCGCCGGCCGCGACGCCGCCGACAGCGTCCGCCACGCTTCGCGGGCCAGGTCGATCATGTCCTTCTGAGTCGCCTCGATCTGCGCGCGCAGGCCGGCCATCGCGGCTTCGGCCTCCGCCAGGACCGGGTCATCGGGCCGGC